>NZ_LEKE01000024.1:0-320468 GCF_001029585.1 Rhodococcus sp. ARP2 | reverse complement strand
CTGCGGTGCAGTTGGCTGATCCGGCGGAGGCTTTGCCGTTCGTGAAGACGTTGCGTGAGCACGGTATTTCGGGTCGCGCGGCGGGTCAGGGTGCGATGCAGATTTCGCCGACGTTCGTCATGACCGATGATCAGGTCGCGGAGTTGGCAGCAGGGATCCTCGCAGCTCTCGGATGAGTTTCAGTTGCGGCGCCGGAAGAGTTTCTCGATTCGGCGCCGCACAGCGTTGGGTGCAGGTTCGAGTTCCAGAACCTCTTGTTCCGACTGCTTGGCGTAGGCCTGGGTGTACCGCTCGTGCAGTACCGAGCGAATTTCGTCCGGAGAGTAGGCCCGACGCTGGCGTTCGCCGCGCGCAACGAGAACCCCGGTGGCGGCAACGCCCATTGCACCGGCGAGGCCGACCAGTTTCCAAACGTGCGAGGCGCGCAGAGGAGTAGGGAGTTTCATCCCTCTACGCTAGAGGCATGGACCGACGATTGCTTTCGCAGGTGAGTCTCGAGGAGGCCGCCGCGGCGACCCGCACGGGCGACATCTGGATCTTCCGCGGAGAGTCGACGGCGGACCGGGCCATCCAGACGCTGACCAACAGCCCGGTCAACCACGTCGGAATGTCGGTCGTGATCGACGACCTTCCGCCGCTGATGTGGCATGCGGAACTCGGTCACTCGCTGCAGGACATGTGGACCGGACGCTTCCAGCGTGGTGTCCAACTGCACGATCTGCGATCGGCGGTTCAGGTCTGGGGCGCCAAGTACGGGCAGCGTGGATGGTTGCGCCAGCTCGACCACGAAGTCACCCGGGAGCAGGAAGACGCTCTGCTCAAGACGATCGCACGGCTGGACGGTACGCCGTTCCCGTCGACGGCGAAGCTTGCCTCACGCTGGTTCGGAGGCCGAATCCCGAAGCTGCGCAAGAAGTCCGACGTGTCCGCAGTGGCCGTCGAGAGCGCCTATTGCGCCGAAGTGGTTGCCAAGACCTATGAGGCGATGGGTCTGCTTGTCGGTAACCGTCGTATCAACTGGTTCGATCCGGGCAAGTTCTGGAGTGGAGATCAGTTGCCCCTCGCGCCGGGAGTTGCGCTCGGTGACGAGATCTCGGTGTCACTCAGCGCACGTGACCTCGAGGCCGGACGCAATCCCGCCGGGTACTCACAAGGTTCGTGACGGCTCGGCGACGACGCGGCCGCCGACTTCGAGCCACCCTTCCGGAGAGAAGGTGGTGTGAAGCACCGATCCGCGTCCCTGGGTGATGAGCAGTGATTTCCTCAACCGGTCCGTGATGCGCAGCGCTGCAGATCCGGTCGCCTCGTCCTCGGCGATTCCCATCACCGGTGCGAACATGCGTGCGCGGATGGCAGCTTCGAGCTTGTCCTGCCATGCCCACAGATACGAATGATCCGCCTCGTAGTCGGACGGATCTGCGTCGATGACGTCGTCGACCGTGTCCATCGGATAGATCGCGAATTCCGGTGCCCATTCGGCACGCGCGCGTACCCACGTCAAAGCGCCGGATTGGCGGACGTCGACACTGCCGGCAGGAACGTCGAGGGCGCTCACGCGACGGCCCTGTTCGCCCAGCCACCACGTGGCACCGACGGTCGGGTGTCCGGCGAAGGGGAGTTCTGCTGCCGGAGTGAAGATCTGGACCCGCGCACGTGAGGCGCCGTCATCCGGAACGTCGATGAAGATGGTCTCGCTGTAGTCGAGTTCCTTCGCGACGGCTTGTCGATCCGATTCTGCAACCGTGGACGCGTCGACGATTCCCAACGGATTCCCGTGCTTGCCGTTCTCGTCCGTGAAGACCCGGACCACACTCACCTCGATACCCATCGGTCCACCCTAGCGCGCGAAAAGCCCTCCCCACCTTCACGGTGGGGAGGGCTCGTCGAACTGCACTCAGGTCCGAGTGATCAGACCTGTGCGGCAGAGAGGATCTCGTTGGCTTCGACAGCCTGTGCGACGCCCGCGACGATGGAACCGGCGCGGATCGCTTCGAAGATGACCTCGCGGTCGACACCTTCCTGGCGGAGGGTGTTCTCGTGAGCTTCGAGGCAGTGGTTGCAGCCGTTGATCGCGGACACTGCAAGCGACCACAATTCGAAGTCGGCCTTGTCGACGCCCGGGTTGCCGATGATGTTCATCCGCAGGCCGGCACGAAGGTCGTCGTACTTACCGTCGAGGTAGCCCTTGGTGCGGTAGAAGACGTTGTTCATGCCCATGATCGACGCTGCGCCGAGAGCGGCGTTGTACGCCTCTGCCGACAGGTTGTCGGCAGCCTCGGAAGCAATCTCCTTGAGCGTGGACGCAGACTTGGTGGCTGCGGCCGTTGCGAGGAGCGTTCCCCACAACTGCTGCTCGTTCAGGACCGTCGTGCGCGCAATGGAACTCAGGTTGAGCTTGAGGTCCTTCGCGTACTCGGGAAGCGAGTTCTTGAGGTTCTCGACGCTCATACTCAGACGCTCGCAGTCAGAAGCTCGCCGGCGTTGATGGTCGGGTCGCCCTTCTTCCAGTTGCATGCGCACAGCTCGTCGCTCTGGAGAGCGTCGAGGACGCGGAGAACCTCGTCGACGTTACGGCCGACGGAACCGGCTGTGACGGAGACGAACTGGATCTCGTTGTTGGGGTCGACGATGAACGTCGCGCGGTCTGCAACGCCGTCGGCGTTGAGGACGCCGGTGGCCTCGGCAAGCTCACGCTTGAGGTCCGAGAGCATCGGGAAGGGGAGGGTCTTGAGCTCTTCGTGCTGTGCACGCCACTGGAAGTGCACGAACTCGTTGTCGACGGAAGCGCCGAGAACCTGAGCGTCACGGTCTGCGAACTCTTCGTTGAGCTTGCCGAATGCAGCAATCTCGGTGGGGCACACGAAGGTGAAGTCCTTGGGCCAGAAGAAGACGATGCGCCACTTGCCTGCGTAGTCGTCACTGGTGACGGTGGTGAAGTAGTCATCGGGCTGCTGGGCATCGACCTTGGACAGGTCGCCGCCGATGACAGCCGTGAGGTTGTAAGCGGGGAACTGGTCGCCGATTGTGAGCAGA
The DNA here is from genome assembly GCF_001029585.1 of Rhodococcus sp. ARP2. Taxonomy (NCBI): domain Bacteria; kingdom Bacillati; phylum Actinomycetota; class Actinomycetes; order Mycobacteriales; family Nocardiaceae; genus Rhodococcus; species Rhodococcus sp. ARP2. The sequence continues at coordinate 317,435 of NZ_LEKE01000024.1, read as the reverse complement.
GCCATGTGTCTCATTCTCCTACGTGTCTCGTGAACAGGAATTTCTTGCGCACACGATCCGGCTGTTCGGACTGTGACGGCCGAACGTGCTGGATCGAGAGGGTTTGTCACCGTCAGCGGGTCGGACGGTTTCGACTGGAGTGTCGAGGTTGTGACCGGCGCTTTTTGGTATGAGTCCATTCTGCATCAAACCGTTCAAAAGGTAAAGGTGATGGGTGGCACTACACTGATAGGCATGTCTGATCAGACTTATCAACCTTCCTTGTCACAGCTGCGTGCCTTTGTGTCGGTGGCCGAGTACCGGCACTTCGGTACTGCCGCAGCACGTTCCGGTGTGAGCCAACCCACACTGTCGCAGGCGCTGGCGGCTCTCGAGGCGGGACTAGGGGTCAAACTGATCGAACGTAGTACGCGGCGCGTGCTCGTGACCGCGGACGGACAGCGCTTGCTCGGTCAGGCGAAGCAAATCCTCGAGGCTGCCGACGGTTTCGTCGCGAGCGCGGCCGGCTCCGGCGACTCTCTGACCGGACCGCTACGCATCGGGTTGATCCCGACCGTTGCGCCGTACATTCTTCCGGGGTTGTTGCCGGAGCTGCGCGAGAAGCTACCGTCGTTGGCGCCGCAAATAGTCGAGGATCAAACGGCGCGCTTGCTTGATGCCCTGCGATCGGGAGCGCTCGACGTCGCGGTGTTGGCGCTTCCTGCCGGAACACCTGGCCTGGTGGAAGTTCCTGTGTACGAAGAGGATTTTGTGATGGTCGTGCCGAACGATCATTCCTTGGCCGGACGTGTCGATCTCACGGCGGACGTGCTCGACGCGCTGCCGTTGCTCTTGCTCGACGACGGCCACTGCCTGCGCGACCAGACGTTGGATCTGTGCCGTTCGGTAGACGCCCATCCGCTTGCCGGCGACACGCGGGCTACCTCTCTCGCGACAGTCGTGCAATGTGTGGCCGGGGGACTCGGGGTGACTTTGGTCCCGGAATCGGCTGTTGCCGTGGAGGTTCGACGCGGGGACTTGTCGACGGCGCATTTCGCCTCGCCGGCTCCAGGTCGCACGATCGGCGTCGTGTTCCGCTCGTCGAGTGGCCGAGCAGAAGGATTCCGTCAGCTGGCCGAGCTGGTCCGTTCGGTCAGCCCGACGGTTCCTCGATGACGTAACTCGTTCGACGTCGACGTGAAAGCTAGTCGAGAGAGCCTTCTTTCGCGGCAATGACGGCTCCGGGATTGAGAATTCCCAGCGGGTCGAGCGCATCCTTGACCTTGCGATTGAGGGCCATGACGTCTTCACCCAACTGTGACGGCAGCCAGTCGCGCTTGAGTCGACCGACCCCGTGTTCGCCGGTGATCGTGCCGCCGAGCGCGATGGCGAGATCCATCACCCGTCCGAATGCGATCTGTGCGCGTTCGGACATGTCCGGGTCTGCGGGGTCGAAGACGATGAGCGGGTGTGTGTTTCCGTCTCCGGCGTGCGCCACCGTGCAGATCAGGACGTCGAGGTCGTCGGCGATGGCTTCGACCCCGGTTACCAGCTGGGGGAGTGCGCGCATGGGAACGCCCACGTCTTCGAGAAGCAGACTTCCCATCGCGAGCACTGCCGGGAACACTGCCCGCCGTGCCGCCGCAAAAGCGTCACCTTCGGCCTGGTCATCGGTGGCGAATACTTCGGTGGCTCCGTTGTTTTCGCACGCCTGAACAATCGTCTCGATTTCCAGCACGCCTGCCGCGCCGGGTGCGTCGGACTGCGCGAGCAGCAGTGCGTGAGCCTTGCGGTTCAGACCCATGCGTACCGCATCCTCGACGGCATTGATGCTGGCATGATCCATGAACTCGAGCATCGCCGGACGCATGTTGCTGGTGATCGCCAAGACCGCGTCCGCAGCTTCTTGTACCGAGTCGAACGATGCGACGACGGTTGATGCGGGCGGCTGCGCGGGAATCAAACGCAACGTGATTTCGGTGATGATGCCGAGAGTTCCCTCACTGCCCACGAACAGTTTGGTGAGGGAGAGTCCGGCGACGTCCTTGAGAAGGGGACCTCCGAGGCTGACCGCTGTCCCGTCTGCCAGCACGACCCGGAGTCCGAGAACGTAGTCGGTGGTAACTCCGTATTTGACGCAGCAGAGTCCGCCGGCGTTGGTGGCTGCATTGCCGCCGATGGAACAGATCTCGAAGGACGACGGGTCAGGTGGGTACCAGAGTCCGTGCTCTGCGGCGGCTTTCTTGACCTCCGCATTCATCAAGCCGGGCTGAGTAACCGCCACACGGGCGACCGGGTCGATCGTGATCTGTCGCATTCGCTCGGTGCTGACCACTATGCAACCGTCGACGGCGCTGGATCCACCGGAAAGGCCCGAGCCGGCACCTCTGGGAACCACCGGTACGCGGTTGGCGGTTGCCCAGCGCATCACTGTTTGGATGTCTTCGGTGCACGTTGCGCGAACCACGGCAGCGGGATGGCCGGCGGTCGGGTCGGCGGCCCAGTCCTGGCGGTAGCCCGCGGTCACATCCGGATCCAGCAGGACGGCTCCCTCGGGGAGTGCCGCTACCAGTTCGTCCAAGGCGTGCGAATTTTCGACCGTCATCACTCCATCATGCGTCCGGCAGCGCCGCTGAGGTCCTGACTTGGTCAGATTTGGGCGCGGCACCGTTGCCCTGGCCCCTACCGGGCCGCATATTCTGGCCAGCCGGGGTAGTTGGGGAGGACGAGGGGTGGGGCGAAGTCGGTGCTCATCCGGAGTCGATTCCCGTCGTGACGCGATTTGAACCAGTCAGAGCAAGTCTCCTGTTGCACACGGTCGCTGGTGGAGCTGGTGAATTTGTCGACGATCCAGCCGCCGAAGACGTCCCCTTCCGGTGCATTGCGGGGCCCTTCGAATCGAGGGTAGGGGGTAGCCGTAGAAGCGGTGTTGTGCATCCAGATCTCGTAACTACTGCTCGGGAGTCGCGACGAATCCGGTTTGCGGCCGTCGTAATCGGTATCGTAGGCGTCGGAGCAGGCGTAAGCGACGACGGTCGAATCGCCAGGGTATCCGGCGGGAATTGTTTGAATACTCAAGATCCGGTTGATGCTGGTACCTCGGTAGACGCGTGGTGGTGTGTCTGCGGGTTCTCCGTAGCGGCGATCGCTCGAGACCGTTCCACGAGTGTTCGCAGTGATTCTCGAGAACCCGTGGTAGGCGTCGCTGCGATCGCCACCACTGTCAACGATGTAGTCGGATTCTATGAATGCTCGGACTATGGTGGCCTCTTCGCTGAAGAGGTCGATGCCGGGGTCTGCGAGCCATTGGTTGTGATAGTCGGTCATGTAGCTCGGTAGTACATAGACGTTTGACGCGGCGGGCGTGGTTGTGGCGCTGACGTTTTCGGTTGAGTTGGGTGCCGCGCAACCCGCGATACATGATCCCATGCTGAATGCCAGTGCAAGAGCGGTTGCGGCGCGGTGGTTTCGCCTTGTAAACGCAGGAAATCTATCCGACATCGTCGAGTCCGTCTCTCATGTTGGTCATGAACGTATCGCGATTGAATCCCCGAAACGTCAAATAGTCCTGCAGCGTGCTGTCGAATTTGCCGTTTAGACCCAGGGTCTCCAGATCGACTGGTCTGAGGGATTCGCTCGGATCGCCATTGACTCGAAAACCGTTCAGTTGCTCGAAGTCTTTTCTTCCGTAGGCGTTGTCGAGTGCCTGAACCAATCGGTAATCGAGAAGGGTCGTCGAAGCCGAACTCTGGTCTGTGAAGTTGAGTTGTGCCGGAGGAACTTCGACCGGGGAGCCCAGGACGTGATCTTTGAGTTCGACTCCCAGCATGCTGACTGCAACGCTGGTCGGTGGTCCGAAGCCTGGGATCATGGCGGCACCGCCGGAAATCAGCCAACCGAGTTCGTCGTATGTTTTCCCACGTCTGCTGATGATGTCCTGTTGCGCCGCCGCAGCGTCACCGGTTCGGTTGAAGGCTTCTTCCTCCAGAGCGCCGTCCATCAGTGCCTGGACGCGTCCCGCATATATTGCATATTGCGAAGAACCCGCGGCGATGTCTCCGCTCATGCTGGTTTCGACGAAGGTCCCTTGGAGTTGGCCCGCGGCTCCGAGCATGTTCGCATTGAAACTTGCGGCTGCGTGGGGGTCGCTGTCGATGATCGCGATCACCGATTTTGCATTGGCGAATCTGTCGTCGTAGGCATCGAGATTTTCGAAACCGAGGGTACCGGTTTGATCGGGTTCCAATCCGACGAGATTCCCGATGTACGGGGTCACCGCGGAACCAATGGATTGCGTCAACGCGGGATTCACTTCTCCGATGGATCTGTTGTCCAGGCCGGCGATGTCGAGGTAGGCACCTTTGTTGTCGGCGAGATTGTGGGCGAGCGCAAGGGCAGAGGCGCCGGCCCGTTCGGCAACAGCTGGGTTGGAGTTGGTGGCGTCGGGTCCGATCCAATCGGTGAGGCCGCTGACGGCTCGTCCGTCATCGTTCCATTCGCGGGTGAACAGATTCACCACGTCGTCCTGATGAGCAGGGGTGGTGAGGAAGTCGGCGTTCGAAGGTATGTCCCGAGTGGCAACGTCGAGGGCTTTGGTGAGGCTGGAGTCGAGCTCATCGTTGCTGACGGGCTGGCCGTCGTCGTCGAAGACCAATCGCATCGGGGCGCTCGATGAAGTTTGCGATTGGAGAGGGGCGAGATCTGCGCTGCGATCGAGCAGTGCAGAACTCAAAGCGCTGCCGGATTGCGTCGCCGGGTCTGCATTTCGAAGTATGTCCGTGAGTGCATTCGAATCGTCGAAATGGTTGACGTTCACGGTGGTGGAGTACCCACCGGGTTGGAGTTGCGAGCTGTACGCGGGGTCGCTGAAGATTCTGCGGACGTCTGGCGGAAGGTTGTCGAGGCTGCCCGCGTTGCCGTTGCCGTCGGTGACGTTGGGATTGGAGACGGTGAACATGCCCGAGGCGAGGGCGCTGGGGATTCGCGCGTCGGCGGGGACATTCGCATCGGGGAAGTTGACCGTGCGGAATCCTTCGGCTCCTGCACCGATATTCTTCAGCTCGTCGAGGTTGGTATCGGCGTAGAACTCACGTAGGTAGGCGAGTTGTTCCGGGTCGACGACCACGGGCCCGCCGGCAGCAAGTTGCGCTTGTTGTTCCGGAGTGAAAGTCGTCGCGGCGATCAACCGTTGCTTGGCCGCCTCGCTCTCGGGTGTTGCGCCCGGGGACTGCGCGAGAATGTCGGAGTCGTGGGCTCCCTGACCATCGAACCGAACGTGATGTGAAGGGGCGGTCGACGCTGCATCGGGGATCCCGAAATCGGCCTTGCGGTCGATGAGCGAGGTGCCTGCGGCGGTGATCTCCGTGAGGATTCTGGCGGCGCTCGCGTCAGTCTCGTCGACGTCCGTGAGTGCCGTGCCGATGCGCCACGAGTGATATTCGAGGCGGGCTTCTACCCCGCGCGGATCTGTGCTCGCCAGAGATGCGGGCGTCGCGGTGACGGAACCGTCGTCAGAGACGGTGAAACCGTCGGCGCTCGCGTCGTCGACGCGGCTGACCAGTGTTTCGCGGGTGTACCGGAGGTTTGCCGATTGCGCTGCGACACAGCGCCCGGCGTCTCCGACTATCGCGACGGCGTCTCGCCCGAAGGCATGCTGCTGGGTTGCCGAATCCCATGCTGCGGTCGCCGCGCTGCCGCTCCAATCGCTGGTTGCGGTGCCCATGATGCGGTGCGCGATGTCGACGTTGCTGTCGAATACGTCATGTCCGCGGCCCAGGGAGCCGGCATAGTTGTCGAGGGCGTCCAGATTCCAGGATCGGATCTGCGAGATCGACAGTGTCATCGCACGTCTCCCGAATCCTCGATCCGTGCGCCGTTGGCGATGTCGACCCGGGCGAACACTCGTGCGGAGTTTTCCAGTTTCGTGCGGGTAGCAGTGATCCCCGCACCGATCGCGCGGCCGAGTTCGTCGACGGTGACGACGTTGTCGGCTATGGCTGCAGCGAACGCCGACCCGGCGGCTCCGGCCGATGCGGCGGTAGCGGCCTCCGAAGCCGAGAATCCACCGAGTTCCTCGGCAGATGCCGTCAGCCCCTCCGCAGCACTTGCCAATTCGGCTGGATCAGCTGAAAAAGTATCCACACCCATGAACGAATCCCCCCGAATTCATCTGCGAGATCACAGTGAATCGAGGATAGAGCATGCCAGATGACCCGACCTCGAGGGGTGCGTCATCGTCCTCGCGGTCGAGGGGGTTGTGTGAAAGCCCTAGCGGCCCTTCTGCTTTCCGGAGAACCGGCCACCCGAACTCTTGGTCCCACCGGACTTGCCGCTGCCCGATTTGCCGCCGGCCTTGGCCTTGCCGGAACCTGCGTTGCGTCCGGAAATGTTCTTTGCGGTGCCGGCGCCCTTAGCTTTCTGCCCGTTCTTGGCAGCTTCTGCGCGACGCTCGCGGGCCGCGATCTTGGCCTTGACGGAGCCCTTGATCTTCTCCGCCGGCTCACCGTTTCGGCCGCGGGAACTCTGCGCCGTTCGGCCCCGCACGATGCCGATAAGTTCCTCGACCAGATCTGTGGTCTTGGACTCCATCCATGCCAAAGCCACAGGAGCCTCGGGCGCATCGTCCACCGGACGGAAGGTCAGGTCCTTGCGATGGTGGAACCGCGCCAGCGAATGGGGAACCACGACAACTCCGACGCCGGCGGCCACCAACTCGATGGCGTCGGCGATGGTCGCGGGTCGCTCGGCGGCGGTCTTTCCGGGACGGGTCGGCCAGTCGAGTCTGTCGTCGAGCGGATCGAGCACTATCTCGTCGGCCAGATCGTCGACGGAAATCTGATCGACAGTAGTGAACACGTGATCTTTCGCTACCACCACCACCGGGGTTTCCGCATACAGCGAGATGGCGCTGATTCCGGTCCGGTCGATCGGCAGGCGAACCAACCCTGCATCTGCTTCACCTGCGCGAAGTGCAGCTTCGAGTTCGAGTACCGGGAACTGAACAAGTTCCAGACGCACCTCGGGGAGCCGCTCGTGCCACACCCGGACCCACTTGGTGGGCGTCACCCCCGGGGCGTACGCGAGTCGAAAAATTGCCTGACTATCCGCGTCTGTCACCAGGCAAGGCTACCGCCTTGGTAAAAGCACCCGTATCGGCTGGTTACTCTTGTTGCATGACGTCGAACAAAACTCCCCAGACGATGAAGCCGACGACGGCTGCCAAGAAGCTGGGTGTGTACCTGGAAGCAACACCTGCGCAGTTCCAGGAAGGCGACGTGACTCGTGACGAGCTGACCGCTCTGCAGACCGATCCGCCGGAGTGGCTGCTGGAGCTGCGACGCACCGGACCGCACCCTCGCCCGGTCATCGCCGCCAAGCTGGGTGTATCGATCGCCGGCCTGGCCCGCGGCGGCGTCGAAGAAGCACTCACCACGGATCAGATCGCCGCACTCCTCGAAGAGAAGCCTGATTGGCTCGAAAAGGAACGCGCTGTTCAGGCCGACGTGCGGGCCGAAAACGTTCGCATCAAGGAAAAGCGCGCTGCGCGTCGTAACCAGCCGCGGAAGGCTCGAAGGGGCTGACGCCCCCCTGTGCGCCTTTCCGGTAGCGATGACTACCGGAAAGGCGCACAGGCGCTAGCCTTCTACGACGCTCAGCTCGTCGAACACGATTTCACCCGCCGCATCCGATTCCGGGATGTCGACGACGGCAAGCAGCGCCCATCCGTGATCGCCCTCCGGATCCTCGAGCACCTGCCGCACCCGCCAGAACTCTCCGTCCTCAGTGACCTGGAAGAGCGCCGGACCGCGCGCCGACGGCCCGGTTCCGATGGTTGCGTACTCCTCGAAGTACGGCAGTAGTTGCTCTTCCCACTCGGCGGCCTCGATACCGTCCTCGAGGTTTTCCAGCTCGTTCCACTGTCGACGCGACGCGAGATCGATGCGTCGGAACATCGCATTGCGCACCATGACGCGGAATGCGCGCGGGTTCGCCGAGATGGGACGGGGAATGTCGGCGCCGAACGCAACCTCTTCCGTGTCTGCCTCGGCTCCGGGGTCGGTGAGTGACTCCCACTCGTCGAGCAGGCTCGAGTCGACCTGACGGATCAGCTCGCCCAACCACTCGATGATGTCTTCGAGTTCCTCGGTGCGCGCTTCGGTCGGGACGGTTTGCCTCAGCGCGCGGTAGGCGTCGGCGAGGTAGCGCAGGACGAGGCCCTCGGACCGGGTAAGTCCGTAATGGCTGATCAATTCGGCAAAGGTCATGGCGCGTTCGATCATGTCGCGCACCACGGACTTGGGGGAGAGGGCGAACTCGGTGATCCACGGGTGGCCACCCCGGTACATTTCGAAAGCCGGGAACAGCAAGTCCGACAACGGTTTCGGCCAGGTGACCTCTTCGAGAAGCTCCATGCGCTCCTCGTACTCGATGCCGTCCGCCTTCATCTGCGCCACCGCTTCGCCGCGTGCGAAGTGCTGCTGCGCCATCAGAACCTGACGCGGATCGTCGAGCGTCGACTCGATGATCGAGACGACATCGAGTGCGTAACTGTCGGATTCGACGTCGAGAAGTTCGAATGCCGCCAAGGCGAACGGTGAGAGTGGCTGGTTCAAGGCGAAGTCGCGTTGCAGGTCCATCGTCAACCGAGCCATGCGGCCGTACTCGTCGGGTTCGTCGAGGCGTTCCACGATGCCGGCGCTGAGCAATCCGCGATACAGCGAGATCGCTTTGAGGATGTGCTTACGTTGCGCCGGACGCGATTCGTGGTTGTCCTCCAACAGATGCCGCATCGCGTCGAAGCAGTTGCCCGGGCGGGCAATGACATTGAGCAGCATCGAGTTGCTGACCGAGAATCGCGATACCAACGGTTCGGGCGATGCCGCGACCAAGCGGTCGAACGTCGCTTCGCTCCAGGACACAAACCCCTCGGGAGCCTTCTTGCGTTGAATCTTCTTGATCTTCTTCGGATCGTCGCCGGCCTTGGCGACTGCCCGCAGATTCTCCACTTCGTGTTCCGGTGCCTGGACGACAACGGTGCCCATCGTGTCGTAGCCTGCACGACCCGCGCGGCCGGCGATCTGATGGAACTCGCGGGCCTTCAGATGCCGTGTGCGGACGCCGTCGTACTTGGCGAGACCGGTCAGCAGCACTGTGCGGATCGGGACGTTGATTCCGACGCCCAGAGTGTCGGTACCGCAGATCACCTTGAGAAGTCCGTCCTGCGCGAGAACTTCGATGAGCCGTCGGTACTTGGGCAACATGCCAGCATGGTGAACGCCGATGCCGTGCCGGACCAGGCGCGAGAGTGTCTTTCCGAACCCCGTGGTGAAGCGGAAACCGCCCAGCGCTTCGGCGATCGCTTCCTTCTCTGCCTTGGAACAGAAGTTGACGCTCGTCAGTGCCTGGGCGCGCTCGAGCGCGGCCGCCTGCGTGAAATGCACGATGTAGACGGGGGACTGGTTGGTGGTCACCAGATCTTCGATGGTTTCGCCGACCGGCGTGGTCGCGTACGAGAACATCAAAGGCACAGGGCGTTCCGTGCCGGAGACGACGGTGGTCGGCTTCCCGGTGCGACGCGTCAGATCCTCGGAGAAGAAGTCGACCTCACCGAGAGTTGCCGACATCAAGAGGAACTGCGCGTGCGGCAACTCTATGAGCGGAACCTGCCACGCCCAACCTCGATCGGGTTCGGAGTAGAAATGGAACTCGTCCATCACGACCTGGCCGATATCGGAGTTCGGGCCCTCTCGCAGTGCGAGATTCGCGACGATCTCTGCCGTCGCACAAATGATCGGCGCCGACGAGTTCACGGCGGCGTCGCCGGTCATCATGCCGACGTTCTCGGCACCGAAGACCTCACACAGCGCAAAGAACTTCTCGCTCACCAAGGCCTTGATCGGCGCTGTGTAGTAGGTGCGCTTGCCGAGCGACATCGCATAGAAATGCGCGCCGATCGCTACCATCGATTTGCCGGACCCGGTCGGCGTCGCAAGGATCACGTTTGCACCCGAGACCAACTCCATGACGGCCTCTTCCTGGGCAGGATAGAGCGTCAAACCTCGTTCGAGGGTCCACGAAGAGAAGGCGTCGAAAACGGAATCAGGATCCGCGTTGTCGGGGAGAAGTTCCGTCAGCAGCACTCGTACAGGCTAGCCGCAACCGCGGATCAGGTTGCGCTTCGCTCGTCCGAGCCCATGGCGTCGAGCACTGCCATGCGGGTGGACGACGTTCCGGTGATGGTGTTCTCGCCGACGCCGGAGATCAGCATGTGACGCCAGCGGGCCTCGTCGAAGACGAGTGGTGCGGTGCTGGAAAGAAAATCTTCGACGATCTGCAGGAAACGCATCGGATCGTCGCGGAACGGGAAGTGGCCCGAGCCGCGGAAGATTTCGAGACGTGAGTTCGGCATCGCCGCGTGCGCGAGGTGAGCGTGGGAGACGGGAATGACGGAGTCGTCGTCGCCCCAGATCAGTTGAACCGGCAGATTCTCGGTCAGATAACAGCGGTCGAGCATCGTGACGACCTGTCCGCGCCAGTCCACGACTGCCCGCAGCGTACGAAGGTAAGCCTCGTAGGCAGTGGGGTCGGGGAGATCAGCGAGCACTCGAATCAGGTCCGGCGTGTCGTGCAGCATGGTGCCGGGGCGCAGATTCGAACCGTGAACGACACCGGCAAGGTTTCCGGCCATCCGGACGAGCGGCATCGCGCCAGGTATCCGGAGCAGTTTGACGACCTCGTTGACCACCGGAACGGACATGAGGCGCAGCAGCGGGTGGACGTCCTTGGTGACGCCACCGGCCGAGACCAGCACGAGGCGATCCACCATGTGTGGGAATTGGTAGGAGAACTGCATCGCGACGCCGCCGCCGAGCGAATGCCCGATGACGGTGACGTGCTCGATGCCGAGTGTCGACAGGAGATCACGCATGCCGTTGGCGTACGCGGCTACCGAATAATCGGCGCGCGGCTTGTCGGAGCGGCCGTGACCCAACAGGTCAGGTGCGATGACCGTGTACTTCTTGGCGAGGTGGGGAATGATCTCGGTCCACGTCGACGAGTTGTCGCCGATTCCGTGCAGGAGCAGTACTGCCGGACCCTCGCCGGCTATCCGAAATGCGCGTCGGTAGCCGTGAATCGTCCGGAACATCATCCGCGGTTCCTCGTCGGGGACCGGTCGGAGCTGACGGTTCCGTGGTCTGCTCATGTCGCCTCCTGGCTCGGCGTGTGACCACGTTGACTGTCTGCTCCAGTTGTTGAGCCGTCAACGAAAATCACACAGAGTTTGAGGCTATCCGACGGATGTGTCCTGAACAACAGCCCAGGTAACGGAGGGGTTGCGGAATGCGCACAATGTCGAATTATGCGCCCCGCCCGTCACATTTTCGTCAGTTGTCGCCTCGATCGAGGTCTCCAGCTGAGCCGAAGTCGTCATTTCCTGCCTGTTCGGCCAGGAACTTTTCGAACTCTGCGCCGATCTCGTCACCGCTGGGAAGGTCGGCCTCGCCGGCCAGAAGGGACGACTGTTGTTCCTGAGCGGCGACAAAAGTGTCGTATTGACGCTCCAAAGCGTGGACTACAGTCTGAACTTCTTCGTTCCCGGCTATGTGCTCGTTAACCTGTTCCCGAACGCGCGCCGCGGCCTCACCCAGTGCAACCAAGGGCAATTCCAGATCCGAAACCTCGGAAACGTTTTCGAGCAAAGTCTCTGCGGCGCCCGGGTAGTCCGTTTGCGCGAGGTAGTGGGGGACATGCACCGAAAAGCCCATCGCCTCGTGCCCGTGCTGAGACATACGAAGCTCGAGCAGTGATGATGCGCTGCCGGGAACCTGCAGTTCACCTGACCAACGCTGATGGTCCTGGATCAGGTCCTTGTTGGTCGAATGTGCTGTCACACCCAGCGGTCGGGTGTGCGGGATTGCCATCGGAATCGCGTTGAGCCCGATGGTTCGACGCACTCCCAACTGTTCGGACAACAGACGAACGGCTGTGGTGAACCGCTCCCACTTGAGGTCCGGTTCCATCCCTGCGAGCAGCAGGAACGGCGTCCCGGCCGTATCGCGCAGTGCGTACAGATTGAGCGCCGGAGCGTCGTAATCGGAGAAATGATCGGCCTTGAACGTCATAGTTGGTCGACGTGAGCGGTAGTCGATCAGCTCGTCGACAGCAAACGACGCGACAAGCTCGGTTTCCAGGCTTTCGCGCAGATGCGTCGTCGCCAACTTCACGGCGTGACCGGCGTCGGAGTAACCCTCGAGTCCGTGAATCAGGATCGGTCCCTGGCCGTCGGCAGCCGCCAACTGGGGCGCCGGAAATTCCAGCTCGTACATCCTCGACTGTTCGTCCATCGCAGTCCCCTTCGCTCTTCGGTCTTGATCTCAAGTGTCCACTATCGGCGCACGCTCGACAGCATCGGAGTCAGGTGCCCCACAGCACTGGATCAGACGTTCATCGGTAAGAACAGCGAGTCGGTGACCGATCATTCCCGATCCGACGAGCCGGGCGTTCGCCGAGAGCGAAGCCGAGCGGTATCTTTCGACACTTGGCCTGGGCGTTCGCTAGATGTCGGGTGCGCGGCTTCGGACATGGCAGAGTGGAAGACAAGGTCGGCACGGCCGATTTGTCCGAAATGCATTGGTCGATTGTCGGGATCGGTCGAGGTCGAGTGCGGAGGCTTACATGCGGGTGTGTCCACGATCGTCCAGGCGAGTGGCCGCATGCTCCCTTGCTGCGGTGGCCGCCGTTGCACTACTCGCGGGCTGCTCCGGGTCGGTCCAAGGTGCACCCGTTCCGGACTCCGCGCCGGCGACTGCCGGTGCGACCGACAGCGGCTCAGCGGCGCCGAGTACGACGACTGCACCCAAATCCTCGACGCCGAAATCCACCTCTCCGAAAACGGCGGCACCGTTGTCCGAACTGCTGCTGACTCCCGAGGAATTTCCCGAGCCCTTCGGCGCTGTTGTGCTGCCCCCGCAGGCCGTTCCGATGGCAGCGCCGGATCTAGTCGGCGTCCCACGCGGTGCCACTGTCGATCCATCCGAATGTGAGCCACCGGAACAGGATTACGGTCCGAACGGGACCGTGATGGCGGTCGGGACCGACAATGCGACGAGGGCAACGATTTCGGTCGAACTCACGAAGGTCGACGCACCACTGGACGAGTTGGAAGCGCAAACGCGCCAGTGCCCGTCCATGACGGTCACTGCGAACGGCGTCACCACTACAGTGACGACGGAAATTCTTCCGCCGTCGCCGATCGATGCCGACAAGACGATGTCACTTCGCCGCACCGTCGTGTCCCCCAAAGCCGCAGCCGGCGATCAGACGATGCTGACATTGATCGCGCAGGTCGACGACGTACAGGTAGCAACAACACTGATGACGTTCGGTTCTGCGACGCCCTCGACGGCACCTCTGGATCAAGCGTTCACCGCAGCCGTACAGAAGGTCAAAGCAGGCAAGTGATTTCGCAGCACACGGGTCCGACACAGAGCGGACCTTTTCGGTGCGGCGCGATAGTTCGTCCCCAACTGACTCGATAATCCACAGACGAATTCGACGTCGCTGTTTTCCCTGGTCGAGCGGATGGCGGCATCGGAGCGATCGGCGAGGGTCTGTGCATGACCACATCACCTCTTCCAGGAGAATTCGAATTCTCCGACGACGACCTGGCCCTTTTCGGACGCGTTGAACGTGTTTCCGATCCAGGCGAATTGATCGCGGCAATACCCGCCCTCCTGGGATTCCATCCGTCCAACTCCGTCGTTGCGCTGTCTCTGATGGGCGCCTCCGCCTCGACGCTCGGCCCGGTAATGCGACACGACTACTTTCCCAGCGTCAAGGGAAAGCCTGCGAGGCAGATGAGCGCGGCGCTGCGCCAGTTCGCCGCCGTGTGTGACGGGGAAGGGGCGCGTGCGGTCGTTCTCGTGGTGATCACCAATTGCTCGACAGCTGAAACTCTCATCGACGAAACCATCGAACTGGCCGAGGTATTCGAAGACATGCTCGGCGGAACCTGCGTCGAGCTGGCTGACGTATTGTGCACGGCCGCAATAGAATCCGGCCAGCCGTGGACGAGCGTCACGCGTTCGATTCACCGCGGCACCCTGCCAGACCCGGCATCTTCGTCGGTCGCGGCGGCGCAAGTGTTGGGCGGGAGGGTCATTCGCCGTTCGCGCGAGGAACTGGTCCGGTGGGTACACGGTGCCGCTCGCAATCACGACGCGATTGCCCGACTGATCGCGAGCCGCCGAGAATCGAGTGAGTGCAGCGGAGGATCAGGCCGTGATGCAGCAGTTCAGCGCCGGGTCGATCTGGTGTTGGAACATGTCCGCCGTGTGGAGGCGGGCACTTACTACCCTGACCCGCAGGAATGCGCGGATCTGGTGGTCGCTTTGACGGACGTTCACGTGCGCGACGTGGTGTTGGGTCTGGCGATCACGTCGGTTGCCGCACATGCCGAACAATTGTGGCTCGTACTTACCCATGAAGTACCGTCTCCCGAACGAGCTTGGCCGGCAACACTTCTCGGGTTCTTTGCATACGTGCGCGGCGACGGGCCCCTGGCAGGTGTTGCGCTGTCGGCCGCACTGTCGGCCGATTCGGAACATACCTTGGCCGGATTGCTGGATTTATCGCTCCAATCCGGTGTGCACCCCGATGGGATCCGTGACCTTGCGGCCGTCGGATTGTCCATCGGCGAATCGCTCGGAATTGCCGGCTTGCCGCCGGCGCTGCCGTGTGGAAGCTAGCGAGCAGCGTGTGAGCGGTCGCCCAGATCCTGGAGGAACTGCCATGCATCGGCGACGATGACGTCGAGATCGGTACGCGTGGGCGTCCAACCCAACTCGGCAATCGCCTTGTCGCTCGATGCGATCAGTACGGCCGGATCACCCAGCCGTCGTGACGCGTCTTCGACGTTGATCGGCAGGCCGGTGACCCGCGCACAGGCAGCGATCACCTCGCGCACGCTGAAGCCGGCACCACTTCCGAGGTTGTAGATGCGGTGCTCGCCGGGAACCGAGGATTCGAGCGCCAGCAGATGCGCTTCGGCGAGGTCAAGCACGTGGATGTAGTCGCGTACCGCGGTGCCGTCCGGCGTGGGCCAGTCGGTTCCGAATACCGAGATCTTGTCTCGCTGCTCGAGTGCGACCTGAAGGACGAGCGGAATCAGGTGTGTTTCGATCACCCGGTTCTCGCCGGCGGACTTGTACGCACCCGCGACGTTGAAGTAGCGCAAGCTGGTAGCGCCGAGGCCGTGGGCGATCGAGTACGAGGTGATCGCATGATCGATCGCGAGCTTGGTCGCGCCGTACGGATTCGTAGGGCGGGTCGGAGCGGTTTCCACGATGGGGGACTGCTCCGGCTCGCCGTACGTCGCGGCGGTGGAAGAGAACACGAGCCGGGGAGTGCCGGAGACACGAATCGCCTCGAGCAGTTCGATGGTCGTGACGACGTTTCCGCGCCAGTACTTTTCGGGGTGCAGCACGGATTCGCCGACCAGCGACTGCGCAGCGAAGTGAAGTACGCCGTCGAAAACCGGTGAACCCGCACTGCCGAGGATGTCGGCGGCCAGCGCCCCCACATCCCCTTCGATGAACTCGGCACCGGCAGGCACCGCGTCGGCATTTCCGGTGGAGAGGTCGTCGATGACGACAACTTCGTGTCCACGCTCCAGCAACACAGTGCTGCACACACTGCCGACGTAACCGGCGCCGCCGGTGACCAGGAGTTTCATCTAGTTCCTCAGACCTGCTTGACCTGAACGGCGTGAGCCATTTCCTCGGACAGGTCGAACCCGCTGTGACCCGGCACGATGATGGTCACCGAGCCCGGACGGGTTTCGACCGTCACCCTGGCGTCGGGAACGACGCCGGCGTCACGCAGCTGCGCGATCACCTCGGGATCGGACTGCACGTGCTCGGCGAGTCGCCGAACGACCACAGCTGTCTGTGCGCCGTGCGGAATATCGGTCAGGCGCACCAACGTTTCGGTGGTGGCAACCGGGCCGTCGAGTCCCAACTGGTCCAAGCCCGGAATCGGGTTGCCGTATGGCGACGTCGTGGGGTTGTTCAGAACGACGACGAGCCGACGCTCGACCTCCTCGCTCATCACGTGCTCCCAACGGCATGCCTCGGCATGTACGTCTTCCCATTTGAGACCGATGACGTCCACCAGTAGGCGCTCTGCCAACCGGTGCTTACGCATGACAGAGATCGCGAGATCGCGACCCTTGTCGGTGAGTTCCAGATGTCGATCGCCGGCGACCATCAGCAAGCCGTCGCGCTCCATACGCGCAACTGTCTGGCTGACGGTGGGTCCGCTCTGTTCGAGCCGTTCGGCGATCCGCGCCCGGAGTGGGACTACGCCCTCTTCTTCCAAGTCGTAGATCGTCCGGAGATACATCTCCGTGGTGTCGACTAGATCCTTCACACTCAACCCCTTCGTCAGTTGATCATTCTACCGTTCAGTTCGTGGTTCCGGTGCCGCCTCCACTGCGGCGAGTCCAGCGCGTGTCCGAATTGGATTCGTGTCACTCGATCTCGGTCTCCGAAGCGGGCCGCGAGTGTGGTGTGCGGCACGAAACGAGAAGGAAGTAGCGTGATCCCATGACCGCGTCGATCAGATCTGACGGGGACCCCGCGGCGTCTCGAGCGAATCGAGTCGTGGTGTGGAGTCCGGAGTACCTGAGCTATCGGTGGAGCGCCGATCACCCGATGAATCCCACTCGCCTCGATCTCACGATGGCACTCTCGCGAAGCCTCGGACTTCTCGAGGGCATCGAATTTCTCGAACCGAGCGCCGCGTCCGATGCCGACCTCCTCAGAATCCACACACCGGCATATCTTGCAGCGGTCAAAGACGCGGGTAACTCTGCGAACAACGGTGTGAGCGGCCAGGATGTTCCCCACGGGCTCGGTACCGAGGACAACCCGGTCTTCCCGCACATGCACGAAGCAAGTGCGATCCTCGCCGGCGGCTCGCTGGCCGCAGCGCAGGAAATCGCTTCGGGACGTACGCGTCGCGCGGTCAGCATCGGCGGCGGCATGCACCACGCGATGGCGGATTGGGCTTCGGGATTCTGCGTCTACAACGATGCGGCTGTGGCGATTTCGTGGCTGCTCGACAACGGCTACGACCGCATCGCCTACATCGACGTCGACGCTCATCACGGCGACGGAGTGCAACATGCGTTCCTCGGGGACCCCCGGGTGCTCACGGTCTCGCTGCATCAGCACCCGGCAACCTTGTGGCCGAACACCGGATGGTCGAGCGAGGTCGGCGACGGGGCCGCTGAAGGCACTGCAGTGAACATCCCGGTGCTTCCCGGGACCGTCGACGCGTTGTGGCTGCGCGCATTTCACGCCGTCGTCCCGGGAGCCATTGCAGCCTTCCGGCCGCAGATCATCATCAGCCAGTGCGGAGTCGACTCGCACCGCGAGGACCCGCTTGCGGACCTCGCTCTGACCGTCGACGGCCAGCGAGCTGCGTTCCTGGCAATGCGCGATCTTGCCGACCGCTACTCCGAGGGCCGGTGGCTGGCAGTCGGCGGCGGCGGATACGGACTGGTTCGCGTCGTGCCGAGGGCATGGACTCACCTGATCGCTGCCGCGCTCGATCGCGAGGTCGACGTCGACACAGCTGTGCCTGACGAGTGGAAGGAATCGACGAAGCTGCGAGCGCCGAGCGTCGACCTCCCGCCGACCATGGGCGACGGCGGAGATGTCGCATACACCCCGTGGGACGGCCCGGGTGGTACACCGGAGACAGGTGTCGCCTCGGTAGATCGTGCACTCACCCGAATCGACTCGGCGATCATCGCCACACGCCGCGCTTCGTTCCCGCTACTCGGACTCGACCCGGAGGATCCCCGTGACTGAACAGTCCGATACCGATGCCGGCGGCGCGAGCGACCAGGCGCCGAAGACCGACCCCGCTCACACCTATCCCCATTCGTGGGTAGTCGATGTTCTCGCCTCCGACGGCGGCGCGGTGGCGTTGCGACCCATCGTTCCCGAGGACGCGGACAAGCTCGTCGAATTCCACGGCAAACTCTCCGAGCGGACCCGGTACCTGCGCTACTTCGGCCCGTACCCCACGATGTCGGCGCGCGACGTGAAGAATTTCACGACGGTCGACCACCACAACCGCGTCGCCTTCGTGATGATGCTCGGCGACGAGATCATCGCGGTGGGTCGCTACGAACGACTCCTCGACGTCGGTGACGGAAAGTCTGCCGAGGTCGCCTTCGTCGTTGCCGACGCACACCAGGGGCGCGGCCTCGGCCCGATCCTGCTCGAATACCTGGCAGCAGCAGCGGCCGAGAACGGCCTGACGATGTTCGTCGCCGAGGTCCTGTCCGAGAACCGCAACATGGTGACGGTGTTCCGTGAGGCGGGGTATCAGGTGAGCCGCTCGTTCGACGGTGGCGTGCTGCGCCTCGAATTCGCGATCGACCCGACGGAAGCGCTTGTTTCAGTACGTAATTCGCGTGAGCGGGCAGCTGAGGCCCGCAGCATGGGAAACGTGCTGAGTCCACGATCGGTGGCAGTGATCGGCGCATCAGCGGACCCCGCCAAGGTGGGTAACGCGGTGTTGACCAACCTGCTGCGCGGCGGATTCACCGGACCGGTCTACCCCGTCAACGCGGAGCATCGTTCGGTTCACGGGGTGCGGGCGTACCCAACTGTTCGCGACATTCCTGACGACGTCGATCTCGCCGTCGTGGCTGTACCTGCAGAATCGATCAATTCGGTACTCGACGACTGCCTCGACAAGGGCGTCAAAGCGCTGGTGGTGGTCTCGTCGGGCTTCAGCGAGAGCGGTCCGGACGGACGCTCGTCCGAACGCAAACTGGTCCATGCAGCACGCGCTCACGGAATGCGCCTCATCGGTCCTAATGCACTGGGAGTGGCGAACAACGACCCCGCGATCTCGTTGAATGCGACTCTCGCGCCGGTATTGCCGGTGGCAGGCAACGTGGGCTTCTTCTGTCAGTCCGGCGCGCTCGGTATCGCCATTCTCGACGAAGCCGCGCGCAGCCGAATCGGGTTGTCCGCCTTCGTTTCTGCCGGCAACCGTGCGGACGTCTCGGGCAACGACCTTCTGCAGTACTGGGATTCCGACCAGTCCACCGAAGTGGTCCTTCTCTACCTCGAAAGCTTCGGCAACCCACGAAAGTTCTCCCGGATCGCCCGTCGAGTTGCGCGGAAGAAGCCGATCGTCGCGGTCAAGAGCGGTCGGCACGCGGTTCCGCCGGTTCTCGCCGCCACCGGAGTGGAGATCGACGATTCCATCGTCCGTGCTCTCTTCGAACAGGCGGGCGTCATCCAGGTCGGCTCCATTTCACAATTGTTCGACTGCGCCTTGCTCTTCGGATACCAGCCGTTGCCGGCGGGTCCGCGGCTTGCTGTCATCGGCAACTCGACCGCGCTCGGTGTCCTTGCCGCGGACGCCGCCCGCAGTGAAGGTTTGCAGGTCAGCGACCCGGTCGACCTTGGCGCCCAGGCGAGTCCGGAACTGTTCGCCGCTGCCGTGCGCGACGCGTTGGCGTCGTTCGACGTCGATGCCGTCATCGCCGTCTTCGTTCCTCCGGTTGCCATTCCGGTCGAGCCGTTCGCGAAAGCGCTCAAAGACGCCGTCGCCGGCTCGGACAAGCCGATTCTCACGACGTTCCTCGCAGCCGAGGGTGTGCCGGACGTCCTGGCGGTCCGCGACGAAGTCGGAAACCCGACCCGCGGTTCGGTGCCGTCCTACCCAGGGCCGGAGCGCGCCGCACTGGCGTTGGCGAGGGCCTGGCGTTACGCGGAGTGGCGCAGCAAGCCTGCGTCGAAGGTTGTTCGCCCCGCGGGAATCGACTCCGAACGAGCCCAGAAGATGGTGGCCGCCTGGCTTGAAAACTCGCCTGGCCGTTGGCTTTCGGACGTCGAAGCAGCAGCTCTTCTCGAGTGCTACGGGGTTGCAGTCGTCGAATTCCGTTCGGTCCTGAGCGAAGACGAAGCTGTAGAGGCAGCGGATGCTGTCGGCTACCCGGTCGCGGTCAAGGCAACCGGCGAAATGTGGCGACACCGACCGGATCTGGGCGGCGTCAGGCTGGATCTGAGTGGACCTGAATCGGTGCGCCTCGCTTACCGAGATCTTGCGGCCGCGTCGGGTGAACCGCTGCTGCACGTGCAGAAAATGGCAACCAAGGGCATCGGGTGTGTGGTTGGTGTCCAAGACGACCCGTCGTTCGGTTCGCTGATCTCGTTCGGTCTCGCCGGTGTGATCTCCGATCTCCTCGGGGACCGTGCCTATCGCGTACTGCCGCTCACGGAAGACGCTGCTACGGAGTTGATCGACGCACCCAAGGCAGCACCGCTGCTCTCCGGATATCGAAATGCCGTTCCGGTCAACAAGGGTGCCTTGGTCGATCTGGTCCAGCGGATCTCGGCGCTGGCCGACGACATTCCCGAAGTCCGCGAACTGGCCTGTGAGCCGGTACTTGCTTCGGCTACCGGCGCGGAGATCACCGATTCGCGAGTACGCATCGGGCCCGAGCCGAGTGCAATCGACCTGGGGCCCAGGCGTCTGCGGTAGATACAGCGTCTGCGGTAGGTACAACGAACAACACCGGCCATCGCACATTCCCGAGGGGGAGGGAATAAGCGGTGGCCGGTGCTTTGTGCGGTGCGTCAGCGCGAGTGGTGTGGCGCGCTGACGCACGTGCTGTGTTGTTTGATCAGCTCGCGTAGGAACGCAGTTTCTCGGCGCGATCGCCGACGCGGAGCTTGCCCATGACCTCACGCTCGATCTGACGAACCCGCTCACGCGAGAGGCCGAAGAGCTTGCCGATCTGATCGAGGGTGCGAGGCTGGCCGTCGTCGAGACCGTAGCGAAGTCGGATGACCTGCTGCTCGCGCTCGTCGAGCGTCCCGAGCACGCTGCGCACATCGCTGTGCAGCAGACCGGCGATGACGGCGTTCTCCGCCGAAGTCGCCTCGGAATCTTCGATGAAGTCGCCCAAAGGTGCTTCTTCGTCGTTACCGACGGGCATGTCCAGGCTTACCGGGTCGCGACTGTGGTCGAGCAGGTCCGCGATCTTGTGCGCCGGGATGCCCGACTCTTCGGCCAACTCGTCGTCCGTCGCTTCGCGCCCGAGCTGCTGGTGCAGTTCACGCTTGATGCGGGCGAGCTTGTTGACCTGCTCCACAAGGTGGACTGGGAGCCGGATGGTGCGGCTCTGATCAGCCATTCCGCGGGTGATCGCCTGACGGATCCACCAGGTGGCGTACGTCGAGAACTTGAAGCCCTTGGCGTAGTCGAACTTCTCCATGGCACGGATGAGTCCGAGGTTGCCTTCTTGAATGAGATCGAGGAGCGGCATTCCGCGGCCGGTGTAGCGCTTGGCCAGCGACACGACGAGTCGCAGGTTCGCTTCCAGGAGGTGGCTACGCGCCGACTGTCCCTCGCGAACGATCGTTGCGAGATCCCTCTTCTTGGCGACTGTCAGGCGCTTTCCCGTGGCAAGGACGTGGCTGGCGTACAGCCCCGCTTCGATTCGCTTCGCCAGTTCGACCTCGTCTGCTGCTGTCAGCAGTGCAGTACGACCGATCCCGTTCAGGTAGACGCGGACCAGGTCTGCGGCCGGGCTCTGGGCGTCCAGATCTGCGGCGCTCGGACGAATGCGAGTAGTGGTACTGGGGCTTGTCATGACTTGCCTCCCTATCGGCGGTCTCTCACACAGTTCAACGTGTGAGAGTTCCGGGAAAGTTCCCGCGCCGATTTCCGCTAAAACGCCGTGACCTGCAGTTATTTCCCAGTCGTCCTGAGAAGTTGCTGAGAACACAAAAATCTGCAACTCACCGGGAACTCAGTTCGTGACGGGAAGCACCAACCCGTGCCGGACAAGCGAGACCAGCAATGTGACGACGGCCTCACGTAGCTGGTCCGGGTCTTCGCCGTTCGCCGCGGCAAGAAGTTCGACCAGTTCGTCGACCACCAGTCCGTCCGCTCGGAGCCCGGCCAGCAGCGCAGCACCGAGCTCGTCGATCTCGTGCTGCCAGTGCGGTCCGTTGCCGCGGTGCACACGCGTGACCACTTGCTGCCATCCCTCGTCGCCGGGGAGGTAGACGCGTTCGAGAGCCGTGTCCGGATCGAGGACGAATCGCTCCTCGAGGACGTCGTGTTCACGCAACCAGGCAAGACGGTCGAAGTAAGCGAGCGCCTCGGCCCCGAGCGGGTCCGAGAAGCCGTGCATGAGGTCCTCGGCCATCAGGTCGGTGGGGGAGTCGGTGCGGCGAAGGAACACGAAACCGAAGCCGACGCCCTCGACATCGGCTTCTTCGAGGTGATCCAGCCAGGCGTTTGCTCTCGATGCCGATTCCGGATCTCGCGGATCCTGCCCGCCGTCCTTGAGCCACGTGCCGACGTACAGAGCTGGGTCCGCCACGTCGCGCTGCACCACCCAGGCGTCGACGCCGTGCGCCGGCAGCCACGACGCGATCCGCGAACGCCAGTCCTGTCCTTCGATGTGCACCCATGAGGCCAACAGTGCTGCCGTGCCGCCGGGGTTCAGATAGTCGATCGAGCGCGAGATCATCAATTCGCTCGCACCGTCGAGATCGAGGCCGGAATCGCGGTACGTGTGATGGACGCGTGCCTCGCCGACGACAAACGGGGGATTGGCGACCACCTGGTCGAAGGTTCGACCCTCGACGGGTTCGAACCAGGAGCCTTGAAGCAGTTCGACGTCCAGTCCGTTGAGCGCCATGGTTGCGGCCGTGAGGTCGACGGCGCGTTGGTTGATGTCGGTTGCGGTGACCGAATCGGCGTACGTGTTTGCGTGCAGGGCTTGGATGCCGCATCCCGTACCGAGGTCGAGCACGCTGCCGACCTTCGCGGTAGGCGTGGCCTGCAGCAAGGACAGTGACGCATGTCCGACGCCCAGCACGTGATCGGCCGTGGCCTTCTTGGGACGGATTCCGCCGTCGAGATCCGAGATCACCCAACGGTCGCCGTCGCCGACGTCGATGGGGCGAAGATCGACCGCGGCCCGCACGAGCGGATTCTCACTGTCGAAGTTTTCACCTTCGAGCAGGCCGGCGTCGACGCACTGCGCAATTGTCAGCGGAGTCAACGCCGCGGCGACGTCGCCTGCTGGGCAATCATCGGCGAGAAGGAACAGTCTGATGAGAACGCCCAGGTCCCCGAGTTCTCGGGTGGCGCGGCGCACGGGTACGGGCTCACTTCGGCCGAGAGCGGCGTGAACTTCGGGACCCAATGCCTCGAGCATGGTTCCCGTGTCGAATCGATTGCGAAGCAGGGCCTCACGCAGCGCAGGGGTGATGGACAGGAGCGTTTCGCTTCTCACCCCGTCATTCTCGCAGGCGGAACTTGTCAGCCTTCGATGGTGTGGTGCGTCGCGGATTCGATCTCGCCTGCGGTCTTCTTTCGTCCGTCGTATCGGCTCGGTTCGTCCTTGGTGCGCGGTGGTCGGTCGTTGGCGATCAGGACGGCGATCCAGGGAAGCGGAATGGATGCACCGATGATGAGCATCGAGATCCAGGCGTTGGCCCAGATGCCGTACGCGATCGCCGCGAGGATCAACGCCGGGAACCGGAAGGACATGATGATCATGTACTTGCGCACTCGGGCTTTGTGCTGTTCTTCGACGGACTTCTGCGCTTCGGTGATCAGTACGGGATTATCGGGAGTCCCGGCCTCGTCGGACCTGCCGAACGCGCCATTTCGTGCCATGACTCCACTGTTCCACTCTCGGCCGACAATTGCACACGACCCGTGGGTCGCACCGCTGTGACGGAGACGGCATTATTGGAGGGGTGAGCACTCAAACCAAGGAACGTCCCGACGTCTCCACCGACGAAACGACCGACGACGACACCCCGAAGTTCTTCCACTACGTGAAGAAGAACAAGATCGCCGAGAGCGCCGTCATGGGAACCCATGTCGTCGCGCTGTGCGGCGAGGTGTTTCCCGTGACGAAGTCCGCCAAGCCGGGATCACCGGTGTGCCCGGACTGCAAGAAGATTTACGAAGGGCTCCGCAAGGGCGACTGACCTCGGGTCACGCGCGCGGGAGTACTTCCGGAGCTCGGCGGATCGACAGCCTCGACGCAGTCGGCCGCCGGGCTCTTCGCGTCTGCCTGCGGTTCATCGCAGGGATCTTGGTCGACGCACGAGTTCTGGCGCGACTCTGTTTGTCTGCTGCGGGGCCGCCCGTACGAGGGGACCGTGGCCGGATCCGCTTTGTCGCCCGAGATGCGGATCGGGCTGGTGGCCAGGTGCCAGGTCAGGTTGGTGACCGGACCGGTCTCGTCGTCGGTGTTCTGAGCCGCAAGCCACTCTCGCATCTGCTCCATCCGAGTGGCACGAGCCGGCCAGAACTCCTGAACCGTCGCGTTGAACTCGGCGCCGAGGACGACGGCGAAACCGAGGAAGAACGTGAAGAGCAGAAATGCGATCGGCGTTGCCAGTGCGCCGTACGTGTAGCCGGTGCTGGTGACAAATCCCAGGTACCAGCGCAATCCGGTACTGGCGGCCATGAAGAACACACCGGCGACCAGCGCGCCCGCGAGCAGCCGATGCCACGGCAGCGACTTCGGTAGAGCGACTTTGTAGAGCGTCGTGAGGCCGATGATCACCAGTAGACCGACAGCGGGGTAGTAGAACGTGTCGACCAGATTCGATCCGACCACGTACCAGGAGGCCGGCAGTGCTCGCCCGACGAGCGTCGGCCCGAGAGCTACCAGCGGCAGGATGAACACAGCCATCACCAGGAACATCACGTAGAGCAGCAGGGCGAAGATGCGCTGCCAGATGGGATTGCGTGCATCCTGCTGACCGTGTGCTTCCACGATCGAGTCGACGAACGTACTGATCGCCGATGATCCCGCCCACAGGGAAAGCAGGAAGCCCACCGAGATGATCTCCGGTCGTCCGCGCTGAAGGACGTCCGTCACCGTCGGGCGGATGATCTGGTCGACGACGCTTTCGCTGAAGATCGTTCCGCTGAACGTGACGATCTTGGATTCGATGATCTCGACGGTGTTGGGTCCGAACCACCCACCGATGTAGCCGATCATTCCGAGAAGGCCCAGCAGCAGGGGAGCCAGTGACAGCGTTTGCCAGAACGCGGCCGTAGCCGCCTTTCCGAAGATGGAATCGTCCCAGGCCTTGCTCAGTGTGCGACCGATCAACTGCCCGGTGCGGCGTAGCGGATGCCATCTGCGGTGGTGCAGATCACTTCCGCTCGACTTCTCGCCTCGCGCTTCACTCATGATGTCTCCAGCATCCCTGACGACACACCCGGTTGCCCAACCATGGCGCCGACGTGTCGCACATTTCTGAGACAATTCGCGTGCAGGTCGGCAGGATGCGAGAACAGCGAAACCTCGCCGGCCGGAGTGAGAACGGCCATGAGTACGCGCTTCGAGTGCGGCTTTCGTCGGTGGCGGCGGCTAGGCTCGTCGCCGGACATTGATGAAAATTCGAGGAGCGCGAGACAACAGTGCGATTCCAGTGGAGGCGCGGCCTATGACGTCTGAGACCGTGGCAGCCGAGTTCGGCAATTCGCCCGAACCCGCCGGAGCTCAATCCGCGGGAACCCAACCTGGCGCCCCTACCGGTTCCCTTCGTGCATGGCAGCGCCGTGCACTGACCAAGTACCTTTCCAGCAGTCCGCGTGACTTCCTGGCGGTCGCAACGCCTGGAGCAGGTAAGACCACCTTCGCTCTGCGGGTAGCTTCGGAATTGCTCCGTGACCGGACGGTCGACCAGATAACCGTCGTGGCGCCGACCGAGCACCTCAAGCACCAGTGGGCGGAGTCCGCTCAGCGATCCGGCCTGGCATTGGACTCGCGGTTCTCCAACTCGACCGGCCAGACCTCGAGTGACTATCACGGCGTCGTGCTGACCTACGCCCAGGTTGCCTCGCACCCGTCGAAGCACCGTGTGCGCACCGAGGGCCGCAAGACGCTGGTCATCCTCGACGAGATCCACCACGGCGGCGACGCCAAGAGCTGGGGCGACGCCATTCGTGAGGCGTTCGGCGACGCGACCAGGCGTCTCGCACTGACCGGAACTCCGTTCCGCAGTGACGACAGTGCCATTCCTTTTGTCGAGTACGAGCCGGACAAGGAAGGTCTGCTCCGCTCGAAAGCCGATCACTCCTACGGATATTCGGATGCCCTCAAGGACGGCGTGGTTCGCCCCGTCGTGTTTCTCGCCTACTCGGGCGAGGCACGGTGGCGAAACAACGCCGGCGAGGAATTCACCGCTCGGCTCGGCGAGCCGCTGAGCGCCGAGCAGACGACTCGGGCATGGCGTACGGCCTTGGACCCTGCCGGCGACTGGATTCCTGCCGTGCTGCAAGCAGCAGACACCCGTTTGGCGCAGCTGCGCAGTACGGGTATGCCCGATGCGGGCGGACTTGTCATCGCGACGGATCAGACAGTGGCCCGCGAGTACGCGAAGGCGTTGACGGCGATCACCGGCGAACAGCCGGCCGTCGTGCTGTCCGACGACCCCACCGCGTCCAAGCGAATCGCCGAATTCGGTGCGAGCGACCAGAAATGGATGGTCGCGGTCCGCATGGTGTCCGAGGGCGTCGACGTTCCCCGTCTGGCGGTCGGTGTGTACGCGACCAGCGCGTCGACCCCGCTGTACTTCGCTCAGGCGATCGGGCGCTTCGTGCGTTCGCGTCGTAAGGGCGAAACTGCCAGCGTCTTCCTGCCGTCGGTGCCGGTGCTTCTCGACCTTGCTGCACAGCTCGAGGCTCAGCGTGACCACGTGCTCGGCAAGCCGCATCGTGAGAAGGACGGCCTCGAAGACGACCTGCTCGCCGATGCGAACAAGCAGAAGGACGAGCTGGGCGAGGAGGAGAAGGCGTTCACGTCCCTGGGCGCCGATGCCGAACTCGACCAGGTGATCTACGACGGATCGTCCTTCGGTACCGCGACATTCGCCGGAAGTGACGAGGAAGCCGACTACCTCGGTCTCCCCGGCCTACTCGACGCCGATCAGATGCGGGCGTTGCTGCGTCAACGCCAGCAGACACAGGTCGAGGCCAACTCGGCCAAGGCCGCCGCACCGCAACCCACGGCGGCAGTGGTATCCGATCGAGCGGCCACGGCAGATCAGCTCGGAGCGCTCCGCAAGGAGTTGAACGGGTTGGTGGCGATGAACGTTCACCGCACCGGCAAACCACACGGCATCATTCACGCGGAACTTCGCCGAGTGTGCGGAGGCCCGCCGACGGCCATCGCGACTGTCGATCAGCTGACCGAGCGCATCGCGATCCTACGCAGCTGGTAGCAGCCGATACCGGTCCCGCACGCTTCGCGTGCTTGCGGCCCCGGAACGGCAGAACGGGCGATCACAGTGAATGTGATCGCCCGTTCTGGCGTTCATGGCGCGCCTCGTGAAGAGGCCACCCCCGGCTGACAGGTCAGATTGCGGGTTCGCTTTCGGAGACGACGGCATTCATCTCGCGAAGTCGATCCGCGTGTTCGGTTGCGTGGTGTCCGCAGAAGAGAAGCTCGCCGCCGGTGGGAAGCACGGCGCGTACGCGTGCTCCGGCACCGCACCGGTCGCACCGGTCGGCAGCGGTCAACTGTGGGCTGGTCAGTGTTCCGGGCATGACTCCTCCGTACTGGCTTTGCGGCATTCGGGCCGCGTGCCTGGGGCCTGGTCCGCCGCGTCGGAATGGCGCGGTAGATCCACTCTTACAGACGTTTGGGGTTTACGGGTTGTTCCCGAAGGCGTTTCTTAGTGTTGTGTCTCACTGGAAATGCGCTGGACAGGCATTCTCGGGTGAAGATTGTTCGCTGACAGCTGATTCGAATCGCCGACCTCAGCCCGATATTCTGGGCGGATGAACCCGGGACGCGAACCACTTGTCGACGAGAGCGTCGAGTTGCTCCACATGTGCACGCGCGAGGAATGGGCGCGGGCACAACAGCACGGCGAACGTATCCCCGACGGATTCGAGGCGGAGGGATTTGTTCACATGTCGACTCCGGCGCAAGTTCATCTCCCGGCGAATCGGATCTTCGCCGGCCGCGAAGACATAGTCCTTCTCGCCATCGATCCGGCCCTGCTCGGTGGTCAGGTCAAGTACGAACCGGGCGTCCCTTCTGACCCGGAATCGATGCGATTCCCGCATCTGTACGCCCCGATTCCGGTCGCAGCCGTCACCGCTGTCATCGAGTATCTTCCGGACGAGAACGGCGTGTTTTCGCCGGTTCGGTAGGTCGCCGGTTCGCTCGCCGCGAAGTGCTCCCGGCGGATTGTGGCCCTCACGCGATGCAGGTCGCCGATCGGCGCTACCGTTGGTATATGAACGTAGAAGTCACCCCACTACCGGGGATCGGGACGCGCAAGGATTTTGTTCTGTCTTCCGGTCGTCGCGTGGGTGTCGTCACCCATCGGGACGGTCATACCGACCTCATCGTGTCCAAGGCAGACGACCCTGACGCGTGTGCTGCCTCGCTGCCTCTGACCACCGAGGAAGCGGCAGCGCTCAGCAATCTCCTGGGTGCCCCACAGCTCGTTGCGCAGCTCGAAGAAGAGCACCGTGACCTTCCGGGCATTCGAACCAAACAGCTCTACATCAAGGACGGTTCGCGCTACGACGGGCAGACCCTCGGGGACACCGGCATGCGCACGCGTACCGGAGTCTCCATCGTCGCCGTCATGCGTGCCGGACAGGTCAGCCCGTCCCCGAACCCCGACTTCACCTTCACCGGGGGAGATCTTCTCGTAGCAGTCGGAACGCCGGACGGTTTGGCCGCAGCGGCAAAAATCTTGGCCAACGGCTGACTGGCGCGTGGACACAACCACCCTCGCACTGATCGAACTCGGCGCGGTCTTCTTCGCGCTCGGACTGCTCGGACGACTCGCTGCTCGCGTGGGGATGTCGCCGATCCCGTTCTACCTGATCGGCGGCCTGTGCTTCGGACAGGGCGGTTTCATCCAACTCGGAGACATCGGCGAGTTCTCCCATCTGGCAAGTGAGATCGGGATCGTCCTGCTCTTGTTGCTGTTGGGGCTCGAATACACCGCGGCCGAGCTCGTGACCGGTCTCAAACGCTCACGCGTAGCGGGCATCGTCGACATCGTCCTCAACGCGACTCCCGGCGCGGTGGTCGGCTTGATTCTCGGCTGGGGCGTCGTGGGGGCGACGGTCATGGCCGGCGTCACCTACATCTCGTCTTCGGGAATCATCGCCAAGGTGCTCAGCGACCTGGGGCGCCTCGGTAACCGCGAAACACCGGTCGTGCTGTCGATTCTGGTGTTCGAAGACCTGGCGATGGCGCTGTATCTGCCGATTCTGACCGCGATGCTTGCGGGCGTCAGCTTCATGGGCGGGCTCGAAGCGGTCGGGATCTCGTTGTTGGTCATCACCGTGGTTCTTGTTGTGGCCCTGCGATACGGGCGGTACGTCTCCGCGCTCCTGGACAGTCCCGACAGCGAGACGCTCCTGCTCAAGCTGCTCGGTGCCGCACTGTTGGTTGCCGGCATCAGTTCGGCGATGCAGGTGTCGGCGGCTGTGGGCGCGTTCCTCCTCGGGATCGCGATCTCGGGGTCGACGGCGCACAATGCCAGTCGCGTGCTCGAGCCCCTTCGAGATCTGTTCGCTGCAATGTTCTTCGTGGTCTTCGGTCTCAACACCGATCCCAGTTCCATTCCGCCCGTCCTCGGGTGGGCTGCGATCCTGGCCGTCGTCACCGCGATCACGAAGCTGATCACCGGCGCCTGGGCGGCCAGACGTCAGGGTGTCGCGCGAATGGGTCAAGCGCGCGCCGGTGCCGCCCTGATCGCCCGCGGTGAGTTCTCCATCATCATCGCCGGGCTGGCGGTGTCCGCGGGTGCGGTCGACGCCGAACTGGCGGCATTGGCAACGGCTTACGTGCTCCTGATGGCGGTCATCGGTCCAGTGGCGGCAAGAGTTATCGAACCGGTTGCCTCGTTGTACATCAAGGTTCGTACGAAGTCCTGATTGCGGCCCTATTCTGTCCGGATGTCGAACAGAATCGCCCGTCCCGCCGCGACAGTCCTGTGCGCGGTGATCCTCTCGTGCGGTCCGGTGCCGGCGCTCGCCGGGGGAATACCCGCGCTCGAACAAGCCGGACCTGCAGCTGCGCAGGTTGCCGCAGACCGATCGCTGCATCTCGAGGGTGCGTCGAACGCGCGTGACATCGGCGGCTACGTCACCGAGGAGGGGCGGACCGTTCGGTGGGGGAAGGTGTTTCGCTCGAATGCCCTCGACAAGCTGACGCCGTCGGATCTCGCGTCGTTGAGCGAACGCGGAGTGGAATCGGTGGACGACTTCCGCACGGTCGTCGAACGGACGCTCTCGCAAGACCGCATTCCGAACGGGGCACGAACCAACTGGTTCGACGTCATCGGAACCAACCCCGCCAACCTCCCGGCCCTGGTGGACATGCCCACGATGTACGCGTTGATGGCGACCGATCCGGGGGCGAGCCGCGCATTCCACGATGCTCTGGTGAACGTCGCGAACACCGAGGGTGCAGTCCTCTACCACTGCTCGGCGGGCAAGGACCGTACCGGCTGGATGACTGCGGTTCTTCTGACCCTCCTCGGCGTGAGCCGCGCCGACGTGAACGCCGACTACATGCTCAGCAACCAGTACCTCACCGGACCTCGCACCGGGAGTGCGTTCATCGACGGCGTCGAACAGTCGTGGCTGGACACGTCTTTCGCCACGGTGGATCGGGTGTACGGCAACTTCGACAACTACGTCCGGGACGGCCTGCAGTTGAGCGACGGGGACATCGCACAACTCCGGGACACACTCTTGGCCTGAGGCGGCAAACGAAGAAGAGCCGCTCTCCGGAAATCTGGAGAGCGGCTCTTCTTCGCGTAGCTGGTGTGACTAGTCGAGGTAGTCGCGCAGAACCTGCGAACGCGACGGGTGGCGCAGCTTCGACATCGTCTTCGATTCGATCTGACGGATACGCTCACGCGTGACGCCGTAGACCTGTCCGATTTCGTCTAAAGTCCTCGGCTGGCCGTCGGTGAGGCCGAAGCGGAGGCGAACCACGCCGGCTTCGCGCTCGGACAGCGTCTCGAGTACCGACTGCAGCTGATCCTGCAGCAAAGTGAACGAGACGGCGTCGACTGCGACAACAGCTTCGGAGTCCTCGATGAAGTCACCGAGTTGGCTGTCGCCCTCGTCGCCGATGGTCTGGTCGAGAGAGATCGGCTCACGCGCGTACTGCTGGATTTCCAGCACCTTCTCCGGCGTGATGTCCATTTCCTTGGCAAGCTCTTCCGGCGTGGGCTCACGGCCCAGGTCCTGGAGCAGCTCACGCTGGATACGGCCGAGCTTGTTGATGACCTCGACCATGTGCACCGGGATGCGGATGGTGCGAGCCTGGTCGGCCATTGCGCGGGTGATGGCCTGACGGATCCACCACGTGGCGTAGGTCGAGAACTTGTAACCCTTGGTGTAGTCGAACTTCTCGACTGCACGGATCAGACCGAGGTTGCCTTCCTGGATGAGGTCCAGGAACGCCATGCCGCGGCCCGTGTAGCGCTTGGCCAGCGAGACGACCAGGCGAAGGTTGGCCTCGAGGAGGTGGTTCTTGGCGCGGTTGCCGTCGCGGCAGATCCAGCTCATGTCGCGTCGCTGAGCTGCAGGCAACTTCTCGCCCTTGTCAGCAAGATCCTGCATGATCTGCACGGCGTAGAGGCCGGCCTCGATGCGCTTGGCCAGTTCGACTTCCTCTTCGGCGTTGAGGAGTGCGACCTTGCCGATCTGCTTGAGGTAAGCGCGAACCGAGTCGGCGGAGGCCGTCAGTTCGGCGTCCTTGCGTGCCTGGCGAAGAGCCTCGGACTCTTCCTCGTCCCAGACGAAGTCGCCGGAAGCCTTGTCCTTCTCGGACGGCTCTGCAGCGGTCTCTTCGTCTTCGCCGACTGCTACGACCTCGACGACATCGGACTCGACCTCGGCAAGGTCGCCGTCCGTGATGTCGATGTCTTCCAACTCGACATCGCCGTCTTCGGCATCAGGATCGCCGGCCTTCTTGGGGCTGGCCTTCTTAGCTGCTGCCTTCTTGGCCGGAGCTTTCTTGGCCGGAGCCTTCTTTGCTGCTGCCTTCTTGGCGGGAGCCTTTTTCGCCGGAGCCTTTTTGGCTGCCGGAGCGGTGACGGTGGCCGCCTCCACGGCTGGAGATTGTGGCTCTGACTCTGATGGAGAATCAGCAGTCTGACGTGTATCGGTGGCTGCCACGTACGCCCTTTCGTGACGGTGTCGTGCGGCGTCACGCCAGAGTGGTGATCCGGCGGAGAGGTCAATGGTTGTTGGCCGGCGCGCAGCCGGACTTCACCATTGTAACGACTCTCAGGAAACTCTTACGTCACGGCGGGCCGTAACAGGTAGATTTTCCGCTTTTCACGTGCAGGTTTTCTCATCCGGCGACGGGGGCCGGCCTGGTCAGTCCGACCGACGCGAGCGCAGCTCCGGCGATTCCAGCGGTGTTGAGGAGGGTGGCGGGGACGACCTTCGTGCGGTTGGTCAGGTGCGGAATCCACTTCTCGTGTTTGCGGCTGATTCCGCCTCCGGCGATGAAGAGATCAGGCCACAGCAGGTTCTCGAAGGTGGTTAGAACTCGGGAGACCTCGACCGCCCACTCCTTGTAGCTCCAGTCCTTTTTTTCCTTCACCGACGACGCCGCTCGATGCTCGGCTTCCTTGCCGTCGACCTCGAGGTGGCCGAACTCGGTGTTGGGCAACAGAACTCCGTTGTGCAACACGGCAGATCCGATTCCGGTGCCGAAGGTCAAGAGGATCACGACGCCGGAGGTGTCCTTGCCCGCGCCGAACGAGTCCTCGG
The DNA here is from genome assembly GCF_001029585.1 of Rhodococcus sp. ARP2. Classification (NCBI taxonomy): domain Bacteria; kingdom Bacillati; phylum Actinomycetota; class Actinomycetes; order Mycobacteriales; family Nocardiaceae; genus Rhodococcus; species Rhodococcus sp. ARP2. Next base: position 284,600 of record NZ_LEKE01000024.1, on the reverse strand, counting down.
CAATTCCGGCGGCGTCGGCGTCGTTGAGGACGGTGACTTCGCGCCCGCCCAGGGCCTTGCCGAAGAGCGAGGCCGCGTCGGTGTCGATCCAGGACTTGTCGATGTTCGCGGCGCTGCGCGCGACGCCGCCGGTCACGACAGCGGGCAACGTGATGCCGACCGGCCCGGTCCACTTTGCCTGCTCGACGATCTCGGCCACAGTGCCCGCGATCGCATCGGGAGTGGACGGCTGCGGGGTCAGGATCTTGATGCGGTCACCGATCATTTCCCCGGTGCTCAGGTCGATCGTGCCGCCCTTGACGCCGCTGCCGCCGACGTCGATCCCGAAACCTGTGGTTGTCATCGTCCTGCGCTCCTGAGTGTCGAATTCGAGGTCACGATCTACCGTTGCAAACACTAACCCGAACAAGGACTCGGGCGCGTGCGACTCCAGGCGTTCGAGTGGTGCCCCTCGGTAGAGATGTGTTGCGATGGTCCGGTGCGCCCTTCAGAAAGAACGTTGCCCGACTTTTCCGCCGATTCTCTGGACCCCGCACAATTGCGGGCAGTTGCCGTAGCCGTCGCCGAACGCGCAGCCGAACACGTCCGCGTGCGTCGGCCCGAGGTATTCGGCCTGGTGGGTTCCGGTGCCTCCGAGGGTGGTTCGGTTGCTGCGAAGAGCACGCCGACCGATCCCGTCACGGTGGTCGATACCGAAACCGAACAGGTGATTCGCGACCTTCTGGCGCAATTGCGCCCTGCAGATTCGATCTTGGGTGAGGAAGGTGGCGGAGACACCGACGATTCCGCGGGAGTTCGATGGGTTGTCGATCCCATCGACGGCACGGTGAATTTTCTCTACGGAATCCCCGCATTCGCCATTTCGGTGGCCGTACAGATCGACGGGATCTCAGTGGCCGGGGCTGTCGTCGACGTGTCGCTGGAAACAACGTATTCCGCGCACCGGGGCGGCGGCGCAACCATGGCCACGGCCGACGGCGTCGTCAGCGAACTGCACGCCAATGAGGTGACCGAACTGTCAATGGCTCTGTTGGCCACCGGTTTCGGCTACGGAGCGGATCGCCGAAAGGTGCAGGGCACCTTGATCGGGCAGATCCTGCCGCAGGTTCGCGACATCCGACGCATAGGTTCGGCTGCTTTGGATCTGTGCATGGTTGCCACCGGCCGGGTCGACGCTCACTTCGAGCACGGGCTGAGTCCGTGGGACTGGGCCGCGGGCTCCCTGATCGCTTCCGAAGCGGGCGCCGTGATCAACGTCCCGGCGCCCAATTCCACGTCGGCCGACGGCGATGTCGTCTATGCGGTGGCTCCGGCGATCGCCGAGCAGTTCGCGCACATGCTCAGTTCGATCGGCGCAGATCAGCCGATTCCGAGCTGAGGCCGAACCGGGTTTGTCAGCAGCGCGCCGTGCGCGCTGCTTTGAGCAGTGCGATGTCCATCGGAGCGACTTCGGCGTTTGCGGGCTGCTCGGCCAGAGCATGCAGGATCGCGGTGGCGTCGGTGTTGGGGGTCAGGGCGCCCTTGTTGTAGGTGCCGAGAGCCAGGTCGACGGTGTCGTCGCCGCGGCCGTCCTGGACCAGTTCGGCGCAGGGGGCGACCAGCCAGACGGAACTGGCGGCGGCGAGGCCGTTCGCTCCGAAGCGGATCTGACCCTGGCACTCCATGTTCTGGTCGACGTAGACGGGGTCGTTTCCGACCTGGACGTCCGGCGCGCTGGAGAAGCCGAACTCGCTCAGTTGCGCTGCCACCTGGGCGGCCTGACCGTGTTCGCCGTTGGCGTTGAACACACGAACCTTGGTGGCCGCCAGGGGAGCGGGATCCACGTCGAGCAGCTTCGAACGGTCGACGACGGTTCCCAGCGGTAGTGGCGCCGCTGCCGAGGGATCGGAGGAAGGCTGCGGGAGGTTGCAGGCGACGGTGTCACTGACTTCTGCCTCGGCGCTCAGGATGCGGACCCACAAGACACTGCCGATCAATGCGAGTACCGCGAACACGGCGATCACCGGCCACGCGCGCCGACGGCGGAACGGACGTCCCTGGTCATCGGTAGAGCTGCCTTCGGTGATCAGAGAAACCACGGTATCCCTCGACTTTCTTGACGAAACTTCTACTTCGCCATCGGGCCGAGCGGCGCCGGCATGACGTTCGGTGCCTACCTTAGAGGGCTTGTGTGACGACACAGCCGAAGCGCGGCTCGACGCGTCGGGCCGCTGGCGATCGCCCAACGGTAGTTGGGCAACTAGCGGGCAGTTTCTACCCGGATCCGGTCTGAAAATGTCGCCGAAAGGTCACAGCTTGCTCTTGCCTTGGTGACAATTCGCAGTCATTTTTCGGAAATTTCCGATTCGGTTACTACTTTCGTGCTCACGTCGGCTACTGTCTGGCGGCCCAGGTCGTTCAACTGGGCATCGGCCGGACGCCGAAATGACAACCAAATGAGGCGCAGATCACGTTCTCGGAAGGAACTTCCGGGCACTAATTCCAGTCCTGCAGCGTTATGCAGCGACAGGGAATGATCTGGATGCCACGGCGGTTTCCATGCGCATCAAGGATCTACCGGATTCTCGGCGCACACGGGACCGGGATACACGAAGAGGATGGGGTAGACGAGATGGCAACTGACTACGACGCACCGAGGCGTACAGAGTCCGACGAGGTTTCGGAGGACTCTCTCGAGGAGCTGAAGGCGCGACGCAACGAAGCGCAGTCAGCCGTCGTCGACATCGACGAGACGGACACCGCGGAGTCCTTCGAGCTGCCGGGTGCCGACCTTTCCGGCGAGGAACTCTCGGTTCGAGTTGTTCCGAAGCAGGCAGACGAGTTCACGTGTTCGAGCTGCTTCCTGGTTCATCACCGCAGCCGCCTGGCCAGTGATGCCAACGGACAGCTCGTATGCATGGACTGCGCTGCCTGATCTCCCTTCCCGGTGGTCGACCCGTCAGCTCGCGGGTCGACCAAGGGTCGGGAAGTACTGCTTTGCTGTGACCGCGCTGATCAGCGATCCAGCGCAGCCAGCAGATCAGCGGGACGACGTGTGCTCACCAGCCAGTACGGCGTGGGATCCTCCGGGTCGTCGAGCACGATCAACACCATTGTCTTGACCCATGGGCGATGTTGGACGAACGCCGACGGATCGAGTTGGCGCCCCATCGCCGCACTCTTTGCGGAAGCCGGCACTGCTGCCGCCCGCGAAATCAGTTCGACCGGCAGGTGGGCTCGACCCACGTGCAGTTCTTTCACCCCTGCTGTCTCCACCACCTCGACGCGCATCCGGCTGAGCCAGAATGCCGCCCAGATCGGGATGGGGAGCAGCACGACGTACGCCAGGTACGAGAGAAGCCCCGGGCGGCCCATGTGGACCTCGGCCGCGAGGAGTCCGGCTACGGCCAGCCCGGCGATCCACCACCAGATCGGCACCCACAGGCGCTCGGAGAACAGCGTCGTGGACGGGGGCGTTGTGGTGGCGACGTCAGGTCGAGATGTTTCGGGCACCTGTCAAGGATAGTCCGTCGCTACGAGTAGTCTTGGCCCACGTGAGCGACCATCTCTCCATCGCCTTGAAGCGACTGGATCCAGACCTGCCCGTTCCACAGCGTGCGCATCCCGGAGATGCGGGTGTGGATCTGTGCTCCACCAGCGACGTCACCATCGAACCCGGCCATAGAACACTGGTCGGAACGGGGATCGCGATCGCGTTGCCGGTGGGCACCGTCGGGTTGATCCATCCGCGTTCCGGACTCGCAGCCAAATCGGGACTGTCGATCGTTAATGCGCCCGGAACCGTGGACGCGGGATACCGGGGCGAACTCAAGGTCTGCTTGATCAATCTCGATCCGGCCACAGCCATCGACATCCGCCGCGGTGACCGAATCGCTCAGCTCGTGGTTCAACGAGTCGAACTTCCGGTTTTCGAGGAAGTCGAGTCGCTGGACGACACGACCAGAGGAACCGGAGGCTACGGTTCCAGCGGCGGTCACGCGATACTCGATACCGATGCGCCTGGCGCGGTCGTCGGAGAGGGAGTCTGAATCATGTTCGGACGCAAGAAGAAGACAGACGTCGACGAGGAAACCACCAGCTTCTTCGGTGACGAGAACGACGAGTCGGTGGAGATCGACGAGGTCGAAGACGATCTCGACGTCGCCGGCGACGAGTTCGGTGACGAATCGGAAGGCCCTTACGACATCACGGAGATCGATTCCGACGATCCGACGGCAGGCCGTGACGGTCAGCGCCTGGATCTCGGTTCCGTTCTGGTGCCGATGCCGACCGGCGGACAGTTGCAGGTCGAGATGGCACCCAACGGTTCGCCGCAGGCCGTGCACCTGGTCACCGAACATGGCCGCATCACGGTTGCTGCATACGCCGCCCCGAAATCACCCGGTCAGTGGCGTGAGGTCGTTGCCGAACTCGCGCAGTCGCTTCGCGACGACAATTCTGCGGTGAGCGTCGAGAACGGCCCTTGGGGCCGGGAACTGGCTGCCGTGACGGCCAACATGGACCTGCGGTTCATCGGCGTCGACGGTCCGCGGTGGATGGTGCGCTGCGTGGTAGCGGGTCCGAGCGGATCCACCGCCGCGAACACCCCTTTGGTCGCAATCGCGCGCGACATCCTGCGAGACACCGTCGTCAACCGAGGATCGGAGCCGCATCCGGTGCGGACACCGCTGCCCGTCGTGCTCCCGCAGGTACTCGCTGAGCAGTTGGCGGCCGCACACGAGCAGCAGTTGGCAACAGCGCAGCAGCAACAAGTCGCCGCCCAGCAGCAGCAACAGCAGTCAGCTCCGCCCGCTCCGCCGGCCCCTCCAGCGCGACCGACCCCGCCGCCGCGTAGCGGCGAATCCGGTTCTGCCATGCAGCAATTGGGTCAGTAGCAGGGTTTCTTTCAGGCGCTCGCGGTGGTATCGGATTCGATCGCCGCGAGCGCTTTGATGCAGGTGGCCCCGAGAACCGCGGGGTCGCGCCCGATCATGTCGAGCGTCGTCGTGGCGACTGCGCCGCGGGGGAGTGCATTCGCCCAGGCCTGCGCCACTGCCGCGGGATGAACCGGATCGTCCACCGCCGAAGCGATGCCGACCGGAATGCCCACCGCCTGTAACGCGCTCTCGCTGAGCGAGTGGTACGACGCCGCCTCGTCGAGCGCGGCCGGGAGATCGGGCCATTGAGAGCGCCAGGAGCGCTCGAGTTCGGCTCCGAGCCACGTCGGACTCGACGCGAGCATCGCTGCGATCACCGCCTCCAACCCTTCGGAGTGCAGTTGTGCTGCGGTGAACCTCGCGCTCGCTGCAGCGGGTGCGTCGTCCGCCGACCCGATCCAGGCCGGAAGTGCTGCCAACACACTCACGGTTCGATCGGGGTTGTCGGCGGCCCACTGGAGCGCCACGGCGGCCCCGATCGAGACGCCTCCGACGATGATTCGGCCGTGCGTGTCCGCGGCTCGGTCCATCGCGTCCAGATAGCCGTCCACGACACGCCGAGGGTCCGGTTCAATTGCGACGATGCGCACACCCAGAGCCGCTAGCGGCGTCCGGAATGCGCGATCTGCGAAGTGGGCGTCAGAGCCTGTACCTGGGAGAACGACGGCAACGGTCGCCGATTCTGAGTTCTGCATCTTTTGATCTTGCCCGGTGCCCCCGAGACGCGGACTGACCGGTGTGGTTACACGCTCGTAATGGGTCTACAGTGGCGATCACACAGCCCTTCACGTGACGCGAAACCCTTGCGTCACACATGTTCGCAGGAGCGCGCAATGGCACCCGCCGCCGCAGGATATTTTCGTCGACTGACCCAGCGTCTGACCGAGGACGTCGACCAGTTGGACGCCCAGGAGATGGCCGAGTCCAACAAGGCTTCCGGAGGTCAGAAGGCCTGCGATTGTCGTCGCGGTGAAGAAGTCACGATGGTGGGCCGACTCCGTAGCGTCGACGCGTGTCCCAAGTCGGGAAATGCCAGCATCGAGGCTGAGTTCTTCGACGGCACCGAGGTGATCAATCTCGTCTGGATCGGGCGTCGTCGGATCCCGGGAATCGAGACCGGTAAGACCCTGCTGATCCGCGGTCGTGTGGGCGAGCGTGACGGTCGCAAGGCGATCTTCAACCCCTACTACGAACTGCGCGGCGAATAGGCGCGTTTCCCGCATTTACCGTGCAACTCGGTGACTGTGGCACCCTCGACAGGTGACTGAAACACAACAGCGATCGGTAATCGACCAACTCGGCGGGCTGAGTGGTCTGATCTATTCGTCTTTGCCGATTCTGATTTTTGTCCCGGTCAACAGCATCTGGAACCTTACCGCGGCAATCTGGGCCGCATTGGGCGTCGCTGTCGCTATCGCGGCCTGGCGCCTTTTCCGCAAGGATTCCCTCCAACCCGCAATTTCCGGGTTTCTCGGAGTCGGAGTTTCCGCGTTCATCGCCTATCGCACCGGCGATGCCAAAGGATATTTCCTCTTCGGTATCTACACGAGCCTCGCCTACGGTGCGGTCTTCCTGATTTCCATCCTCGTGCGCTGGCCCCTCGTCGGAATCATCTGGGGTTATCTCAACGGGCACGGCAATCTGTGGCGCAAGCACAGCTCCGCCGTCCGGCTCTACGACATCGCGACGGCGGCGTGGGCGCTGGTCTTCGGTGCACGGTATCTCGTTCAGTCACAGCTCTACGACACCGACCACACCGGATGGCTCGCAGTCGCGCGTATCGGCATGGGTTGGCCATTGACCGGTTTGGTGCTGCTCGTGACGGTCTGGGCTGTGCGGAAGGCCGATCGCATCGTCGAGCCGGAACCGGTTGTGGAGCCCGAAAGCAGCGAGCCCACCGCAACGGACGCAGGGTCCGAAGAGGTGGGCTCGGTGAATCTGACGAAGCCGCGCGAAGACCGCGATCTCAGCTGATCAGGTCCTGGTACTCGGGGTGCTTGTCGAGAAACTTCACGACGTACGGGCAGACCGGGTGAACCTTGAGACCACGGGCGCGTAGGTCGTCCAGAGCCTGGCGGACCAGAATCGCGGCCAGCCCGAAACCTTCGAAGGCCGGGTAGATCTCGGTGTGGTTGAACGAGACGACGTCACCGGACGTGGTGTAGTCCTCGATGCCGGCGGGGTCGCCGTCTGCATGGATCTCGTACCGGCTCTGGGCTGGATTGTCGGTGACTACGGTGTTTTCGGGTGCTTGTGCCATGTGATTCCCTTTCGTCGTCAGTGTGTTCGTCGGTCAATTCTCCAGGCGGAGTGCAACGCGCAACTGATCCTCGGCGTCGACGGCCGCGACGAACAGGAGTTCGTCTCCACCTTCGATGGGATCGTCCATCTGCGGGACGATCACACGCCCACCCCGCAGAATGGTGACCAGTGCGCAGTCCCGCGGAAGTTCGAGCTTCTTGACGGCTTTTCCGGCAAGAGGTGTGTTGTCGGGCAACGTGATCTCGACGAGATTGGCCTGCCCCTGCCGCAGTGTCATCAGTTTGACCAGGTCACCGACGGAGACGGCTTCTTCGACGAGCGAAGCGAGCATCCGCGGTGTCGAGACGGCGACGTCGACGCCCCACGACTCGTCGAAGAGCCATTCGTTGCGGGGATCATTGACGCGGGCGACAACTCGGCGAACGCCGAACTCGGTTTTCGCGAGCAGACTGAGGACCAGGTTGGCCTTGTCGTCTCCGGTTGCGGCGATCACGACCTCGTAGGACTCCATCGACGCGTCCTCGAGGCGGCTGAGTTCGCACGCGTCCGCGTGTACCCACTTCGCCTCGGGCACCGACTCCGGTTCGATGTGATCGAGTTTGCGCTCGATCAGCATGACGTCGTGTGAGCTTCGAATCAGCTCTCGCGCAATGGAGCGGCCTACGGCGCCGGCTCCGGCGATGGCGACCTTCATCGAGAACTTCCAATCACGTTGTAGTGCAACACAGTCGCAGGCTTGTTGTGAGGGGCGGCGTTCGGATCAGTCATCTGCGGCCTCCGTCAGTCGTCACTCGGCGGCGGGTTGCCGGCCAGTGCGATCGCTTCGGCGACAGTTCCCGATACCGCGGCGATGTAGACCTGGTCGTCGGCCTGGATGACGGTCTTGCGATCGGGGAGCACGCCGGTTCCGAATCGGATGATGAAGGCGACTCTCGAACTGGTCGCGCTCTCGAGTAGTGCGATCGGCTTGCCGGCCCAATCCTCGTGCAGGGCAAGTTCGGTAATCGCAACAGTGCCCGAAGGATCGCGCCACTTCGCGGTCTGACTTTCCTTGGTCAGCGTGTGAAGGAAGCGATCCGTCGACCACGGCACGGTCGCGACGGTGGGGATGCCGAGGCGCTCGTAAACAGCGGCACGCTTGGCGTCGTAAATACGCGCGACGACGCGTTCGACGCCGAAAGTCTCGCGTGCGACTCGCGCTGCGATGATGTTGGAGTTGTCTCCCGATGACACCGCAGCGAAGGCGTCGGCCCGCTCGATGCCCGCCCGGACCAGCACGTCACGGTCGAACCCCATTCCCAGAACCTTGGTTCCCGGGAAGTCGAGATCGAGACGCAGAAACGCACTCTGATCGCGGTCGATGACGGCGACCTCATGTCCGATCCTGGTCAGAGACGCGGCGAGGGAAGAACCCACTCGACCGCACCCCATGATGACGACATACACGCCCTACTCCGTTCATGGACCCTCATGGCGCGATTGCACGCCGAATCGAACGGTACAGCCCCTCACGGGAAGAGCAAGTACAACGGTCGCCTGCGTGCCGGGTGTCACGACAAAAGGTGAAGTTGGGGCTCTGATGACTCCGAATCGGGCGAGACGGCTTACGCTTTGCACGTGTCTAAGCTCTCGACCGCTACCAAGCGGCTCCTGCTCGGTCGGCCGTTCCGAAGCGACAAACTCGGGCACACGCTGCTACCCAAGCGAATTGCACTACCGGTCTTCGCGTCCGACGCGATGTCGTCCGTCGCGTATGCCCCCGAAGAAATCTTCCTGGTTCTCTCCGTCGCGGGTATTTCCGCGTATGCGTACACGCCCTGGATCGGATTGTCCGTCGCCATCGTCATGGCTGTGGTGGTGGCGAGCTACCGCCAGAACGTCCATGCATACCCGTCCGGTGGCGGCGACTACGAGGTCGCGACGGTCAACCTGGGCCCGACCGCCGGTCTGACCGTCGGTAGTGCGCTGATGGTCGACTACGTGCTGACGGTCGCCGTGTCGATCTCGTCGGCGGCGTCGAACATCGGCTCGGCTCTGCCGTTCGTCGCACAGCACAAGGTGTTGTTCGCGGTTGCGGCGATCGTGTTGCTGACCGCGGTCAACCTTCGCGGTATCCGTGAATCGGGGACCGCGTTCGCTATTCCGACCTATGCATTCATCGTCGGCATGTTCCTGATGCTCGGGTGGGGGTTCTTCCGGATCTACGTTCTCGGCGAGGACGTGCACGCGGAATCGTCGTCGTTCACGCTCAACGCCGAGGATTCGCATCTGTACGGAATTGCCTTCGCGTTCCTGATCGCGCGCGCCTTCTCCTCGGGCTGTGCTGCCTTGACCGGCGTCGAGGCCATCAGTAACGGCGTACCGGCGTTCCAGAAGCCGAAATCGCGCAACGCGGCCACGACCTTGCTGCTGCTCGGGTCGATCGCCATCGTCCTGTTGATGGGCATCATCATCCTGGCTCAGAAGATCGGCATCGTCTACGCACACAATCCGCAGGAACAGCTGGTCGGTGCGCCGGAGGGTTACCACCAGAAGACCTTGATCGCGCAGATCGCCGAAGCCGTGTTCAGTGGTTTCCCGATCGGATTCTTCTTCATGGCGATCGTCACGGCACTGATCTTGGTTCTGGCCGCGAACACCGCGTTCAACGGATTCCCGGTACTCGGATCGATCCTGGCGCAGGACCGGTACCTACCGCGTCAGCTGCACACGCGCGGCGACCGACTGGCATTCAGCAACGGAATCCTCTTCCTCTCCGGTGCTGCGATCGCATTCGTCGTGGTGTTCGGCGCCGAGGTCACCAAGCTCATCCAGCTGTACATCGTCGGCGTCTTCGTCTCGTTCGTGCTCAGCCAGACGGGCATGATCAAGCACTGGACTCGGCATCTGAAGTCCGAGACCGACAAGGCACAGCGGGCCCGGATGCAGCGCTCGCGAGTGATCAATTCGATCGGTCTCGCAATGACCGCCACCGTCCTGATCATCGTTCTGATCACCAAGTTCGCTGCCGGCGCCTGGATCGCCATCGTCGCGATGGTCGCGATCTTCATCGTGATGAAGATGATCCGCAAGCACTACGACAGCGTCGCAGCCGAGCTCGAGGAGCAGGAGTGGGACGGCGTACTGCCCAGCCGCACGCACTCGATCGTGCTCGTCTCGAAGTTGCACATGCCGACCATGCGAGCTCTCGCCTACGCGCGAGCCACGCGACCGGACACTCTCGAAGCCATCACGGTCAACGTCGACGAGCCCGACACCCGTGCACTCGTGCGTGAGTGGGAGAAGAGCGACGTGACGGTTCCGCTCAAGGTGATCGAGTCGCCGTACCGCGAAATCACCAAGCCGGTTCTCGATTACGTCAAGCGTGTACGACGCGATGCTCCGCGTGATGTCGTCACCGTCTTCATTCCCGAGTACGTCGTCGGACACTGGTGGGAGCAGATCCTGCACAATCAGAGCGCGCTTCGTCTGAAGAGTCGTCTGCTCTTCCAGCCCGGCGTGATGGTGACCAGCGTTCCGTGGCAGCTGAGTTCGTCGGCAAAGGCGAAGCCGCTGGACATCGAGAAGACCGCAGGCGCCACGCGTCGCGGTTACGACACCGGCGAGAAATGATCACCGGCGAAAAATGATCGGCAACATCGAAATGGCAGGCGTAGTTCGTTGAGTGAGAATTGGACCGGGCAGACCTTCGAGGTCGATCTGGGCAACCCCGGTCACGGCGGGTTCGTCGTCGCCCGGCACGAGGGACGGGTCGTGTTCGTCCGTCACGGTTTGCCGGGGGAGCGGGCGCTGGTCCGGGTGACGGAGGACAAGGGCGGATCGTTCTGCCGCGCCGACGCGATCACAGTTCTCGACGCATCTCCGCATCGCATCGATCCGACATGCCCGATCTCCGGCCCGGGCGGGGCGGGCTGCTGCGACTACTCGCATGCGGATCTGAGTGTCCAACGTGAGATGAAGACCTCGGTCGTGCGTGAGCAGCTTCTGCGACTCGCTAGTGTCGAATCGGACGTCGCGGTAGAGGAACTACCTGGAACCGGAGACGGAACGGGTTGGCGCACGCGAGTCCGGTTGGCGGTGGACGGGCACGGGGTCGCGGGATACCACGCGTACCGGAGCAACCGGATCGTCACGGACCTGCGCTGCACCCAGATCGATCAGAGCGCGTACGACGGTCTCGGCGGTGCGCAATGGGCGCCAGGGAGCGAGCTGCAGGTCGTTCTCGACGCTGCCGGTCAGCGGCACGTCGTGGAAATTGCCGCACCCGCGGTGTCCAAGACGGGACGGCGGACTCCGGGGCGTCGCGGCGCGATGGCACGCCGAGCGGCGAGCGGCGGCCCGCGAAAGACCCGAGTGGCCATCGGATCGGACACAGTGATCGAGCGCGTCGGCAATCGAGAATGGGCGCTGGCCGCGACCGGTTTCTGGCAGGCACATCGCGGCGCTGCGAACGCGTACTCACAGGTGGTCGGGGAGTGGGCCGGAGCCGCTACCGCGGACACGGCGTGGGATCTCTACGGCGGAGTCGGGGTTTTCGCAGCCGTGCTCGCCGACCTTGTCGGGCCGTCCGGCGTGGTGGAGTCCGTCGAATCTTCGGCGCGCGCAGTCGCGGACGGGCGGGCAGCTCTGTCCGATCTCGGTCAGGTGCGCTTCCACAGCGCCCGCGTGGAGAACGTCATCGCGGATCTGGAGCGTTCGCCTGCCGTCGTCGTGCTCGACCCGCCACGTGCGGGAGCCGGCCGTCCGGTCGTGGAAGCTCTCGCCGCAACGGGCGCCGAACGGATCGTGCACATCGGGTGCGACCCGGCGTCGTTCGGCCGCGATATCGGTCTCTACCTGGAGCAGGGCTTCAGAATCGGCGGCCTCCGGGCGTTCGACGCCTTCCCTCAGACACACCACATGGAGTGCATCGCGCTCCTCGAACGCTGACGCGTCCCGAAATCTTTCCCTGAAACGGTGTGACGCTTCTCGCGTTCAGAACAGTTGCTTGCATTACGCAACTAATCGTATAGTTTCGTTCTGCAAGTAGTTTTCCGTTTTCAAGTCACGGCTCGTTCGGGCCACTCGAATTCAGGGGTAGGCAATGTCGGTACAGCCGGAGACGGCCCAAGCGCTCGTCGACACGATCTTCATGTTCGGCAGATCGCTGCGAGCCGCGGTCACCACCGGTGCAGACAGCCTGCTGCCGCCTGCGCTGGTCAGTGTGTTGTTCATGCTGGCGGCGCGTGGGGAGTGCCGACAGAACGAATTGGCCGTCGATCTATGTGTCAGTCAGTCGTCGCTCAGCCGGCAAATGTCGGATCTGGTCGACGCGGGGTATGTCGAGAGAAATCCCGATCCGGCTGACAAGCGGGCGTTCCGCATCCGAGTATCGGAAGAGGGACACGACGTTTTACGGAGAACCACGCAGCGGCGTGCGGCGCGTTTGCGCAACATGCTCGAAGACTGGAGCCAGGAAGAGGCCATGGCCGCAGTGACATCGCTGCAACGTCTCAATGAGACGTTCGGCGCATCGAATCGGCAGGCCTCACCGGCAGTTCCGCACACGGGCGTAGAAAGTATTGGGAGATAAGGCACATGGCAGCAACAGTAGGAGAAACCCGGGCAAGTACCGGAGGTGACGGATCGGCTCGCGAAGCGGGCGCGATGACTCACCGCGAAATTCTCGAAGCACTCACCGGACTCATCGCAGCGCTGTTCACCGCGCTGCTGAGTAGCACCATCGTTTCGACAGCGCTTCCCACGATCATCGGTGAACTGCACGGAACTCAGACGCAGTACGCGTGGATCATCACCACGGCACTGCTCGCCACCGCGGCATCGACGCCGATCTGGGGCAAACTGGCCGACCTCTACAACAAGAAGGTCCTGGTCCAGACCGCGATCGTCATCTTCGTGATCGGCTCGGTCATCGCCGGCGCGGCGCACAATGTTCCGTTGCTGCTCGGTGCACGTGTCATCCAGGGCATCGGCATGGGCGGCCTGACCGCTCTCGTCGTAGCCATCATCGGCACGATCATCCCGCCGCGAGATCGCGGTCGCTACTCCGGATACATGGGTGCGGCAATGGCCGTCTCGATGTCCGGTGGACCGATCCTCGGTGGCGTCCTCGTGGACACTGCCGGCTGGCGCTGGTGCTTCTACGTGTGTGTTCCGTTGGCAGTCATCGCACTGTTCCTGCTTCAGCGCACACTGCACGTCGAGACCGTGAAGAAGGACAACGTCTCCATCGACTGGATGGGCGCCACCTTGCTCACCGCCGGTGTCAGCGTCCTGCTGATCTGGGTTTCGTTTGCCGGTCAGGACGACTACTACGCCTGGTTCTCGAAGGAGTCGGCCTTCTTCGTCATCGGTGGTCTGGCCCTGCTCGGCCTGACGATGTTCGTCGAATCCAAGGTCAAGGATCCGATCCTGCCGATCAAGATCATCACCGAGCGCACAACTGCTCTCGCGATCATCGCCTCGATCGCAGTCGGTGTCGGCCTCTTCGGCGCGACGACCTTCCTGACGCAGTACTTCCAGACCGCACGCGGATTCGATCCCACCGAAGCCGGATTGCTCACCATTCCGATGGTCGCAGGCATGCTCGTCGCCTCCGTCGGCTCGGGACAGCTGATCACCAAGTTCGGTCAGTGGAAGCCCTTCATCGTCGCCGGCGCAGTTCTGCTGCTGGTCGGTTTCGGGCTGCTGTCGACGATCGACCACGCCACCAGCCTCTGGACCATCGGAATCTTCATCGCCATCGTCGGTCTGGGTACCGGCATGTTGATGCAGAACATCGTGCTCGCGGTGCAGAACACGGTCAGCGTCGAGAACATCGGTGCGGCCAGCAGTATCGTGGCGTTCTTCCGCACGTTCGGCGGCGCGATCGGCGTGTCGGTGCTCGGTTCGATTCTTGCGACCCGCGTCAAGACACTGACAGTCGATTCGGTCTCCACCTTGCCGCCCGAGCAGCAGGCAGTAGCTGGAAAGAGCCTCCAGGACGGCCTCGACCTGAGCAATATGCCTGACTTCGTCTCGCAGATCGTTCGGTTCGCCTACGGCGACGCAACAGGACGGATCTTCCTGGTCGCAGCCGTCGTCGCTGTGGTCACGCTCGTGTCGGTCATCTTCATCCCGAACCGTCCGCTGCGCACCACGATCGACATCGCGACTCCTGACGCCGAGCAGAAGTACGAAGAAGAGCGCGAAGAGAAGAACGAAGAGAAGAACCTCACTCGCTGATCCGCATGCCCGGCTGGTCTACCGCCGGCCGCGTCTTCTGAACAGTTCTGTCACGCCATAGCCCATCGAACGCGGACAGAGATCGATTCTTCGATCTCTCCGCGTTCGACGGCTATCGGGGCCGAATCCGCTTTCATCGCCGCGACACGTCCGCGCATCGGCACGATCTGGTCGAAGTCCTCGAGCACCTCGAGAACTTCGACCAGATCTTTGTCTGCCAGGTCTGCGAACTGTCTGGCTTTCGATTCGGCTGCCGTCCATGCCAATTCGCGTGCTTTTGTCGCCAGATCGCTGCGGTCGTCGAGGTCGAACTCGAGCCCGTCGAGCCGAATCGCGTCGCCGCCCACCGATACACACGCCGCGATGACGGCGGCGGGGGAGTTCGCCGCTTCCGGCTCCAGCTCTCGCAGTACGACTCGGAAAGTTGTCGATGCGGTGAATCCTGTTGTCTCCTGGCGGCCTCCGTCACTCCAGTGAGTCTGCGGATGGACGCTCAGCCCGGCGGTGGTGAGGTCCGCTCCGCGCACACCGCGCGCGTGCAGGGTCTCGGTCAGAGCAGTGGACAGACGCGCGACGGCGTCGAATGCGTCGGAAACGGCCGTCTGTGTCACCGATACTCCGATCGTCAGCCGCACGATGTCGGGAACAGCTGTTGCAGTGGCAGTTCCGGTCACCGTGACAGTGGACGGTTCCGAGGTGAGGGCGGTGGTCGGCATGTGTACTTCCTATCCGATTCGTCCGGCGGATATGACACTCCGCAACATCAGGTCCAATTGCTCGTAGGCTCCCGCAGCCAGTCGTTCGAGCAGCGCAAGTTTCAACTCGGGTGCCTGCGCGGTCAGTTCTGCATATCGCTCCGGAGTCAGCACGGCCACGGTGACCGTGGAATCGGCGCGGATGTCGTTGAGGAACGGAGTGTCGAGGAACATCGTCATCTCGCCGAACGTCATTCCGGCGGAGAGCGTCGTGATGCGGTGCTCGACCCCGTGTGCGTCGGTGAACATGGTGCTGACCTGGCCACTGAGAATCAGGTAGAAGCCAGACGCCGATTCACCTCGGCGGGCGATCTTCTCGCCGCGGGCATAGGTACGAGTCTCCAACTCTGCCGAGAATCCCTCGATCTGTGCCGCTGACAGAGCATCGAGAACTGGGTGGTCCTCGATCGAGATCGTCGACGCCTGCCGTTCGGCCTCACAATGCACCGCAAGCAACGTGTCTTCGCACCACTGCATGGCGGAATCGAGATCCGCAAAAACCCGACCACTTCTTCTGGCGGGGTCGATGCTCGAACTTCGTTGTCCCAGCAGTCCTTGCGGATCGACGACGGCTACCGCACAAGCCTGCTCGGCCAGTTGAACCTGCAGCGCGGTGATCATGCGTACTGCGACGTCGCTGGCGTCGTCGACACGGCGGACGTCGATGACGACAACTTCGAGGCCCTCGTCCACCGAGCCGATTTCGCGGACCGCCGATTCGGCACCGGTGAAGAGGAGATCGCCGTGCAGTTCGTAGACCCGGCTGCGCTTGCCGACGTCGTCGAGCACAGCTTGTTCGGTCGGGGTGCGTCGTACTCGCGACGGTGCTTCGATGACGCTGTATCTGGCCCGGATCGACGAGCGTGACGCCCGCGTCACGTGGAGGAAGTGCAGTTCGAGTTCCTTCGACAGTGCACGGGCAGACGCAACTCCGCGAACGCTGTTTCCGTGAACGTCGAGCCGGGGGGAGTACACCGCGATGCCGATCTGGCCAGGCAGAACCGCCAGGACTCCGCCGCCGACGCCGCTCTTGGCCGGCAATCCGACCTCTACCAGCCACTTGCCGGCGCCGTCGTACATTCCGCACGTAGCCATGACGCTGAGGACCTGTTCGACGCCCGCGGGGGCCAGCGCGCGCTCGTGGGTGAGCGGATTGACACCGTTGTTCGCCATCGTCGCAGCCATCAGACTCAGGTCGCGGCAGGTCACGTCGATCGAGCATTGACGGAAATACAGGTCGACGGCCTCGTCGGGATTGCCGGTGATGACGTCGAAGGATCGCAGCATGTGTCCGATCGCGCGGTTGCGGTGACCGGTGCGCGCCTCGGAGGTGTAGACCGACTCGTTGAATGCCAGTTCGCGGCCCGCGTACCTCGAGTACGCCGAGCGGATGCGCTCGAAGCGGGCCTCGGGATTCGGGCCGGCGACCAGTGATGCAGCGGTGATCGCCCCGGCATTGATCATGGGGTTTCGTGGCCGTTCGGTGAGCGGGTCGAGGCTGATTTCGTTGAACGGCTCGCCGGATGGTTCGACGTCGATTTTCGCGGCAACCGCTTCGCTTCCCCGATCGGCGAGAGCCAAGGCGTAGGTGAAGGGTTTCGAGATCGACTGAATGGTGAACGGGATTCGCGAGTCGCCGATCTCGTAGACGTAACCGTCGACGGTGGCGATGCAGATTCCGAACGAATCGGGGGCGACCGCCGCGAGTTCGGGGATGTAGTCGGCCAACTCGCCCTCGTCGAGTGATCGGACTTCGTCGAACACTCGCGTTATCAGGTCGTCGACCACAGTTCCCATATGTCGACCTTAAGCCGACATGGCGGTCGTTTTGTGGAACAAGAGTTGTCGAGTCGATTGCGACGGATCCCATTTGTCTGTGATTGCGATCACGAGCGATCCGTGGGATTTCGCTGTTACGCGAAGTCACACCGGATTCGGGCCGAGTCCGCGTGTCGGTTCGCCGGAACGCTCCGTAGACTGGCAGCACTGTCGCGAAGACAGCCGCGGCGCGCACCGGTGCAGCTGTGAAGCACGGAGGGAGCGATCTCGTTGGGTGTTCTTGCCCGCATTCAGGGTCCTGACGATCTACGTCAGTTGAGCCACGCCGAGATGACGGAGTTGGCCGACGAGATTCGTGAGTTCCTCGTGCTGAAGGTCGCTGCGACCGGTGGTCACCTCGGGCCCAACTTGGGCGTCGTGGAGTTGACCCTCGCACTGCACCGAATTTTCGACTCGCCGCAGGACGCGATCATCTTCGACACGGGCCATCAGGCCTACGTGCACAAGATCCTCACCGGTCGTCAGGATCAGTTCGACACTCTGCGTAAGCAGGGCGGACTGTCCGGGTATCCGTGCCGCGCCGAGAGCGAACACGACTGGGTCGAGTCCTCTCACGCTTCCGCCGCGTTGTCCTATGCCGACGGCCTCGCGAAGGCCTTCGCGCTCACGGGCCAGAATCGCCACGTTGTCGCCGTCGTCGGTGACGGCGCCCTGACCGGCGGAATGTGTTGGGAAGCCCTCAACAACATCGCAGCCGGAAAAGACCGTTCGGTGGTGATCGTCGTCAACGACAACGGCCGCTCGTACGCGCCGACCATCGGCGGCCTCGCCGACCATCTTTCGGCACTGCGCACCGCGCCGAGTTACGAGCGCGCCCTCGACAGTGGCCGACGCATGGTCAAGAGACTGCCCTGGGTGGGGCGCACCGCGTACTCCGTCCTGCACGGAATGAAGGCGGGTCTCAAGGACGCTGTCAGCCCTCAGGTCATGTTCACCGATCTGGGTATCAAGTACCTCGGACCGGTCGACGGTCACGACGAAGCCGCCATGGAATCGGCGTTGCGCCGGGCGAAGGCCTACGGCGGACCGGTCATCGTTCATGCCGTCACTCGTAAGGGCAACGGTTACGCACACGCCGAGAACGACGTGGCCGACCAGATGCATGCCACCGGCGTCATCGATCCCGTCACCGGTCGCGGCACCAAGTCGTCCGCGCCGGACTGGACGTCGGTCTTCTCGGCCGCATTGATCGAGCAGGCTTCGCGTCGTGAGGACATCGTCGCCATCACCGCGGCGATGGCCGGGCCCACCGGCCTCGCGGCCTTCGGGGAGAAGTTCCCCGATCGGATTTTCGACGTCGGTATCGCCGAGCAGCATGCGATGACCTCGGCCGCCGGTCTTGCACTTGGCGGACTTCACCCCGTCGTTGCTATCTACTCGACCTTCCTCAATCGGGCTTTCGACCAGTTGTTGATGGACGTCGCACTGCTCAAACAACCGGTGACAGTCGTGCTCGACCGCGCCGGGGTCACCGGAGTCGACGGCGCCAGCCACAACGGCGTCTGGGATCTTTCGCTGCTCGGAATCATCCCGGGGATTCGCGTCGCGGCACCGCGTGATGCAGACACACTGCGGGAAGAACTGGACGAGGCGCTTCTCGTCGACGACGGCCCAACGGTCGTACGGTTCCCGAAGGGTGCTGTACCCGAAGCGATTCCGGCAGTGAAGCGACTCGACGGAATGGTCGACGTTCTCAAGGCCAGCGAGGGTGAGCGCGGCGACGTGCTCCTCGTCGCGGTGGGCCCGTTTGCATCCTTGGCACTCGAGATTGCCGAGCGGCTCGACAAGCAGGGCATCTCGGTTGCCGTCGTTGATCCGCGATGGGTTCTGCCGGTCGCGGATTCGCTGGTGAAGATGGCGGACAAGTACGCCCTTGTGGTCACCATCGAAGACGGCGGTCTGCACGGCGGCATCGGTTCGACGGTCTCGGCCGCAATGCGTGCCGCCGGAGTGCACACGTCGTGCCGCGACATGGGCGTTCCCCAGCAGTTCCTCGATCACGCCAGCCGCGAAGCCATCCACAAGGAACTCGGACTCACGGCTCAGGACCTCTCCCGCAAGATCACCGGCTGGGTGGCGGGGATGGGCAGCGTCGGCGTCCACGTCCAGGAAGACGCGTCCTCGGCTTCGGCTCAGGGCGAAGTCGCGCAAGGCTGACGGCTCGTCTCACGATAATCTCGAAAAGCGGTGGCCCTCGGATCAATCCGAGGGCCACCGCATTTCGGTGTGAAACCGTGAGATCTCGCTACTGGACGGATTCGAGTGTGCTGCCTCGCGTTTCCTTCACGAATCGCAGGACGACGAACAGTGACAACGCTGCCATGACGGCGTAGCCGGCGTAGGTGTACGACAGATTCCAATCGGCCAGTGCCGGGAACGTCCAGGACACCAGGAAGTTCGCGACCCAGTTGGTGGCGGTCGCAATTCCTACTGCTGCAGCACGCACGCGGTTGGGGAACATCTCGGAGATCAACACCCAGACCACCGGGCCCCAGGACAGCGCGAAGAAGAACACGAATGCGTTCGCACCGATAAGTGCGATAGTCGCATTGGCTCCGGTCAGCGTGGCCACAGATTCGCCGATCTCGTTCTTGGTCACTGTTGCCGAATGGAAACAGAATGCCGCGGTGCCCAGTGAGATGGCCATACCGGCGGAACCGACCAACAACAGCGGCTTTCGACCGACCCGGTCGATGACGGCGATGGCGACAAACGTGCCGACGATGTTGACCAAGGCGCTCACGACGCTGATCAGAAGGGAGCGGTCGGCGCCGAATCCCACTGCCTGCCAGAGGGTGCTGGAATAGTAGAAGATCACGTTGATACCGACCAGCTGCTGCAATGCGGCGAGTGCGATGCCGACCCACACCAGGTGGGAGACGCCGAGCCGCTTCGAGAAGAGTTGGCGGACCGTTGTTTTGGCTTGCTTCTCGCTGAGCGAGTCGCGGATCTCGTTCATCCGCTCGGTGACGGCGTCGTGATCGCCGCCTTCCAGGTCGGAGATGATCTTGCGAGCGCGATCGTCCTTGCCCTGCGCTACGAGGAATCGCGGCGACTCGGGAATCGTGGTCGTCATGATCAGATACAGAACCGCGGGAACGGCTTCGAGCATCAACATCCACTGCCAGGCCTCGAGGCCCGCGATCTGATTGCGATCACCGCCGGCCGCGGCCTGGAGTGCGTAGTTGACCAACTGCGACACAGCGATTCCGAGAACGATCGCCAATTGGTACATCGAACCGAGACGGCCGCGAATCGCAGCGGGAGAGATTTCCGCGATATACGCCGGAGCGATGACCGATGCGAAACCGACGGCCAGGCCACCGACCACGCGCCAGAACGTGAGGTCGTAGACGCTGAACGGAACTGCGGAACCGACGGCGCCGATTATGAACAACACCGCGGCTATTTGCATGACGCGGATGCGGCCGAGGCGATCTGCGAGGGTGCCTGCGATCCAGGCGCCGAGTGCTGCGCCGAGCAGAGTCAGTGAGACCGTGAGCCCGGTGCCCGAGGCGCCGATGTCGTACTTGTCTCGGATCGCACCGACTGCCCCGTTGATGACAGCGGTGTCGTATCCGAACAGAAAACCGCCGAGCGCGGCGGCGCCGGCGAAGAGCACTGCATGTCCGACGTCGGCGCGAGTAGCGCCGGATCCACCGCCGGAGGCGGTTCCGCTGAATGCCATTCCTGCCCCCTCAAAGGCCCTACGGTCGACACCCCGATGCGTCGATCCATCCGCGAGCACTCTGCACGCTACGCCCACCGGACGAGATTTGGCGGGGACTCACGCGCCGTTATCCAGCTGAGTCCATTCGCAGGTCGAAACAACCGGACGCAGAGGCAAGGTATTGATTGCAGTGATTATGCAAACAATAATGTCGGTGCAGGTGAGGGCGGTTTACTTACCCGCGAGACTCTCGGCTTTGGCTGCGATGTCCTCGAGATCCTTCGCCATGAATTTCCGGGTCACTCGCGCGCCCAATCGACCGAATACCGCTGTGAAGATCTTCGAGATACGTGAAGTGGATTCGGATTCCCAGGAGAAGTACATCTCGAGGATCGTGCCTGCGGCGTCAGGCTTCAGAGTGAACCCACTCGCGTACTTCATGCCGTGGGAGTTGGCTTTGAGGGTGTCGTGAAAATCCCGTCTCTAGGCGGTCGCGCGCTTTGCGGCTTCACTCAACGTCGGTGTGATCTGGCCGAGGACCCAAGGCGTGCTCAGGACGTTGACGTTGCTCAGTCCGCCGATGACGCGGGTGTCGCTGAGGAATGCGGTGGATCCGCGTTTGACCGCGTCGAGTCCACCGACTGCGGGTATGCCGGACGGATCACCGGAGCCGTCGGTGAAGCCGACGATCACGTCGGCGTCGATGTCGGCGATGTTCTCGTAGGAGATCGTCTTGAAGAACGATCCACCTGCATTGTCCGCGGCGAGCTTCTCTACGCCCGGCGCGTTGACGAATCCGAGTTCCGTCAGCACCTGGACCCGCGGGTCGGTGGGCAGATAGACGTTGATGTTGCTCGAATCGGTGTCGAAGTTGACCACTGCCAATGTCTTTCCGGCGAACTCCGGGTGGGCTGCGGCGGTATCGGCGAGAGTCGCGTCGAGGCCGTCGACGAGCTTCTCGGCCTCTTCGCTCTTGCCGACTGCCTTGCCGACGATGCGGGTCTGGTCCTGCCAGGACGTCTGCCACGCTGCGCCGGGATAAGCGGCCGTCGGTGCGATCTTGCTCAGTTGGTTGTAGACGGATTCCTCGAAGCCCTCGTACGGCGCCAGGATGACGTCGGGGGTCAACGACGCGATGGACTCGATCGGCGGTTCTCCGCTGGCCGGCATGTCGAAGAGCGTTGTCTTGTCCGCGTCGAAGTAGTCCTGGGCCCAGGGCATGACGCCGTTGTCGTCCGCACCGTAGGTGTACTTGGGCTGTCCGACCGGAGTCAGATCGAGTGCGTACAGGATGTCCTGCGCGTTCCATCCGAGGGTGACGAGGCGCTCGGGCTTCGAGTCGATGGTCGTGGTGCCGAAGGTGTTCTCGATGCTGACGGGGAATCCGTCCGTACCTTGGGATGTCGTGGATGTGCCTGAATCCGAGGAGCACGAGACAAGTGCGGTGACCGCGATTGCAGCCGCACCGAGGGCAGTGAAGCCCCGAACAGAAGTTTTCATGAAGGGCAGCCTAACCTACTGAATTTCGGCAGCCAAACGAAACCGATTGTGCCGTTTATGCAGGTGGGAGTCGGATCTGGACCGCGTTTCTCAGGGCGCCGTTTCGGTGGGCGATACTTTCCTCGTGCGATCACAGCAGAAGATTCTCGGCGCCGCCCTCGGACTGATCGAAGGTGGCGGATTCGAGGCTGTGAACATTGCCGCAGTTGCCACCGCGGCCGGTGTCTCGCGCCAGACGGTGTACTCGATTTTCGGTACACGTGAAGAGGTCGTCTCCCAGGCGATGGGCGGTCTCGCTGTCGAGGTTCTCGGGGAGATCACGGCACAGGTGGAGTCGGTCGACACGGCGTGCGACTATGTCGTCGAATTCATCGTTGCCGCGCGAACTGCCGTGCGTGCTCACCCGGTGCTCGCGACTCTGCTCCTCGCCGAGCGGGGAAACCCTGTCTTCGATCTCGAAATGATGAGTCGAGCAATACCTTTCGCTGGTCAGATGCTCGCCCCTATGGTCGAACGTGGCCTCGCCACGGAGGCGGAGTTGGATGAGATAGTGGAAATTGCCGTGCGACTGGGGCTTTCGGTTGTTGCATTCGACAGTGACCTGGTCCATTCCGATGACTCCTTGCGGGCCTTTCTCTCGAGGTGGCTCGGGCCCGCAATCCGGTCGACCTCGTAGTTCCTCGCCTGCTCCGCCAAAACCTTGACACTCGAGCGTCAGAGTGTCTAGTTTTGGCGTGCCCGGAATTCTCTGGCGACATTCTTCGAAGGAGCACCAGTCATGTCCGGAGTGAAACGTAGATCGTTCTTGGCCGGTACGGCCGCCGTGGGAGTCGCGATGATGGCGCCACGCACTGCCAAGGCTGCAATAGGGATTCCGCTGACACGTGAAGTGCACCGTGTCGTGGTTATCGGTTCGGGGTTCGGCGGAGGGGTGACGGCACTTCGCTTGGCCGAGGCCGGGGTTCCGGTCACCCTGCTGGAGAGAGGGATTCGGTGGCAGGCCGGGCCGAATGCCGAAACTTTTCCGCATCCCGCCAGTCCGGACAAGCGTATCCTCTGGCATCAGTCCAACCCGACTCTGTTCGGCAGGCCGGCGATCTTCGAGCCGTACGCGGGTTTGTTGGAGACGGTGACCGGTGAGAACATGACCGCGATCTGCGCAGCCGGGGTGGGCGGCGGATCGCTTGTGTACCAAGGGATGACGCTGCAACCGGAAGAAGCGGTCTTCAACACGCACTTTCCGGAGGAGCTCGATTACGCACGAATGGACCGCGTCCATTACCCGCGGGTGGCGCGGATGTTGCAAGTGGAAACTGCACCCGACGAACTGATTTCCAGCCCGAACTACGAGGCGGCACGTGTATTCGCGCGTAACGCAACGCGTTCCGGTCTACCCGTGTCGAAGATTCCGATGCCGATCGACTGGAACTACGCGTTGGCCGAACTGAGGGGTGAGATGAAGCCGTCGTACACCAACGGTGACGGCGCGCTCGGTGTCAACAACGGGGGCAAGCATTCGGTGGATGTCACCTACATTGCGGCAGCGGAAGCGACCGGATTGGTGAATGTGGAGACTCTGCACCAGGTCACCGATGTCGAGCGGGCGGCCGACGGACGGTGGCGTGTGTACGTGGACCGGACCGACATTTCCGGCAAGATTCTCGAGAACAAGATTTTGACGACGGATGCGCTCGTGATGGCTGCCGGCAGCATGAACACCACCAAACTCCTGGTCCGCGCCGCAGCAACGGGGCGGATCACGGATTTGCCCGACGAACTCGGCGCGGGATGGGGGACCAATGCCGACCGGATCTACATCTGGTCGGATCTCGCGGAGAATTTCGGTGCGACACAGGGCGGGCCGGTCGTCTACGGCAGCCGGAACTGGGACGACCCGCATAACGCGTTCACCGTCATTCAGGCGTCGTTCCCGCCGGTGGCGTTCGACGCTCACAGCACGGTGATGGTCGGATTCGGGGTCAGCAGCGACCGAGGTCGGTTCGTGTACGACTCAGCGCGAGGCGAGGCGGTGCTCCGTTGGCCGAGGGATGGCGACTCTGCGATCCAGCAAGGCCACATCGGACCTGCGGCCCAGCGGATCGCGGCAGGAGGACTGCTCACCGACACCAACGCGTTACTGCCGTCCACCTGGCATCCCCTTGGCGGTGCCTGCATGAACTCGGTGTGCGATCTTGATGGTCGGGTTCTGGGCCAGCGGGGGTTGTACGTGCTCGACGGCGCTCTGTTGCCGGGGAACTCCGCTGCGTGCAATCCGTCGATGACTATCGCCGCCGTCGCGGAGCGTGCGCTCGAGAACATCGTGAAAGACGATGTGGGAACCCTATTCTGAACCTGCGCAAACGCCACGGACGGCGTACCCGAAGGCACGCCGTCCGTGACGGGTCGATCGACTGACTCAGACGCTGGCAACACCAGGCGCGAGGAAGCGCTTGCCGTTGACAGCCTCGGAGGTACCGGTCCGGTCCAGGTACGGCGTGATGCCGCCGTTCCAGAATCCGAACCCGCCGCCGAGCAGCAGGCAGAGGTCGATGTCCTCGGCTGCCGCTACGACGCCCTCGTCGAGCATGATCTGAATTTCTTCGGCAAACGCACGACGTGTGCGCTCGAGGACCTCTTCCGAAGTGGACACCTTGTCACCCTGCGGCCACAGTGCGGCAACCTCGGGATCGACGGCCTGACCGTTCTCGCCCCAGGTCCACACGCCGGGCTTGCGAGCCTCGACGAGTGCTTCGAGTCCAGGTGAGCTCTTGAACCGGTCCGGGTACGACTCCTGCAGGGTCTCACCGGTGTGCAGAGCCACTGCGGGTCCGACGAGGGCCAGCAAGGTGAACGGCGACATGGGCATGCCGAGTTCGGCGATGGCGTTGTCCGCGACGTCAAAGGGGGTGCCTTCGTCGACGGCGGACATGACCTCACCCAAGGTGCGGGTGACGAGGCGGTTGAAGACGAAGCCGGCCTTGTCGCCGCACAGGACAGCAGACTTCTTCAGTGACTTCGCGGTGGCGAAAGCCGTTGCGAGCGTAGCGTCGTCGGTCTTGCTGCCCTTGATGATCTCGAGGAGTGGGAGAACGGCAACCGGGTTGAAGAAGTGGAAGCCCACCACGCGCTCGGGATGCTTCAGCTCGGACGCCATCTCCGTGATGGAGAGCGACGAGGTGTTGGTCGCGAGGATGGTTTCGGGAGCGATGAACTGCTCGAGTTCCGCGAAGACCTTCTTCTTGACGTCCATGTTCTCGAAGACGGCTTCGATGACGAAGTCGGTCTTGGCGAACGCGGCCTTGTCGAGGGAACCGGAGACGAGCGCCTTGAGGCGGTTCGCAGCGTCGGGGGACAGGCGCCCCTTGCCCTGGAGCTTCTCGATTTCGGTGTGGACGTAACCGACACCCTTGTCGATGCGCTCTTGGTCGATGTCGGTCAGGATGACCGGCACCTTGAGTTGGCGGACGAAGAGCAGCGCGAGCTGGCTGGCCATGAGACCGGCACCGACGATGCCGACGCCGCTGACCTTGCGGGCGAGCGAGCGGTCGGGTGCTCCGGCGGGGCGCTTGGCGCGCTTGTTCACCAGATCGAAGGCGTACAGACCTGCACGGAGTTCGTCGGTCAGGAGGAGGTCGGCAAGAGCCTCGTCCTCGGCCGCGAAGCCCTTGTCGAGCGAAGCGGCATCGGTGATGTCGGTACTGCGAGCCAGTTCGAGCAGCTCGACGGCCTTGACGGCGCCGGGAGCGTTGCCCTTGGTCTTGCCGTCGACGATCGCCTTCGCACGAGCGATCGCGTCGTCCCAGCCCTGGCCACGATCGATCTCGGGGCGAGCGGGGGTCACTGTGCCGGCGAGGACCTGCGACGCCCAGGCGAGGGACTGCTCGATGAAGTCGGCAGAATCGAGAACGACGTCGACGACGCCGAGTTCGAGTGCCTTCTTGGGGGAGAGAACCTTGTTCTGGTTCAGCGAGTTCTCGATCACCACGGTGACGGCGTTCGACGGGCCGACGAGGTTGGGGAGCAACTGCGTTCCGCCCCAACCGGGGACCAGACCGAGGAATGCTTCCGGAAGACCCAGTGCGCCCGCATTGGCGGCAACCGTGCGGTAGTGGCTGTGCAGGCCGACCTCGAGGCCGCCGCCCAGAGCGACACCGTTGATGAAGGCGAACGTGGGAACGGACGACTCACGCAGGCGTCGGAACACCTTGTGACCCAAGCGGCCCAGCTCGAGTCCCTGCTCGCGAGAGGTGATCGCGGGAACACCCTTGAGGTCCGCGCCGGCGGCGAAGATGAACGGCTTGCCGGTGACGGCGATGGCAACCGGGTTGGCTGCGAAGGCTTCGTCGAGGGCGGCGTCGAATGCTGCGAGTCCGCCGGGACCGAAGGACGACGGCTTGGTGTGGTCGAAGCCGTTGTCGAGGGTGATCAGTGCAAACGGGCCCTCGATGCCGGGGACCGAGATGATCTTCGTGTAGGCGTTCGTCACGACCTCGTCGGCGAATGCTGTTGCAATATCAGACATTTAGTTAACCCCTGCCTGGTAGTCAGCGTGGTTCGGGTTCTCCCAGATGACGGTGCCGCCCATGCCGAGTCCGATGCACATGGTGGTCAAGCCGTAGCGCACGTCGGGACGCGTCGCGAACTGGCGGGAGAGCTGCGTCATCAGGCGAACGCCCGAGGAAGCGAGGGGGTGGCCACACGCGATGGCGCCGCCCCACTGGTTGACGCGCGGGTCGTCGTCGGCGATTCCGTAGTGCTCGAGGAACGCGAGGACCTGAACGGCGAACGCCTCGTTGATCTCGAAGAGTCCGATGTCCTCGATCTTCAGGCCGGTGCGTGCCAGGAGCTTCTCGGTGGCGGGAACCGGGCCGATGCCCATGACGGCGGGGTCGACGCCCTGGTAGGCGAAGCCCACCATGCGCATGCCGACCGGCAGGCCGAGCTCGGCTGCGGTGTCCTCACCGGCGAGCAGTGCTGCGGTGGCGCCGTCGTTGAGTCCGGCGGCGTTACCGGCGGTGATTCGTCCGGCCGGGCGGAACGGCGTCTTGAGCTTCGCGAGATCTTCGACGGTGGTTCCGGGGCGCGGCGGCTCGTCTTCGGTGGCCAGACCCCAGCCCGCGGAACTGCGGGTGGCGACGGGGACCAGGGTGTCGGCGATGAAGCCGGCCTTCTTGGCAGCGTCGTACTTGTTCTGGCTGTTGACGGCGTAGGCGTCCGTGCGGTCCTTGGTGATGGTCGGGAACCGGTCGTGCAGGTTCTCGGCGGTGTTACCCATCACGAGGGCGCTCGGGTCGACCAGGCGGTCGGCGAGGAAGCGCGGGTTGGGGTCTGCGCCCTCACCCATCGGGTGGTGGCCCATGTGCTCGACGCCACCGGCGATCACGACGTCGTACTGGCCGAAGCCGATGCCCGACGCGGTGGTGGTGACGGCGGTCATCGCGCCGGCACACATGCGGTCGATGGCGAATCCTGGAACGGTTTCGGGGAGACCGGCGAGGATCGCAGCGGTGCGGCCGATGGTCAGGCCCTGGTCACCGGTCTGCGTGGTGGCTGCGACAGCCACTTCGTCGATCCGTGCGGGATCGAGCTGCGGGTTACGGCGAAGCAGCTCACGAATCGCCTTGACGACGAGATCGTCTGCGCGCGTGTCGGCGTACATGCCTTTCGGGCCGGCCTTGCCGAACGGGGTGCGAATGCCGTCGACGAAGACGACGTTGCGTTGGTTGTTTGTGGATGGAGCCACGCGAATTCCTCCTGATGGAGCTGCCCACCACTCCGAAGTGCGGTGAGACGTTGGTTCGGCGATCACGGCCAGGCGTCCGGCCTCGTATCGAGCGTACTACTGCCCATTACTGACCGGTAACTTAACGTGCCGAATTGCTCCAACCTCACACCGGGGTCAGGTCAGGATTCAGGCTCTTCTACTTCGGGCTCGGCCGGGACCACGGAGTTCAGTGCCTCGGCGAGGACGGGAACCGTCAAAGTGCGTTGCCAGCCACGTGCGCCACCGGAAGTGAGCTTGGTCTCGATTGCGCTCTCGACTTCGGTGATGTCGGAGTCGGGTTCCAACTTCCAGTCCCAGCACAGGCGCCTGACCAGGTCGGGTTGGAGCAGATTCTCCACGGGCACCGACACTTCCTTGCTCAGGTCCGACAGTGCGGCCCGAGCCGCCGTCAGTCGATCGGCCGCCGCCGGGTCCTGGCGAGCCCACCGGCCGGCGGCAGGGGGTCCGACGATCGGCGGGGTCTTCGGCGGAAGCTCGCTGTCCGGGAGCCTGCGCGCAGCTTCCAGCGCGTCCATCCACACACGCGAATACCGGCGTTGACGTGGTCCGCCGAACACGGGAAGCGAACGGAGCGCATCCAGCGACTGAGGATCTTTGAGAGCGGCGTCGATGATGGCGGAGTCAGGGAGAACCCGGCTCGGCGACACGTCGCGCTTGCGCGCGAGATCCTCACGCGCCTGCCACAGCGCCCGTACTGCCGCCAACTGCCGAGTGGTCTTGAGCGAGGTGATGTGCGATGTACGACGCCAACGGTCGGGCTTGGGCTTGGGCGGGCCGGCCAGACGGATGTACTCGAACTCCTCCTTCGCCCACTCGAGCTTGCCCTGGGATTCGAGTTCAGCTTCCATGGCGTCGCGCAGTTCGAGAAGCACTTCGACGTCGAGGGCGGCGTAGTTCAACCAGGCGTCCGGCAGCGGACGTGTCGACCAGTCCGCGGCCCCGTGACCCTTGCGAAGTTCCACCCGCAGGGTTCGTTCCACTATCGCGGCGAGTCCGACTCGTTCGAACCCGGCCAGTCGACCGGCCAGTTCGGTGTCGAACAGCTCGGCCGGTGTCAGGCCCAGTTCGGCGAGACCGGGGAGATCCTGATCGGCCGAGTGCAGCACCCATTGCAACGGGTTGATCGCCTCGGCCAACGGCTGCAGGTCCTGCGCTGTCGGGATCGGGTCGAGCAGGAACGATCCCGCTCCTTCGCGTCGGAGCTGGATCAGGTACGCCCGTGCCGAATAACGGAATCCGGATGCCCGCTCGGCGTCCACGGCGAGCGGGCCGTGGCCGGAGGCCAGCGCGGCCGCGGCGTCGGCGACACCGGCGGCAGTGGTGATGACGTCCGGAACTCCGTCACGCGGAACGAGCAGCGGAACTACGTCGGAGGTGGGCTCGGTTGCATCATCGGTGACTTCGGACATGGTCACTGACTCTACGTCGCAGTCGGGGCCGGGGTTGTCACCTCAGCGTCGAACAGTTCGTCGAGTGCGGCTCCGAAACCTTGCGCGAGCTGGTCCAATTCGGGTGCCAGATCGGAGCAACTGACGATGCCGACGTCGAGTTTTCCGTCGAGTGACATCACCGTCACGTTGAGTCCTGCCCCGTGAAAGATCGGGCCGAGCGGGAACATTCCCTTGATCTGGGCGCCGAGGAAGTAGAGCGGGACCGGCGGCCCGGGCACGTTCGAGACGACCAGGTTGGACACGACCGGGTGACGCTCGGCGAGTTTGAGCGACGAGTACACCCGCATGGCGGCGCCGAACACCGCTGGTGATGCGAACTGGGACCAGTCCTGGAGCATGTTCGCACCCAGAGCCTCGTTGTGGTTCTTCGAGGTGGCGTTGTAATCGCTGATCGCGTGCAGACGCTCGACCGGATCGCCGATCTGGGTGCCCAGCTGCGTGAACATGCCCGAGATCTGGTTTGTGCCCGGCCGATCGGATTTACCGTGGACCGATACGGGGACCATCGCGACGAGTGAGTCCTCCGGCAGTTCGTCGCGGTCCTCGAGGTAGGTCCGCAAAGCACCCGCGCACAGCGCGAGAACCACATCGTTGACCTTCACGCCGTGACGGTCTTTGACGGCTTTGACCTTCGCGAGATCGAGCTGGCTGAAGGCGACGTTGCGGTGACCGGTGATAGCGCCGTTGAACGAGGTCCGCGGCGCGGTGAACGGAGCAGGCATCGCTTCACCCTTGCGTGCACGCGTCACCCACTTGGGGAGCATCGCGATTCCGCCGGGGACCAGACGGGCAATTCTTGCGGGTCGGGCGATGACGGCCATGAGTCCGCCGATCGCGATGTCCAGCGTTCCCGCGTCGCCCGCACCCTGTGCGGTGGGATCCACGAGCGCCGGTGAATCCGGTTCGAGACTGCACAGCTGAGCGAGGATGTTCGCGCCGGTGACGCCGTCGGCAGCGCTGTGATGAATCTTCGACATGACGGCGATCTGTCCGTCGGCAAGTCCCTCGATGACCCACATCTCCCATAGTGGGCGGGAACGATCCAGCGGTTGGCTCGCGATGTGTCCGGCGAGTTCTGCCAGTTCCGCGTGTGTGCCCGGAGCAGGTACCGCGGTCCGGTGGCAGTGCCGCTCGATGTCGAAATCGTGATCGTCGACCCACACGGGGTAGTCGAGATTGAGGCGGGAATCTTTGAGTTTGCGCCGGAAGGTCGGCATCGTGGCCATCCGCGAGTCCAACTCGCGAAGCAGCTTCCGGTAGTCGTAACCGCCCGGAATGGTCGAGGGGTCGAGCAGTACGAGTCCA
Organism: Rhodococcus sp. ARP2; assembly: GCF_001029585.1. Taxonomy (NCBI): domain Bacteria; kingdom Bacillati; phylum Actinomycetota; class Actinomycetes; order Mycobacteriales; family Nocardiaceae; genus Rhodococcus; species Rhodococcus sp. ARP2. The sequence goes on along the minus strand of NZ_LEKE01000024.1, from coordinate 253,893 downwards.
CAAACGTGCAATAGCTGGGTCGGTGTTTCCAAGTAGAGGAAGGTCGCGTCGAGTCCGCTGAGACGTTGCATGACTCATTTTAGAACAGGTTCTAGTATTTTTCCGGGGGAATGCGTAAACGAGTAGTGGAGTTAGTCGCCCTGCCGCGACAGCGTGGTTATCCCGGCAGGCGGAAGTCCTGCCGCGTACGCGAGAACTTCACAGAAAGCCTCGACATGGTGAGCCAATTCCGATGACGTTGCAGTCCAGGATGCACGTAACTCGAGTTGGTGGGCTCGCGGCGGGCCCGCGATGTCGCCGTATCGCACGGAAGTTGTGGCTGTGACCGTACCGCCCAGGGCCACAAAAGGTTCCGGTCCGGCTTCGAGTGCGTCCACCAGCCAACTCCAGGCTACTTCGGGAAGTAGTGGATCCGCGGCGACGGCTTCGTCGAGGTCGGCCTGTATGTAGGCCACCAACCGCATGGTGCCGTTCCACGCCTCGTCGCCGTCCGGATCGAACAACAGGATCAGGCGGCCGAAAGCGTCGCCTTCGGACTGCTCGGCCACGACGTCGGAGTCCGGGTGCAGAACCTCGGCTCCCACTGCGTGGCTGTACGGAGCGAGACGCTGCGGCGGACGGATGGGACCGACCTCTATCTCGGGCCGAACCCGCGCAGCGGTCATCGCCTCCACGGCGGCACGGAACTCGGCCGGGTCGGCTGTCGATCCGGATGTCGTCACAGGTCAGGACGTTAGTCGGGGATAAGGGCGGGTAGGTGGAGGCGCGCCGACCGAGTGTGGTTCGGGTGTGTGGCCGCTCACGAACCGCTCGGGTGTCCGATCCCGAGTGTGGGACATGGCAGCATTGAGTCGATCGAAGACACACGTTGGCGGAGAGCGCGAGGACTGATGAGCGGGTTGGACAACATGAATTCAGGCATGACCGGGTCGGCGGAATACAGCGCTCGGCGAGTTTTGCCCGACGCACCGTTGCTCGCCGCGGCGACCGGACGCACTCCGAGTCGACGGCCGGTGTGGTTCATGCGCCAGGCCGGACGTTCGTTGCCGGAGTATCGCGAGATCCGCGCGGGGATCGGCATGTTGGAGTCGTGTTTCGATCCGGCGCTGGTCTGTGAGATCACGATGCAGCCGGTGCGCCGTCACGATGTGGACGCGGCAATCCTGTTCTCGGACATCGTTGTTCCGCTCAAGGCTGCGGGAATCGATCTCGACATCGTTGCCGGCGTCGGACCGGTGGTTGCCAATCCGATTCGCTCCATCGCCGACGTCGCAGCCCTCCCGCGGTTGGTCCCCGAAGAGGTCGGGGCAATCGCGCAGGCCGTTCGACTTCTCACCACCGAGTTGGGCTCGACTCCGCTGATCGGCTTTGCCGGAGCACCGTTCACCTTGGCGTCGTATCTGGTCGAGGGTGGTCCGAGCCGGAACCACGAGAAGACCAAGGCGCTCATGCACTCCGATCCGAAGACCTGGCACGCGTTGCTCGGAAGCCTGGCAGACACCACGATCTGCTTCCTGCAGACGCAGCTCAAGGCGGGTGTCGACGCGGTTCAGCTGTTCGACTCGTGGGCCGGCGCGCTCTCGCTGGCCGATTACCGGGAATTTGTTCTCCCGCATTCCGAACGGGTGTTTGCCGAGGTTGCCGCTGCCGGCGTTCCGCGTATCCACTTCGGTGTCGGAACCGGTGAACTTCTCGGCGCGATGGGGGAGGCAGGTGCCGACGTCGTGGGTGTCGACTGGCGGATTCCGCTCGACGTCGCGGCCGGTCGTGTCGGTCCGGGCAAGGCGCTGCAAGGCAATCTCGATCCCGCTGTACTGTTCGCGGGCCCCGAGGTGATCGATCGTGAGGTGCGCCGGATCGCCGCTGAAGGTGACCGCGCGATCGAAGCCGGTGCCATCGGCCACATCTTCAACCTCGGCCATGGAGTTCTTCCCGACACCGATCCCACGGCGATCACCTCGGCGGTGGAGCTGGTGCACTCGCTGTGACAACCACTCGGCCGTCGGTCGCGGTGATCGGAGGCGGAATCTCCGGTCTGGTTGCCGCGTACCGGCTTCGGCGCAGTCTGGGCTCCGTTGCCGACATCACGGTCGTCGACGACTCTCCGCGACTGGGCGGGAAGCTGCGAACGATTGATCTTGGCGGTGGCCCGATCGACATCGGCGCCGAGGCGTTCATCGCCCGTCGGCCCGAAGTCCCTGCGCTTCTCGCCGAGCTGGGACTGACCGATCAGATCGTTTACCCAGCGGGGTTGAGCCCGTTGATCTGGTCCCAGGGCTCACTGAATCGACTTCCTGCCGGAACCCTGATGGGAATCCCGGCATCGTCCGAGTCGGTGAGAGATCTAGTCGACGAGCAGACACTGTCGCGCATAGCTGCCGAACCAGGCGTTCCGTTCGAGTGGACCCGCGGTTCCGATTGCAGTGTTGCCGAACTGGTTTCAGGGCGATTCGGTGATCAGGTGGTCAGCCGATCGGTGGATCCCCTTCTCGGCGGGGTGTACTCGGGCCTGGCGGAGACCATCGGAGTGCGTGCAGCTTTGCCGACACTCGCTGCGGCGCTCGATGCGGGCGCTCAGAGCCTCACGGATGCAGTTGCAGCCGCAGTGCCGACACCTGCACCCGGACCAGTGTTCGGAGCGCTCAGGGACGGTTACGGCATCTTGCTCGATGCCCTGCGGCAGGCCGCCGACGCGACGTTCGTCCGCGGCGAGGCTTCCGAGTTACGCAGGGACGGGAGAGGTTGGAACGTCGATCCGCTCGGCAGCGTCGACGCGGTGATTCTGGCTGTTCCGGCGCCGCGCGCAGCGGTGCTGTTGGCCGGCGTCGATGCGGATATTGCGCGTATCGCGTCGCGGATCGAACTGGCGTCGTCCGCGGTGGTGGCGCTCCGCTTGCCCGGTCAGGTCGACCTTCCGCAGAATTCGGGGATCCTGGTTGCCACCGACGCCGACCTGACCGCCAAGGCGTTCACGCTGTCGAGCCGAAAGTGGACGCACCTCGCTGATCGCGGCGAGCATCTCGTTCGGGTGTCGTTCGGTCGATTCGGCGCATCGGAGATCGTTGACCGGCCGGATGGTGAACTGATCGAACTTGCGCGCACCGATCTCGAGACCGTGACCGGAATCACCGAGGAGCCAGGAGCGAGCTTCGTACAGCGGTGGCACGGCGGTCTTCCCCAGTACTCCCCAGGTCACACGGAAATCGTGGCTGAAATCGAGTCCGGGATGACGCAGTTCGACGGCCTCGAAGTGGCCGGGTCGTGGCTGCACGGCGTCGGGGTTCCGGCGTGTGTCGCAGTCGGCACGACGGCGGCTACACGGATATTCGAGCGAGTGGCACGATAGACCCATGGCACGCCTTGATTTCGACAAACTGAACTCTGAAATCCGTTACCTCATGTTCTCCGTGTTCCAGGTGGAACCCGGTGTGCTGGGCGATGATCGGGAAGCTGCGGTCAAGGACGCCCGCTTGTTCTTCGAGGGTCTCGAAGACAAGGGCGTCGTGGTTCGCGGCATCTACGACGTCGCCGGCTTGCGCGCCGACGCGGACTTCATGATCTGGACCCACGCGGCCAGCATCGAGGAACTTCAGGCCGCGTACGCGGATTTCCGCCGCACCACCGTCCTCGGACAGGCCAGTGCTCCCATCTGGAGCAACTCGGCGGTGCACCGCCCCGCGGAGTTCAACAAGAGCCACGTGCCCTCGTTCATCGCGGGTGAGGATCCGGGCGACTACATCTGCGTTTACCCGTTCGTCCGCTCGTACGAGTGGTACCTGCTCCCCGACGAGGAGCGTCGCAAGATGCTCGCCGATCACGGTATGGCTGCTCGTTCGTACAAGGACGTTCGCGCCAACACGGTCCCGGCCTTCGCTCTGGGGGACTACGAGTGGATTCTCGCGTTCGAAGCGCCTGAGCTCATCCGTATCGTCGATCTGATGCGCGATCTGCGTGCCACCGAAGCTCGCTTGCACGTTCGCGAAGAGGTGCCGTTCTTCACCGGGCCGCGCGTGGACATCGAGAAGCTGGTCCTTTCCCTACCCTGATCTACTTCGAAAGTAGTTTCTGTGACAACTGCACCGAACCGGCGTCGTCAACACATGTCCCATTGGGGAATGTTCACCGCCGAATCGGTCGCCGGCGAGGTGACCGCCGTGCATCCGTACGAGGGTGATTCGAATCCCTCGCCGATGCTCGGGAACCTCGCCGGTTCGGTGCGCAGTCGGGCTCGCGTTTCGGGCCCGGCGGTACGCCGCGGTTGGCTCGAGAACGGGCCTGCTCCCAGCGACCGACGTGGAGCGGACGAGTTCGTCTCGGTCTCGTGGGACGAACTGACCGAACTCCTCTCCCGCGAGTTGCGTCGCGTGGTCGACACGCACGGGAACAACGCGATCTTCGGTGGCTCGTACGGCTGGGCCAGCGCCGGTCGATTCCATCACGCGCAGAGCCAAGTTCACCGATTTCTGAATCAGCTGGGTGGATACACCAAGTCGGTCCACAGCTACTCGCTCGGTGCCACCGGTGTCATCATGCCGCGTGTGGTCGGAACTCACTGGAAGTTGTTCGCGCGCTCCACGTCGTGGGACGTCATCGCCAAGCACTCCGATCTTCTCGTCTCGTTCGGGGGAGTACCGATCAAGAACACCGGCGTCAATGCCGGTGGTACGAGCGATCATCCGACGAGCGGGGCGCTCGACGCATTTCGTGCCCGCGGCGGAAAGATCGTCTCCTTCAGTCCGTTGCGCGACGACGTCGATGGCGACTGCGAGTGGATCGCACCCATTCCGGGAACCGACGTGGCAATCATGCTTGCCCTGGCGTTTGTCCTGGCGTCGGAGGACCTGCACGATCGCGATTTCCTGAACCGCTTCTGCGTCGGCTACGAACGCTTCGAGGATTACCTGCTCGGACGTGCCGACGGTGTACCGAAGGATCCGCGCTGGGCGCAGAAGATCTCCGGGGTGCCGGCGGAGTTCATCACCGACCTGGCTCGGAGAATGGCGTCCGGCCGGACGCTGGTGACCGTCACGTGGTCGTTGCAACGCATCAAACACGGTGAACAGGCACCGTGGATGGGCGTGACACTCGCCGCGATGCTCGGCCAATTCGGGCTTGCGGGTGGCGGTTTCGGCCACGGCTACGGTTCGATGAACGAGCCGGGTCTGGCTCCGGTGCCGTATCCGTTGCCGACCTTCTCACAAGGTGTGAATCCGGTGCCCGATTTCATTCCGGTGGCCGCGATCTCCGATCTCTTGCTCTCGCCCGGCGAGGAGTTCGACTACGACGGCAGGCGCCTGACCTATCCGGATATTCGGTTGGTCTACTGGGCCGGTGGCAATCCGTTTCACCACCACCAGGATCTCCCGAGGCTGCGACGGGCATTTGCGCGTCCGGACACGATCGTCGTTCACGATCCCTACTGGACGCCGATGGCCCGCAATGCCGACATCGTTGTCCCGTCGACAACGTCGCTCGAACGAAATGACCTGAGCTGCACACGAAATGATCCACTTCTGGTCGCGATGCAGCAAGTAGTTCCACCTTTCGCGAACTCGCGAGACGACTACGACACGTTTGCCGCTCTGGCTTCTGCGCTCGGATTCGGGGAGCAGTTCACCGAGGGGAGATCCTCACAGGAGTGGATCGAGCATCTCTACGGTCAATGGCGGCCGTTCGTCGATGCAGACGGCGGCAACACACCGACGTTCGAGGATTTCTGGTCGGACGGGCACTACCGGATGCGAACCGAAGACAACCTCGTGCTCTTCGGTGACTTCCGCGAGGACCCCGAGAAGTATCCGCTCTCGACTCCGAGTGGGAAGATCGAGATCTTCTCCGAGACCATCGAGTCTTTCGGCTACGACGACTGCGCCGGCCATCCGCGCTGGTACGAGCCCGACGAGTGGCTGGGTGGACCACGGGCCACGCAATTCCCGCTTCACTTGATCGCCAACCAGCCCAAGACGCGGCTGCACAGCCAACTCGATCACGGCGCTGCGAGCCAGGCATCGAAGATTCAGGGACGCGAGCCGATTCGTATGCACCCCGATGCAGCGGCCCAGCGCGGCGTGTCGGCTGGGGACGTGGTGCGCGTATTCAACGATCGCGGGGCGTGCCTGGCTGGTGTGATCGTCGATTCGGATTTGCGGAGCGACGTCGTCCAGTTGTCGACCGGGGCGTGGTACGACCCGCTCGATCCTGCCGAGCCCGATTCGCTGTGTGTTCACGGAAATCCCAACGTTCTTACGCCGGACGTCGGCACGTCTTCGCTTTCGCACGGGTGCACCGGCCAGCACGTTCTGGTGCAGATCGAGAAATTCGAAGGGGTTCTGCCGCCGGTCAAGGCGTTCGATCCGCCCGTGCTTCGTTCGCGCTGACGGAACCGATCGGCCACCTCCCGCGTCGAACCTCGTGAGCGCCTGAATCAGGTGTCACGATCTATCGAAGGTGGGGGCCATCGTGAGTGGGGCGGATGTTGGTTCGATGAGGGGACAGGTCGAAGTTCTTCGGGCTCAGATCGATTCGATGCAGGTTGATCTGTTGGAGCGAACGCGATCGCTGGCGGATATGCAGGAGAAGATCGCACGAGCGACGGCGAGCGCGCGCTCGAGTGATGGCAGTGTGGAAGTCGTCGTAGACGCTTCGGGGGCGACCGTGGGAGTCACCCTCTCCGGGAGCGCTTACGGCAAGCATTCGCCGGTAGCGTTGGGAAATCTGATCCTGGCCACGGCCACATCTGCGGCGGAGGACATGCGCCGACAGATTGCCGAGATGTCGAGGCCGTTCACCGAAGCGGCCAGGATCGATTTGCCCGACCTCGTTCCCGGTGTGCTCGGATTGCGTGAGATTCTCGCGCCTCGTCCGGCGTCGGTGCCGGTCGGCGGCGACGAGCACTGGGACCGCACCGTTCTGAGGAGCTCCGGCAATGTCTGAACTGGACGTGGACGTGGCCGCGATGGGAAGTGCTGCACCAGCATTCGAGGTGGTCGCTGCCGATCTCGACGAGGCACGGAGTGCTCTGGAAACAGTGGCCGGCGCCGAAGAGGGGTGCTGGGGCGCTGACCAGTTCGGAACCGCATTCTCGGACGCGTATGTTCCCGGTGCGGAGTCAGCAGTCGGCGGGATGACACTGGTCGCGGGCGCGCTCCGCGAATTGACTGCCACGCTGATCGAGATCGCCGATCGTTTCGAATCGATCGACACCTCGCTTGCCGACGACATGGCGGGTGGGCTCTGATGGGACTCGAGATTCCAGGCTGGTTACAGGCGGTTGCGTCGGTTGCGGTGGGCAGTGACTGGCCGCAAGGAGACGAAACGGCACTGTGGAGGTTGGGTGATGCCTGGTCAGGCGCGGCTGATCGGATCGAGGCTTCGGCCGCTGCCGGTGGTTACGGATTGCAAACAGTACTGGCATCGATCGACGGTCGAGCCGGCGACTCGTTGTCTCGGTATTGGTCGGAGGCCGGGGGAGTTGCGGAGGTCTTCGAGCGGTTGTCCTCTGCCGCGGCCGAACTGGGTCAGTCATGCACCGATACCGGCACGGACATCGAGTACACCAAACTGTCGATCCTCGCGGCGCTGGGCGCACTGGCGCTCGAGATTGCCGCCATGGTGGCGGCCGCTGTCCCGACACTGGGTGCGAGTACCGCCGGAATCGTGGCGGCGGAGGTGGCAACAACACTCACGGTCCGAATGCTGTTGCAGCAATTGTTGATACGAGTGATCGAGGCTGCAGCAGTGGAAGCTGCCGCTGCCGTCTTCTCCGGCCTCGCCATTCAACTCGGGCAGATGACGATGGATCATCGCCAGTCGATCGACGGTGGCAAGGTCGTGACCGAGGGGCGCGACGGTTTCATCAAGGGACTTGCGAACGGAGGGTTGAAGACGACGCCGGATCGTGTCGGCCCCGACCCGAACCCGCTCCCGACCGGTTCGAGATTGCAGCAGATCGCGCGGGGGGCTTTCGACGATGCGGTATCGGGAGCGTCCGCTGCGATCGTGACGAAGGAAGTCACGGGCGGCGATGCCTCGTTGACGGACATCACGTCCGGCGCGATCGGTGGTGGGATCGGGTCAGTCAAGGACGGTCTTGTCGCTCGAAACGAGGACCTGAACGCGGCTGGTCTGAGCCCGACTGCGCTGAACTGGGACTTCTGAGTTGAAGTCTCGAATCGTGGGCTACCAGTGACACGGGGTAGCCCACGACCTGGCTACTGAGCGACACGGGGTAGCCCACGACCTGGCTACTGAGCGACACGGGGTAGCCCACGACCTGGCTACTGAGCGACACGGGGCAGCCCACGACCTGGCTACTGAGCGGGCTTGAGAACCAGCGAGATCGAGTTGATGCAGTACCGCTGATCGGTCGGCGTCGGGTATCCCTCGCCCTCGAAGACGTGACCGAGGTGGCTGTGGCACTTCTTGCAGATGACCTCGACACGGCGCATCCCGAGTGAGCTGTCTTCCTTCAGGATCACGGCATCCGAATCCGCCGGATCGAAGAAGGACGGCCACCCGCAGTGCGATTCGAACTTCTCGGTGCTGCGGAACAGTTCGGCTCCGCACGCACGGCAGGAGTAAACGCCTTCCGTGGTGGTGTCGGTGTACTCGCCGACGAAGGGGCGTTCGGTGCCGGCTTGGCGCAGGACGGCGAACTCCTCCGGCGTCAGCTTTTCGCGCCACTCGCTCTCGGTGTACGTGACCTCAGGTGTGCTGTCGATGCCATCGTGTGAAGAACTCATGCCTCCACGCTAATGCTTTGTCGCCGTTTCGGCTTCGTCGGCAGGTGAGACGGTATCGAGTGGGGGATCGAGGAGGTAGGCGGGATCGATTCCGCGATCCAAGCGGCCCTCGCGACGCGCGACCAGATACCGGTATCCGAGGACACAGAAGATCACGATCAGCAGAAGGCTCCAGCCGAGGGTGCTCTTGGTGTATTCGGCTGCCCGGCCGAAGGTCGGCCAGCGGTTCGACCACCAGCTGTCGAACGTCATGAAGCCGTAGACGGCGAGCCACGCCGGCCAGTTCCGCATGACCGAGTTCTTGAGCACCACGGACATCAACAGCGGCAACAGCATCATCGAGTAGTACATCTGGCCGAGCGATGGCAGCAGGAACGACGCGGTCATGATCACACCGGTCGCGGTGGTGAGGAAGAAGAGTTCGTCGTTGCGGTAATAGCGGTACAGAAGCCACAGAGAGACGACGACCATGGCGGCCAACACGACGCGCAACAGCAGGATCAACCATTCGGGCAGACCGAAGTAAGCGCCGTTTCCGACAATCGAACTGTTGAAGTAGTCACGAGATTCGAGCAGGTACGGCACGGTGCGGCGGACGAAGTCCATCGGATCCGACGCAAGCGGCCATGCCACGACCGTGAGAATGAACGGGATGCCCAGGGCGGTGACGAGCACCTTCCACTGACCGCGAACGAGCGGCAGCAGGAGCAGTGGCGCGAGAGTGGGTTTCACTGCGATGGTGAGACCGATCGCGGCGCCGGCCCACAGATCCTTCTTGCGCATCAGCAGCAGGAGGAAGGCAACTTCGCCGAGTAGTACGAGGCCGTTGATGTTGGTGAACACCAACGTGTTGGTGACCGTCTCCGACATGAAAGCGCCGAGCACCAGAATCGGCGCCGCGATGGAACTGATCGTCAGGTCGAACAAGCGCAACAGCAGGTAGAGAGCCACGAGAATGGCGACGGCATTGACACCGATGAACAGCCACCGCGAGCGCTCGGGATCGAGGATCGCCAGGGGTGCCATCAACAAGGAACCCGATGGTGGGTACAGATAATGGGGGTCTACGGAGTTGAAATCTGCGGTGTAGACGTCGCGCCCGTTCCAGAACGCCAGCGCGGCGTTGTAGACCGGTCGGAAGTCATCGGTGATGGCGCCGTTGACTGCTGTGACGATGACACGATTGAGTACGGTCATCACGGCGATCGGCCACAAAACGAAGTTGACGACTTGTTGGGTTGTCCGCCCGGTACGCGGCTCGAGCTGTCGAAGGAACACTTCGGCACGGTACACCGGAGCAGGGTGTGATCGGGGGATGCACCCCTTTTCGGTCGTGGTGGACAAGCGCCCGAGTCAGGCCGGGCACACGCTTCCGTTGCTGGGCAGGGAGGCATCGGTGAGGTATGCCCTCATCGCCTGCTGCGCGCAGGTGGATTGTGCCGCGGGGTGACCTGCACCCTGCCAGTCCAGGGTTGCGAAGCGCGACCCCGCGTTGGTCACGACGCCGGTGACGGTCGAGAGTCCGGAGTTCCCGACGGCCGGGTCGCCCTGACCGCTCAGCACGAGGACGGCGGGCTTCAACTGATTCGGCAGGGGAGAGTTGGCGGTCGACGGCCAGCTGGCGCACGCGAGCAAACCGAGCGCGGCTTCTCGACCGAATACCGGATAGTTGGTGCCCCAGGTGTCCGCCAGTTCGCGGACGCGCCCGATCCCCGGCCACTGCATGCCGTCGGTGCATCGTCCGATGAACTGGCCGTCACCGTCCACCTCGTTCTCTGCCCGGGCGGCGCGCTCTCGAATCGGCGAAGCGTTGCCGGTACCGAGCGCGGACAGAGCGTCTGAGAGCGAGCGGGTCTCTTGCTCACGGTTGGTTCCGGCAGTCCACAGGCTCGCCGAAATCGCGTTCGACACCGCAGCGGCGGACAGCGGCTGGAATTCATCGGCCCGAGCGCGCTCCATCAGGTCCGTGACCGCTTTCTTCGGATCAGGTCCGAGAGAGCACCCCAGCGCCACACATCGCTGAGCGAATGCGGTCAACGCCGCTTCCTCGCCCTGCACGCGGCTCTCCGCCTCGGTGGCAGCGTCGGTGGCCACCGGAGCGGGAGAATCGAGGATCAACCTCGCGAGGTTGTCGGGGTGGGCTGCCGCGTAGCTCAGCGCGATGTCCGAGCCGGACCCTGCCGACCACAGAGCGATGGCCTCGACGCCCCACCGCGTACGTAGAGCGTCGATGTCCTCGGCCGCGGAGTCCGCGCCGAACTTCAGTTCTTGAGGATCGAGATAGTCGGTACAGGCGATGGTTGCATCGTGACCGAGAGCGGCGACCGCGTCGGCGGCGTCGCCGGTGGAGTCCGCGTCGAACTGGCCCAGATCGTGAAGGCCGCGCCGAATCTCCGGCGTCATGCAGTCGATTGCGGTGGACCTGTCGATTCCGCGTCGATCCAGGGCAACGACGGGGTGGTCCGCGAGCACCGTCGTCAAGCCGGACGTAGCGAGCATGGCCAGAGAGTTTCCCGACGAACGGTCGGTGCCGGACGTGAACACGATCGGATACGCGTTGGCAGGCGTCGAGGATGTCCGAGCGCGGGTCAAGCCGGCAGTGAAGTTGCCGTCGATGGCGCCGGTCACGTCGATGGGGGCACTGAATTCCGCGCATTCGAGGATGACGCCGGCGCTCGACGCTGCGAGAGCCTGGTCGGCGAGTGACGTGCCGGTGCAGTCTCGCCACGGTATGTCGTCGGTCGGGACGCCGGGGTCGACCGGCGGCGCATCGGGTGACGGTCCCTCGCTCTGGGCAGGGCTGCCGTCGGTGCGGCCTTCGACCGCGACGGCGGGCCGAAGCGACGGCCCGGCGCCGCACGCACAACACGTCGCGAGGACGACGGCCATCAAAGCAACTCTGCGCATGCCGACCAGAGTGCCAGGTTCACCGACGTGGCTGCTGACGAACCCATCGAGTGAGGATCGTGCCGTCCGAATCGCCGAGAATGTGAGCGGGACGCATCGACGTGGGCATTGCATTGGGGGAGAGCGAGATTCGGCCGACTTTGCTCCCCACCAGTTGAGGTGAAGTGGTGATGCAAAGTTCGTCGACGGCATTGTCCTCGATCAACTGCCCGAAAAGTGACGGCCCTCCCTCACACAGCACGCGACGGAGCTTGCGAGCCGACAAGACCCTGTCGATGTCGCCGCTGCTGACATTCGGTGAGTCCGTCACCTCCACCTGCGCTCCGGCCGATCTCAGCGCTGAAATCGCTGCGCTGTCCGCGGCGCTACCGACAACAAGAATCGGCGGAATTTCGGTATCTCGTAGGAGCCGGCTTTCGGGGTCGATCGACGCGTGCGCCGAGACGACGAGGATCGGTGGGACCGGAGCGAGGCCGCCCGCCTTTCGTCGCGCCCGGGCTGCGTCCGAGATCTGCACACCCCCGTAGTTCTCGGCTCGCGCTGTGCCTGCGCCGACCACGACGACGTCACAAAGTTCGCGCAAGATCCCGAATACCGACTTGTCTGCAGGTGTGCCCAGTCCATGGCTCACTCCGTCGACGGAGACGCACCCGTCGATGCTGGAAACGAAGTTCACGCGCATCCAGGGTTGGGAGAGGTTCTCCGGATAGGCGTACAAGCCGCGGAGTTCGTCTTCGTGGCCTGGTGTGAAGTAGGTCGCAATATCCATACGGTGCACATGAGAGATCACATCACGTAGATACCCTTGACGGATGCATGAACGTCTTGTCGATCGCAGCCCGGTGGTACCCGCCGATCAACTGGTAGCTCAAATGGTGCCTCCCGCAATGTTCGACGAGGTGAGTTTTGCCTCCTACATTCCTGATCCGAAGGAACCGAGCCAGGCAGCTGCTGTCGCCAAGGCCGAGGAATTCTCCAAGCGCGTAACCAAGATCCGTAGTGGTGGACGCCGCGGACTGTTCGGCAAGAAGACCCAGGCGACCGGCGCCGGCCTGTACCTCGACGGCGGGTTCGGTGTCGGTAAGACTCACTTGCTGGCGTCGATCTTCCACAGCGTCCCGTCGCCGAAGGCTTTCGGAACCTTCGTCGAGCTGACACACGTCGTCGGCGCTCTCGGCTTCAACAAAGCGGTCGAAGCGCTCGCCGACCACAGCGTTCTCTGCATCGACGAGTTCGAGCTCGACGATCCGGGCGACACCATGCTCGTCTCTCGCCTCCTTTCGGAGCTTTCCGCGCGCGGCGTGTCCATCGTCGCGACGTCGAACACCCTTCCCGGCCAGCTCGGTGAGGGTCGCTTCGCGGCTCAGGACTTCCTGCGTGAGATCAAGAAGCTCGGCTCGATCTTCGAGACGATTCGCGTCGACGGCCCCGACTACCGTCACCGCGATCTCCCGCCCGCACCGGAGCCCATCTCCTCGGAGGAATTGGTCTCTCGGGCCGAGGCGATCGACGGCGCCACGCTCGACAACTTCGACGAGCTGTGCAAGCACCTCAGCACACTGCATCCGTCGCGCTACAACAAGTTGGTCGAGGGGGTGAAGGCGGTCTTCATCGACGGCGTTCACCCGGCCACGGATCAGTCTGTTGCACTGCGCATCGTGGTTCTCGCCGACCGCTTGTACGACGCGAGCATCCCGGTCACCGTTTCCGGCGCACGCCTCGACGAGATCTTCACTCCCGAGATGCTTGCCGGTGGGTACAAGAAGAAGTACCTGCGCGCGACCTCGCGTCTGCTCGCACTTTCTCGTTTCGAGGTCGCGGCCGGCTGATCTGCAGGCCTGTCAGCTGACGGGGCGCTCCATCACGAAATCGTGGTGGAGTTGTGCCCCCACGAGAAACGTCTTCGTGCCGACCTGGGTGAAGCCGTGTTTGGCGTAGAACTTCTGGGCGCGCAGATTTTCCTGATTGACACCCAGCCAGATCCCGGCACTTCCGCTGCGTCGTGCATGGTCGACAACCGCGTCCATCAGGGATGCTGCCGCGCCGGTTCCGTGGTTTCCCGGAAGCACGTACAACTTGCTCAGTTCCGTCGTCGGGCGAAGTGTCACAGCAGCTTTGACGTCCGGATCGGCGGGCTCGTCGTCGACGAGCATCGCGTAGCCGACGATCGAGCCGTCGCGAATGACCTTGAGAACGGTTCGTGTCGGGTCCGTCAGATACTCGGAGAACTTGTCGACCGAGAGAACGTTGTCGATGAAGGCACTGATGTCGTCGTCGGATGCGTCCGGCGGACAAGCCAGCGGAAACGTCACCGCTGCCACGTCGGCGATTGCTTCGGAATCCCAGATTCCGGCCCGGTCAACGGTGATCGTCACGTCAGTTTCTACCTCTCGCGCACATGATTCGGTTGATCAAGTACACCACCTTCGTCGAGCGTGATGCTCAAGCGGCGTTCTCGGCGACCGGCGTCGTGGCTCGTTTCGGTGCGAACGCGGGAGCAAGGACTATCAAGATCGCGCAGAACGCCAGCGGAATCAGGAACCCGATTCGAAGGTCACTGAAGGCAGCGACCGCGCCGACGATGCCGCCGCCGACCACCGTGCCGACGTAGTTGAAGAGGTTGATGCGTGCGATCACCGCGTCGACCTGATCCGGGGGAGCCATCCGTCCGGCGGCGCTGAAGCAGATCGGGGCGATTACCGGTACGCCGAGGCCGACGATCAGGAAGCCGGCGATGGCAACGGCGGGAGATTGCGCGAGGACAACGATCGTCATGCCGACCACGCCGATGAGAGAGCCGATCCGCACGACGGTGGTCTCACCGAACTTGCCGACCCAGTAGTCGCCGGTCAGTCGTGCGACCAGTGCCGCGATTTGGTACGCCGCCACGGAAAGGGCGGCCGTCCCGGCGTCGGCGAGCAGTTCGTCCTTGACGTACAGCGTCGACCAGTTTCCGACGCTGAAGTCGACCGCATAGAACAATGCCATCGCGACGCCGAGCAGGACGAAGGCGCGGGTGGGTACGGTGAATTTCGCGGTGCTCGTGATGTTTGCATCGGCAACCGGAGACTCGGAGCGATCGAGCAGTTGCGGGCCGAAGGCCAGAAGCATCAGTCCGACAACAACTCCCGCGATCACCTGCGTTATGCGGATCGAGATGTCGAGGCTTGCGGTAGCAGAGATGAACAGAGCGCCGACAATCGCTCCGACGCTCCAGGAAGCATGGAACGAGGAGAGGATGAAGCGGCCCTTGGCGTGTTGGATCGAGACTGCCTGCATGTTGGCGGCGGCGTCGACCATGCCGAGTCCGATGCCGTAGATCGCCAGGAAGACGAAGAACATCGCCGCGTTGGGCGCGATTCCGGTTGCCCCGCCGAAGACTGCGATGACGGCGAGTCCGGTTCGCAGAGTCATCTTGCTCGACGTTCTCACGGCCAGAATCTCGGCGAGCACGCTGCCGAGCCCGGCGATGACGGACACGGTGACAACCGCAACCACAACCAGTGTCTCGCTCAGATCGAACAAATCCTTGTACTGCGGCAGCTGCGTCAGAATGGCGGCGAGCAGAAATCCTTGAAGTCCGAAGGCCACCGAAGTGGCGATCCGAGCCCTCGTCAGGGTGCGGGTGTTATCCGTCATCAAGCAGGGCCTTTGTCTCGTTCGTTCGGTTAGGCCGAACGGTACTGGATCTTGATACTGGTCGAGTGTCCAACAAAGCTGCGTGTTTTGCACGGTTCTTTGATTAACTGACCGACATGACTCGGCAGCCGACACCAGAATTTCCGTCTTCCTTCGTCTGGGGAACCGCCACCGCGGCTTACCAAATCGAAGGAGCTGTGGCCGAAGACGGTCGCGGACCGTCGATTTGGGACGAGTTCTGTGACCGCCCCGGTGTAGTCGTCGGGGGCGACACCGGAGCGGTTGCTGCCGATCATTATCACCGCTGGGAATCGGATATCGAGTTGATGAAAGACCTCGGGCTCGACGCTTATCGGCTGTCCCTGTCGTGGTCGCGAATTCTGCCCACCGGATCGGGGGCCGTGAATGCGAAAGGGCTCGACTTCTACGACCGCCTGATCGATCGACTGTGTTCGGTGGGAATTACTCCTGCCGTCACTCTCTTTCACTGGGATCTGCCCCTCGCACTGCAAGAGCAGGGCGGCTGGATGAACCGAGACACCTCGTACCGGCTGGGGGAGTACGCCCAGGTCGTCGGCGAACGGTTGTCCGATCGCGTCGGAATGTGGATGCCGCTCAACGAACCGGTAGTGCACACGCTCTACGGTCATGCCCTGGGAGTTCATGCCCCCGGCCTGGCCTTGGGGTTCGAGGCTTTCCAAGCCGCACATCACCAGCTGCTCGGGCACGGCCTCGCTGTCGAAGCGCTTCGGGCAACCGGATGCACGAACATCGGAATCGCCTCGAACCATGCACCGGTGCGGGCCGCTTCCGATTCCCCGGAAGACGTGATGGCTGCCGACATCTACGACCACGTCGTCAATTGGATGTTCGCCGACCCGATATTGGTCGGTAAGTACCCCGCCGACGAATTCGCTCAGCTGCTCAGCGGTCCCGTCGACGAGGACTTGAAAATCATCGGGGCGCCGCTGGACTGGTACGGGATCAACTACTACGAGCCGACGATGATTGCCGCTCCGGTGGAAGGCCAGGGGACCGAAGGTGTGCTCGAGGTCGACCTACCGCCGGGCCTGCCCTTTGCGCCTGTCGCGATTACCGGTTATCCCACAACCGATTTCGGATGGCCGATCGTTCCCGAAGGGCTGGGTGAGATCCTGCGGACGTTCCAGACTCGGTTCGGTGACGCACTGCCGCCGATCTACATCACGGAAAGCGGATGTTCATTCCACGACGCACCGGATGCCGCAGGCGTCGTCGAGGACGAAGCGCGAATCAACTACCACGACGCGCACCTTCGCGCCCTCCAATCGGCTATGGACGACGGTGTCGACGTCCGTGGCTATTTTGTGTGGTCACTCCTCGACAACTTCGAATGGGCTGCGGGATACAAAGAGCGATTCGGCCTGGTACACGTCGATTTCGACACCCAGAAGCGCACACCGAAGACCTCGTTCGAGTGGTATCGCGCCCTGATCGCCGAGCATAAATCGGCTCAGCTCTGACCTGTGCGGAGGCGGTCTGGGTTGCATTCTCGAACCGGGCCGCCTAGCCTCGTCTCTCATGAAGCGAATTCTCGTAGTAAGCCGCCGTAGCGGGGTCTGAATCGGACCGACCCCTCGCTGCGGGTCGTCTTGCTACCAGTTGGTCCTCCACTTCATTCCAGGAAGACCACGATCATGACTTACAACTTCGCCTTCGCTTCTGATTCTGCCTTCGCTTCTGATTCTTCTTCTACCGCTGCTGATCCTTTCGCGGCGCGTCACGGAAAATCTCTGCCAGCCGGCCTGCGTGCCGAATGCTCAGCGATGTCTTGGACCGAGTTCGAGTCCACGTATGCGGCTATGAGCGGCCCGATCCGTTTGGGCGCGTGGTCCTCCGAGAAGATTGCGCCGGGTCGTTGGACTTTCGAAGCGACTCTCGGTCTGGGGGAGCGCATCCAGAAGGCTTCCGCCACCTCGACTGGCGCGATCTCGGCCATGACGTCGATGCTGCACGACGCGGGAATCTCGCTCGAGATCCTGTCTTTCCATCAGCACCAGATCGGCCACCGCACGGCGACGTTCATCTTTACCGAGTGCGACGGCCGTCGGAGCTGGGCGATGGGGATTGCGGAGTCGTCGACTGAGTCCTCGCTGCGCGCGATGACTTCGGCAGCGAACCGCTTCTCTCACTGATCAGTTACAACAATCTGATCAGCTACATCAACCGCAGTACTGACGTGGATTCCCGAGAGGGCTTGCGTCTGTACTGCGGTTGATGTGTTCGGCGCTCGAACGCAAAAAGCCGGAACCTCGAGGTTCCGGCTTCTTGCATTCTCAAATGGTGCGCGATACTGGGATTGAACCAGTGACCTCTTCCGTGTCAGGGAAGCGCTCTCCCGCTGAGCTAATCGCGCGGGTTCTGGAGAAAAATGGAGCGGACGACGGGATTCGAACCCGCGACCCCAACCTTGGCAAGGTTGTGCGCTACCAGCTGCGCCACGTCCGCATGAGCAATGAACTCCGTTACCGGAACTCAGTACTTTTCTAACTTATCAGACCTGCAAGCAGGTCTTGACCATCAGGCCCGAGGGCCTGACGTGGTGCGCGATACTGGGATTGAACCAGTGACCTCTTCCGTGTCAGGGAAGCGCTCTCCCGCTGAGCTAATCGCGCGAGGTGGAGACGGGAATCGAACCCGTGTGCACGGCTTTGCAGGCCGTTGCCTCACCACTCGGCCACTCCACCGTAAAAGGTTGAGTCACACCTCTCGAGCGGACGACGGGATTCGAACCCGCGACCCCAACCTTGGCAAGGTTGTGCGCTACCAGCTGCGCCACGTCCGCATCGCACCGTGTTGCTTGGGGAGCTGCTCGCTCTCCTCGGTGCGTTGGAAACATTAGCCGACCGTGTCGGATACACACAAATCACCAGCTCAGTGGCGTGTTCGGAGTCGAATCGGCCCGTCGCGCGCGTTGCAACTGCCCGTCTTGGCGATGAATACGGTCTGAAATCAGCTCGAATTCGGAGATTTCGGGGTCGCCTGGGGCAAAACGAATGCCAACCTGGTGATTCGTATTCATCGCGCAGCCGTGTTAATGTTCCAACTCGTTCGAGCGCATGCGTTCGGATGACTTACGGTCCCGTGGCTCAGTGGGAGAGCGTCCGCTTCACACGCGGAAGGTCGCTGGTTCGATCCCAGCCGGGACCACAGAAAAACACTGAAGGCGTTCCCGATCATCGGGGACGCCTTCAGTCGTTTGAGAGCACAGCTGTTTGAGAGCACAGTCGTTTGAGAGCACAGCTGTTCGAGGGCACGGTTGTTTCGGCATGCAGACCGTCGTCGCAGGTCGCCTGCCGATGATTTCGGTAGCCTGGTCGAAGAGACATTTCGCGACCGAAAAGGTGACCGACTTGAGTACCGAAAAGGTCGATTCTCCCGTCGACGATTCAGACCTGTCCGTCTTCCAAGACGCAGAGTCCCGCTGGGAGCGGTGGCGCGCTGGAATCGCCGCGCGGCCCACCCTCAATCTTGCGTACCGCATCGGCGTCGGAGTCGTGGGCACGATCGTGTTCGCAGCAGGCATCGTGGCTATTCCGTACCCCGGGCCCGGTTGGCTCATCGTCTTCGCCGGCCTCGGCATACTGGCGTCGGAGTTCGCGTGGGCACATCGACTCCTTCATTTCGCGAAGGCTCGATACGACAGGTTCATGGAATGGTTCGGCAAGCAGTCGCTGTTCGTCAAGGGGTTGGGCGTTCTGTTCACCACAGTGATCGTCCTGGCGACTTTGTGGGTGCTCGGCACCTTCGGCCTGATCGGGACATGGGTGGGCCTGGACTACTCGTGGCTCGAGTCGCCACTGTGAGCTGAACGCGGCCCGGTTTCCTTCACTCGGTTGTCTCACCATGTCGGTAGGGCCGATAACATGATCGTGCGCGTGCTCGCAGTGGGTACGACGCCTGTCTAACTTGTCGCAATACCTTTAGGAGCACATCGCCGTGACCAGTCCCGCGCCAGAGCACTCAGCCGCCCCACTTCGGGTGCCCGCGGGGACGACCGCCGGGACTGCAGTGCGCGAAGCCGGATACCCCACGAAGG
Organism: Rhodococcus sp. ARP2; assembly: GCF_001029585.1. NCBI lineage: Bacteria > Bacillati > Actinomycetota > Actinomycetes > Mycobacteriales > Nocardiaceae > Rhodococcus > Rhodococcus sp. ARP2. The sequence goes on along the minus strand of NZ_LEKE01000024.1, from coordinate 234,528 downwards.
GGCCAGACGTGATCGTCGTTGTCCGCGATGGCGAGGGAACGCTCAAGGATCTGTCGTGGACACCTGAGGTCGATGTCGACGTCGAGCCGGTGGCAGCATCCACCGAGGACGGCCGCAGCGTCATCCGGCACTCCGCTGCCCACGTCCTCGCGCAGGCGGTCCAGAAGGAATTCCCCGACGCGAAGCTCGGCATCGGTCCGCCGATCAAGGATGGCTTCTACTACGACTTCGCGGTGGACCGCCCGTTCACTCCGGAGGATCTGGCCAAGCTCGAAAAGCGTATGAAGCAGATCATCAAGGGATCGCAGCGTTTCTCGCGTCGAGTGGTCGATTCGATCGAGGACGCTCGGGTCGAGTTGGCCGACGAGCCTTTCAAGCTCGAACTGATCGACGACAAGTCCGGTATCGACGATCCCGAGATCATGGAGGTGGGCGGCAACGAGCTGACCATCTACGACAATCTCGATCCGCGCACTGGCGACAAGATCTGGTCCGATCTGTGCCGCGGCCCGCATATTCCGACCACGAAGCACATTCCGGCCTTCAAGTTGACCCGAAGCTCCGCCGCCTACTGGCGTGGCAACCAGGACAACGCCGATCTTCAGCGTGTCTACGGCACCGCGTGGGAGTCCACCGAGGCTCAGGACGAGTACCTCGAACTGCTCGCCGAGGCCGAGCGTCGTGATCACCGCAAGCTCGGTACCGAACTGGACCTCTTCAGCTTCCCCGACGAGCTCGGTTCGGGTCTGCCGGTGTTCCATCCCAAGGGCGGCATCATCCGCACCGAGATGGAGAACTACTCGCGCAGCCGCCACATCGAGGCGGGCTACGAGTTCGTCAACACTCCGCACATCACCAAGGGGCATCTGTACGAGGTTTCCGGTCACCTCGACTGGTACCGCGACGGAATGTTCCCGGCGATGCACGTCGACGAGGAACTGAACGAGGACGGCACCGTGCGCAAGCCGGGTCAGGACTACTACCTCAAGCCGATGAACTGCCCGATGCACAACCTGATCTTCCGTGCTCGCGGACGCTCGTACCGTGAATTGCCGTTGCGGCTCTTCGAATTCGGCTCGGTCTACCGCTACGAGAAGTCCGGCGTCATCCACGGCCTGACCCGTGTGCGCGGCATGACCCAGGACGACGCTCACATCTACTGCACCCGTGAGCAGATGCGCGACGAGCTGACCACCACCCTGCAGTTCGTTCTGAACCTGCTCAAGGACTACGGCCTCGACGACTTCTACCTCGAACTGTCCACCAAGAACCCGGACAAGTTCGTCGGTAGCGACGACGTCTGGGAAGAGGCGACCGCAACGCTCGCCGAGGTCGGCGAAGCTTCTGGCCTGACTCTGGTGCCGGATCCGGGTGGAGCCGCGTTCTACGGTCCCAAGATCTCCGTTCAGGTCAAGGACGCACTCGGCCGCACCTGGCAGATGTCGACCATTCAGCTCGACTTCAACCTGCCCGAGCGGTTCGAACTCGAATACACCGGCAACGACGGCGTCAAGACTCGTCCGGTCATGATCCACCGCGCGCTGTTCGGCTCGATCGAGCGGTTCTTCGGTGTCCTGACCGAGCACTACGCGGGCGCGTTCCCGGCGTGGCTGGCGCCGGTACAGGTCGTCGGAATTCCGGTGGCCGAGGCCTTCGCCGATCACCTGTTCGACGTCACGAAGAAGCTCAAGGCAGCCGGTGTTCGCGCCGAGGTCGATTTCAGTGATGACCGGATGCAGAAGAAGATCCGTAACCACACCACGCAAAAGGTCCCGTTCATGCTCCTCGCGGGCGAGCGTGACGTGGAAGCCGGCGCGGTCAGCTTCCGTTTCCGTGACGGCACCCAGATCAACGGAATTCCCGTCGACGACGCCGTCCGGATCGTCACCGAGTGGATCGGCCGCCGCGAGAATGCCTCGCCGACAGCCGAACTGGTGCAGCCAAGCGTGGCGCAGTGAGCGCCCCCGGTGACGATGGTCCGGGTTCGCTGATCGACCACGGCGTCGGCGATCCTGATCATTTGCAGCGTATTTGGTCGCCACATCGGATGTCGTACATCACCGAGGCGCCCAACACCCCGGGTACGACGGGTGAACCGTTCATCGACATTCCGAAAATGTCGGACGAGGAAGGGTTGATCGTCGCCCGCGGTGAACACGTCTACGCGGTCTTGAACTTGTACCCGTACAACCCGGGTCACCTGATGGTGGTGCCGTACCGCAAGGTCGCGGCCCTCGAAGACCTCACGCCGGAGGAGAGCGCCGAGTTGATGGCGTTCACCCAGCGTGCGTTGCGGGTGATCAAGAGCGTGTCGAATCCGCACGGATTCAACGTCGGTCTGAATCTCGGTGCTGCCGCGGGCGGTTCGCTGTCCGAGCACCTTCACCAACACGTAGTGCCACGTTGGGGCGGCGACGCCAACTTCATCACCGTGCTCGGTGGGGTCAAGGTGATGCCGCAATTGCTGCGGGAGACCAGGGGACTACTCGCCGGTGCCTGGCAACAATAGGTTGATGCATCCGGCTTCATGGCAGGATGCATTGCTGCAACGAGTTCCGAACCGGAACTCACGACGGGGAGGGTTCCTGCGGTGTTGAGCTTCTTCGGGCGCGCATCGGTGTCCAAGGTGACGGCACCTATGGGGAAGGCGCTGGTCAAGACCGGTCTGACGCCGGACTCGGTGACGGTGATCGGCACGGTGGCAAGCGTCGCCGGTGCGGTGACGCTGTTTCCGTCCGGACATCTGTTCTGGGGAACCTTGTTCATCTGGTTCTTCGTCATGTTCGACATGCTCGACGGCGCAATGGCTCGTGCTCGCGGCGGCGGAACGCGGTACGGGGCGGTACTGGACGCGACCTGCGACCGCGTGGCCGACGGCGCGATTTTTGCCGGCCTGGCCTGGTGGGCGGTCTACCACGAGAACAGCAAGTGGCTGCTCGTCGCGACGCTCATCTGCCTCGTCACCTCGCAGGTCATCTCGTACGCGAAGGCGCGCGCGGAGGCGAGCGGGCTGACTGCGGACGGCGGGTGGATCGAGCGCCCGGACCGACTGATCATCGTGTTGGTCGGATCTGGCCTGACAGGTATGGGTCTACCGTGGGCGATTCACATCGCGATGTGGGTACTTGCCGCCGGAAGTATCGTGACGGTCTTCCAACGAGTGCTCGCGGTGCGCAATTCGCCTGGCGCCCGGGAACTTCTGCCGATCGCCCCGGCGGCATCGACGGTCGAAGGCGCGGCGGGCACCGAGGGCGATCCCAAGCCTGAAGGTGAGGCAGAGCAGTGAGTTTTTCCGAGCGCGCAACCGATCTGGGATATGCCGCGGGTTGGCGGTTGGTGAGAAGCCTGCCGGAATCGGTGGCGGTCAAGCTGTTCGACGCCGGAGCGGATTTCGCGGTACGCAAGGGCGGACCCGAACAACTCAGGAAGAACCTCGCGAGAGTTCTGGGCACGACGCCGGCGGAAGTTCCGGATCAGTTGATCAAGGATTCGATGCGCTCGTACGCCCGGTATTGGCGTGAGGCGTTCCGTCTTCCGTCGATGGATCTGGTCGCGACCGGTAAAGCGCTGCATGCGCTGGTCGAGGGCCAGGAACATCTGGAAAAGGCAATGGCAGCAGGTCATGGCGCGGTATTGGCGCTGCCCCACAGCGGTAATTGGGACATGGCCGGCGTGTGGTGTGTTCAGCAATGGGGTGGGTTGACCTCCGTTGCCGAGCGGCTCAAGCCCGAATCCCTGTACGAACGGTTTGTCGAATACCGCGAGAGTCTCGGTTTCGAGATCTTTCCGCTCAGCGGCGGGGAGCATCCACCGTTCGTCGAACTCTCCAAGCATCTGCGCGAGAACAAGATCGTGTGCCTGCTGGGGGAGCGCGATCTGGCGAAGAAGGGTGTGCCCGTCACATTCTTCGGAGAACCCACTCGCATGCCCGCCGGCCCGGCGAAGCTCGCGATCGATACCGGCGCGCCGCTACTTCCGGTCCACTGCTGGTTCACTCCCGACGGTTGGGGTTTCAAGATCGACCCGCCGATCGACGTATCCGGCGGAGTCGGCCCGGCCACGCAGGCACTTGCCGACCGTTTCGCGGTCAACATCGCAGCGCACCCCGCTGACTGGCACATGCTTCAGCCGCTGTGGCGCTCCGACCTCTCCGAATCGAGGCTCGCCCGCATGGAGGGTGAATGAAGATCGGCATGATCTGCCCGTACTCCTTCGACGTCCCCGGTGGTGTGCAGGCGCACGTGGTGGATCTGGCCGAGGTGCTGATCGAACGTGGTCACAAAGTGAGTGTGCTTGCGCCGTCGTCCGATGACGACGAGTTGCCGGATTTTGTGGTTTCCGCAGGTAAAGCCGTCGCGATTCCCTACAACGGTTCTGTTGCGCGGTTGTCTTTCGGCCCGACGGCGAACAACCGCCTCCGCAAGTTCATCGCGGAAGGTGACTTCGACGTTCTACATATCCACGAACCCAATGCGCCGAGTCTGTCCATGCTCGCGTTGCGTATCGCGGAAGGCCCGATCGTCGCCACCTTCCACACGTCAACCACGAAGTCGTTGGTGCTGAGCACTTTTCAGGGTGTCTTGGCTCCGTATCTCGAGAAGATCAGTGGCCGGATCGCAGTCTCGGAGTTGGCGCGTCGTTGGCAGGTCGAGTCCCTCGGATCCGATGCGGTCGAAATTCCCAACGGCGTCGATGTCGCAGCGTTTGCCGAGGCCGATCTGTTGCCCGGCTACCCGCGCGAAGGTGGAACCATTCTGTTCCTCGGTCGCTACGACGAACCGCGCAAGGGGATGGCCGTACTACTCGGTGCGTTGCCGGAGTTGGTCGAGCGTCACCCGGATCTCGAAGTGATCGTGGTCGGACGCGGCGACGAGGAGAAACTCCGCAAAGAGGCGGGCAAGTACTTCAAGCATCTCCGCCTGCTCGGGCAGGTCAGTGACGAGGAGAAAGCGTCGGCGCTTCGCAGTGCGGACGTCTACTGCGCGCCCAATCTCGGCGGTGAGAGCTTCGGGATCGTGCTGGTCGAGGCGATGGCGGCTGGCACTGCCGTCGTGGCCAGTGAGTTGGACGCTTTCCGCCGTGTTCTTCGCGACGGTCAGGCCGGCTTGCTGGTCCCCATCGGGAACTCCGATGCCTTGGCCGAGGCAATCGATTCCGTTCTCGGTGACCCGGATCGACGACGCGCGCTGGTCAACACCGCGACAAGTGTTGTTGCCGAATACGACTGGCCGGTGGTGGCCGAACAGATCCTGCGTGTCTACGAGACCGTCACGGTTGGCGGCACCGGCGTACGCGTGGTGGGGTCATGACCTTCTCCGCTCTGACGATCTTCATTCTCGGGCTCGTCGCTGCCGTCGTCCTGGTCGTCGGACTGTGGGCGTACGGGACGGCGAACCGACTCGATCGACTGCATGTGCGTTCGGATCAGTCGTGGTTGGCGCTCGATGCGGCTCTGTCCCGTCGTGCCGCGGTTGTCCGCGCGGCGGCTGTGGACATGAGCGCCGACGACGCCCGCAGATTCGTCACCTTGGCGGACGCCGCCGAACGTGCGGATCGTCAGGATCGCGAGCTTGCCGAGAACCGGCTGTCCAATGCTCTCGCTGCCTACGGCACGACGTCGCTGCGACCTCAACTGGTGGCCGAGTTGGCCGATGCCGAGGCGAGGGTCCTGATCGCTCGGCGGTTCCACAACGACGCGGTGCGCGACACTCTCGCGTTGCGTACGCGTCGACTTGTTCGCTGGCTGCACCTCGGGGGAACGGCACCGCTACCTCAGTACTTCGAGATATCGGAGCGCACGACCGCGGCGGCGGTGCCCGAGGGCATCACCGTCGACACGTCGCGGACCTCCGCCCGCGTGGTGATGCTGGACGAGGAGGATCGGGTGCTGCTGTTGCGCGGCCACGATCCCAAAATCCCGAACACTTACTTCTGGTTCACCGTCGGTGGCGGGCTCGAACGCGGCGAACATCTGCGAGCGGCCGCGGTTCGTGAGATCGAGGAGGAAACGGGGTTCAAGGTAGCGCCGGAGAATCTGCGAGGTCCGCTTTGGCGTCGGGTGGCGATCTTCCCGTTCGACGGTGAGCTGATCCGTTCGGAAGAGCTGTTCTTCGCTACGCGCACTCACGGCTTCGAGCCGGTCTTCCAAGGCCACACGGAATTGGAACAGCGTGCCATCACCGGCCATCGCTGGTGCAGCGCCGACGAGATCCGCCGACTGGCCAAGTCCGGTGAGCCCGTCTACCCGTTGGATCTGGCAAACCTCCTGGTGGAGGCCGTGACGATTGCGGACGGTTCCGAGGATCCGGAAGTGCGTTCCATCCGCTGATCGTTCGGTCGTTCAGTGCTCGCGGCCGTTTAAGGCCAGCAATGGCAAATTGGATACGGAATCGAAGGCCGGTTCGTCCTAGAGTTCTGGCCAGAGGCCTCCGAGCGAATGAACCCGTGTGTTCGCCGTGCCTTGTTTCTTTCGTCACGCCACTACTGCAGGAGTTTGCTGTGAGCACCCCCGACTCTGCCCCCACCACCGCCATCGGCACCGCCCGCGTCAAGCGCGGCATGGCTGAAATGCTCAAGGGCGGTGTGATCATGGACGTGGTCACCGCTGAGCAGGCCAAGATCGCCGAAGACGCAGGCGCCGTCGCCGTCATGGCACTCGAGCGGGTCCCCGCAGACATTCGCGCACAGGGCGGCGTCTCGCGCATGAGTGACCCGGACATGATCGACAGCATCATCTCCACCGTCAGCATCCCCGTCATGGCGAAGGCACGCATCGGTCACTTCGTCGAAGCGCAGATCCTGCAGAGCCTCGGCGTCGACTACATCGACGAGTCCGAGGTCCTGACCCCGGCCGACTACGCCAACCACATCGACAAGTGGAAGTTCACCGCTCCCTTCGTGTGTGGCGCCACCAACCTCGGTGAAGCGCTCCGTCGCATCAACGAAGGCGCGGCCATGATCCGCTCGAAGGGTGAAGCCGGCACCGGAGACGTCTCCAACGCCACCACACACATGCGCACCATCCGCGGCGAGATCCGCCGGTTGACCTCGCTGAGCGAGGACGAACTGTACGTAGCCGCCAAGGAACTGCAGGCCCCGTACGAACTGGTCGTCGAGGTCGCCAAGGCCGGCAAGCTGCCTGTCACCATGTTCACCGCCGGCGGCATCGCCACCCCGGCAGACGCTGCGATGATGATGCAGCTCGGCGCCGAGGGCGTCTTCGTCGGATCAGGTATCTTCAAGTCCGGCAACCCGAAGCAGCGCGCTGAGGCCATCGTCAAGGCCACCACGTTCTACGACGACCCGGACGTGCTCGCCAAGGTCTCGCGCGGACTCGGCGAGGCAATGGTCGGCATCAACGTCGACGACCTGCCCGTCGGACACCGCCTCGCAGAGCGCGGTTGGTGACAGCAGGTCCGACGACCGGGCTCAGTGCCTGAAAGTCTTTACACAAGAAGGGGCGGCGGTTGCATTGGCAACCGTCGCCCCTTCGGGGTGTGGCGGACCGTCAGATGCTGTCCGATACCTCGAACACGAACTCGACCTCGACGGCACTGTTTCGGGGGAGTTCGGCCACGCCGATCGCAGAGCGGGCGTGCTGTCCAGCGGTACCGAAGATCTCGGCCAGCAGGTCGGACGCACCGTTGATCACCTGGGGTTGCTGCGAGAATCCGGATCCCGAAGCAACAAATCCAACGACCTTGACGACCCGAACGATGCGGTCGAGACCGACCAAGGCATCAACGGCCGCGAGTCCGTTGAGAGTGCACAACCGCGCCGCCTGGGCGGCGTCTTCGACGGAGACGCCCTCGCCCAACTTGCCGATGCACGTCGTAGTGCCCTCGACGAGCGGCAATTGCCCCGACGTGTAGACGTATGACCCCGTCTGAACGGCGGGAAGGTATGAGCCTGCGGGGGTGGCAACAGGCGGGAGGGTCAGGTCGAGTGCGGCGAGTCGTGCGGTCCAGGTACTTGCGTCGTTCATCGGTTCCTCAATGGGTTCTTTTGTCCGGGAATGGTGTTCGAGTCTGTCATCGGGAGTCTCGGCAAGTCCAAGTCGTATTTGCGCCCACCCCATCACTTTTGGTGATATTCGCCGTCGTCGGATTCAAATGGTGTTCGAGTTGGCCACCTAAACTGTGTCGTATGTCGTCAATTCGTAACATCTCACTGGGGATACCTGTCCGTTCCGGTCATGTACTCATGCTCGACGGCACGGACTCTGTCACGGGGGAGAACTTTCATCGATTGATCGGTGGCGGTATCGAGTTCGGTGAGACGGCCGAGGCAGCGCTGCGACGCGAGTTCGCGGAGGAACTCGGTGTCAGGTTGGGAAGCGTCGAGTTGCTCGAGGTCGTCGAGAACATCTTCGAGTTCGAGGGGCGACCTGGGCATGAGATTGTCCATGTCTTTGCAGTCGACTCAGCTGACATCGATGCGTTTCCGCTCGACGTGCAACTCCGAGTCCTCGACGAAGGTAGTCCAGTCCACTGGGTATTGAGTGGTGGGTCCGACCGCCCTATCTACCCGGCCGAAGCTGCCCGCATTATCAACGCCCTGGTTCAGTAGGGGAATCCGTTGCCGGAACACGAGTGGCCGCAAAGGTTGCTCCGCAACAATTTTCGGTCAATCGGGATTGTTCGGACTGATTCCTGGAAATCATGGCTATCGAACGTATATTCGAATAATGTTGAGGAATGTTCGATGACGGAGTAGGAAGTTCGGGTACCGCAGCGCAGCTGCCTGGTGCCGAATCCGACTGCGCCCTCATCGATCTCATCGCCGATCTGCATGCGCGCGAATCGATGCTCGTGGAACGGAAACTGGCTGCCATTGCCGAGTTTTTCGAGCGTCGCAGCGCTGACCACACTGATAACGGTGCTTGGTCGTCTACCGCTCACGAACTGGCTGAGGCCGAGCTCGGCGCGGCATTGACCATGGGCCGTGCCGCAGCGGGAAAGTTGATCGGTCTCGGCTTTTCTCTCAAGACTCGCCTCCATCGCACGCGTGCCGCCATGGCGCGCGGAGAACTGTATCGAGTCGGATTGATCGACTCCGCTACGGCCAACGTAGCCGACGATTTGATCGACGAGGTGGAACGGCAACTCCTCGAAAAGATCTCGGCGCCACCGATGCCTGGCGGTACCGGCTTGACCGGTCGCCGATTGACAGCGGCTATCGACCGGATCGTCGCCGTGGTGGATCCCGAGGGGATACGCGAACGTCGACGCCGCGCCCTGGCTGATCGGTTCGTGGGTGTGAGCGCTGCCGAGGACGGAATGGCGCGGATATTGGGGAGTATTCCGGCGGAGGAAGCACGGGCTTTCGACCGTCGGTTGCGGGAGTTGGCAATGTCGGTGTGTCGACACGATTCCCGTAAGTACGAGCAACGACGAGCTGACGCATTAGGAGCGTTGGTATCCGGGTCGACGATTCTGCCGTGCGATTGCGGCCGGGACGATTGCCCACAAGATCGAAGCGGGATTGTCGTGGTGCGTCGGCCGTTGGTTCACGTGGTCATGCTGGAATCAACGCTTCAGGGCGGTGACGCACCAGGTGCAGACGAACCCGCTCACCTTGACGGTTATGGAGTGATCAGTGCAGAGCATGCGCGTGACATCGCCGCGGGTGCGCTGATTCGGAAGGTGAAAGTACCAGTCGATGCCGCGCTCGAGTCTTCCGGTGAGTGCGAGCCAGTACCTCCGCCCGTTGTTCCTTCGGCGTCGGTCTACCGCCCCGGCGCTGTCCTCGACACCTGGGTGCGGGTGATCGCAGGAAGCTGCCAGTGGTTGCACTGCGATGTCGCTGCATGGAATTCAGATCTTGATCACACTGAGCCCTTTGATCATCGCGATCCCACTCGTGGCGGAAAGACCGTGGCGTCGAATATGAGTGCGTATTGTCGAAACCATCACCGCCTCAAGCATTCCGGTCAGTGGTTGCACACCTCGAACCCGGACCGGAGTGTCATGCTGACCTCGCCGACCGGACATTGCTACCGAACCAGGCCGTCAGGTCTGCTGGCGGGAATGCTCGAGCCTGTACTGCCCGAGGGTGGTCGGCGTCGGCGCACACGTCTGGAGAACAAGGCCTCTCGTGTGCGGGGTGAACGCCGGCGTCAGCGGATACGGATGCACCGGCGGATGAAGAAGGCACAGAGGAGGACCTTCGACGGCGGAGACGATCCACCGCCATTCTGAGTCGATGCGCCCCGTCGCTCAGTGTTTTCGGATGCCCACTTTGGTGGCCGGGGGTGCGTCAGGCATTGTGTGAAGGTCGGTAGACGTCGGTACACGGGAAGATGTGGAGCATCGATGGCGAGGATCGAAGAAATTCTGGAGTTGGAACGCCTCGAGCGTGACATCTTTCGAGGAATCATCGCGGAGACCACCCTGACCCGCACTTTCGGCGGCCAGGTCGCCGGCCAGGCATTGGTGTCGGCGGTACGCACGGTCGATCCGGCCTATTCAGTTCATTCGTTGCACGGATACTTCCTGCGTCCGGGCAATCCGATGGAGCCGACCGTTTTTCTGGTCGATCGTGTTCGGGACGGTCGATCGTTCGCGACCCGCTTGGTCACCGGAATTCAAGACGGGCAAGCCATTTTCACGATGTCGGCATCCTTCCACGTCCAAGACGAAGGCATCGAGCACCAGGACGAGATGCCACCGGTCCCTGACCCCGAGACCTTGGCCATCGCCCAGGATTCGGAAGATCCCGAGACTGCGTGGTTGGCTCGCGAGTGGTCCGATTGGGACCTCCGGATGGTGCCGAAGGCCGACATCAACAAACGTCCAGGCGCTGCCGCACAGCAGCAAGTATGGTTCCGTTCCCGCGAGGCTCTCCCGGACGACCCGGTATTTCACGTGTGCACGCTTGCGTACATGAGCGACATGACGCTGCTCGGATCTTCCCGAGGCCCTCACATGGACGTCGCCATGCAAAGCGCCTCGCTCGATCACGCCATGTGGTTCCTGCGGCCGTTCCGGGCCGACGAGTGGCTGTTGTACGACCAGACGTCGCCGTCAGCGGGCTTCGGTCGCGCATTGACGCAGGGACGAATCTTCGACAGCCGAGGAAACATGGTTGCTGCAGTCGTCCAGGAAGGCCTGACCAGGCTGTATCGCCCGAAGTGAGGTAGGCCGATTGAGGTCGCCTGAAGTGAGATCAATCGCAGTGAGACCTTCACGGGCGAGACCGCACCGCAGGCCGGGCCGGATGGTCGTACCTGACCTCGAAATCGACCTCCTCGGACACCTCTGAGCGGTGTTCGAGGAGTGCGTCGACGGTCCACAGATCCGCCTCCGGAGTGTGCCGTCGCATGGCAGGTTCGCTCATGTCCAGGCGGACGCTGACGTCGAACTCCAGCCCACGCCCGAGCAACATCGGACCGGCGATCACGATGACCGCGCGCTCATGGACGGGGACGCGGGTCGAGCGAGCCGATCGATCGGTGGGTTCGTCCCAGAGTTTCGGCAAGAACGCTCGTTTGGTGCGGGCAGCGGTGATCACTTCACGATCGAGTGCCGGATAGTCGAACCAGATGGTGCGGTAACTCAGCGCATCCTCGTGACCGAACTCGTATCGCAGCGAAGCCGGCCGCACGTAGTCGTGCAGTGACACAACAGCACTCGGCTTGCTGTGCGACTCGACGGCGGCCCGGACCAGTTCCGCGAGCCGAGACGGCTGCGCACAATCAGGTCCGTCGATCGCTACTACTGCCACCGACGGAAATGATCCGCTCAGCGTTGCGATCTGCTCGGCCAGGGCGAGGGGAGTGGACGGGATGAATGTGCTCACGCCCACCATGGTGCCGTGCCCGCTCGCCGAGGCGATATTGTGAACCGTCATCGCGCCCACTGCGGCGGTCTATTTCCGGAGGACTCATGGTTGGTATCGAGGAGATCCTCGCGCTCGAACACCTGGAGAAGGACATCTTCCGTGGTGCGGTCCATCCCACCGCACTTCAACGGACGTTCGGCGGGCAGGTTGCCGGGCAGTCTCTGGTTTCTGCCGTGAGTACCGTCGACGAGAGCTACCACGTGCACTCGTTGCACGGATACTTCCTGCGCCCGGGCAACCCGAAGATTCCGACGGTCTACCTGGTGGACCGCATCCGCGACGGGCGCTCGTTCTGCACCCGCCGGGTGAACGCAGTCCAGGACGGCAAGACGATCTTCACGATGTCGGCCTCGTTCCACGTCGAGGACGAAGGTATCGAGCATCAGGATCGGATGCCTTCCGTTCCGGCGCCGGAGGACTTGCAGGACGCGCAGACCGTTCCCAAGTTGGCGGAATCGCAGTTCTACCAAGAGTGGAAGAACTGGGACATCAGAATTGTGCCGGCCGAGCAGAGTGCGTCAGCGCCGGATCTCGCCGCACAACAGCGCGTGTGGATGCGCTACCGCGAGCCTCTGCCGGATCGTCCGCTGCTGCACATCTGCACGCTTGCGTACCTCAGTGACATGACCCTGCTCGGAACTTCGAAAGTCCCGCACCGGGGCGTGAAGACGCAGACTGCTTCGCTCGATCACGCGATGTGGTTCCTGCGTCCGTTCCGGGCCGACGAGTGGTTGCTCTACGACCAGACATCGCCGTCGGCAGGTTTCGGTCGCGCGCTCACTCAGGGGCGTATCTACGATCGCGATGGCAACATGGTGGCAGCGGTGGTTCAGGAGGGTTTGACGCGTCTGGAACGCGAACCCGACAGCCGTGAGAACAAGACAGGAACTGTGTGATGACGCGTCCGCTGATCGGTGTACTCGCCCTCCAGGGTGATGTTCGCGAGCACCTTGCTGCACTTGATGATTCGGGTGCGGATGCCGTGGGTGTCCGACGGCCGGAGGAGATGGACAAGGTAGACGGAATCGTGATTCCGGGTGGCGAATCCACCACCATGAGCCGGCTTCTGCAGGTGTTCGAACTGTTGGATCCGCTGCGTGAGCGTCTTCGCGGCGGGCTGCCGGCCTACGGTTCGTGTGCCGGCATGATTCTGCTGGCGAGCGAGGTACTCGACACCCGGCCGGACGCCGAACATCTCGGCGCCATCGACATGACGGTGCGCCGCAACGCTTTCGGCAGACAGGTCGATTCTTTCGAGTCCGACCTGGAGTTCGAGGGCATCATCGGAGATCCCATCCGCGCCGTCTTCATCCGCGCGCCGTGGGTGGAGCGAGTTGGACCGGGCGTGGAGGTCCTTGCACAGGTTCCCGCCGCCGCGGGGGAGGCCGCGGGCCGGATCGTCGCGGTTCGGCAGGGCTCGGTGATCGCCACTTCTTTCCATCCCGAGGTCACCGGGGACCGTCGAGTGCACGAGATGTTCGTCGATCTGGTTCGCGGATAACTCGAGTAGTCAGCCTCGGCCGAACCTACAGCTCCAGTTCGCGGGCAAGGATCGCCGCCTGGACGCGTGAGGTGAGGTGCAACTTCGACAGAACTCGTGACACATGAGACTTCACCGTCGGAGCACCGACACCGAGTTCACGCGACAGTTCGGCATTGGACATACCCGTCCCAAGCAGCGCGAGCACCTCGCGTTCACGATCGGTGAGCTCGCTCAATCCCAGCGGTTCGGTGGGTTTGGGTGCACGCTGAACGAACTCGCCGATCAGTGCACGCGCCGCGCGAGGAGCGAGCACTGCATCTCCAGCCGCGACGTTGCGGATAGCGCTGGTCAGCTCGTCCGCGGTCGCAGTCTTGAGCAGAAATCCCGACGCGCCGGCGCGCAAGGCCGCGAAGACGTATTCGTCGAGGTCGAAGGTGGTCAACACCAGAACCCGGCTGCGGGTCGTCCCGATGATCTGACGCGTCGCCTCGATGCCGTCGGTGCCTGGCATCCGGACGTCCATGAGTACGACGTCGGGTTGATGCGTGCGGGTGACGGTGATCGCCGACGCTCCGTCACCGGCTTCTGCAACGACATCGATGTCGTCGTGCTGCCGCAGGATCATCGCCAGGCCGGAGCGGATCGCGGCGTGGTCGTCGACCAGGGCGACGGTGATCACCGATCCGTTCCGTTCGGTGCGGGGACCGGTAGCTGTGCGCATACCGTCCATTCTCCGTCGACCGGAAGTGCGTCGAGTGAACCGCCCAGCAGCTCGGCGCGGTGACGCATGTTTGCAAGTCCGCGCGTTCCTGCTCGCGGATGGGATGTGTCGGGACCGACGGGGTTTCGGATCTCGATCTGTAATGCATTGTGCTGGAGAGAGATCGACATCGAGATCGGCGCACCGGGCGCATGTTTGAGTGCGTTGGTCAAGGCTTCCTGGGTGATCCGATACGCCGTGTGATCGACCACGCTCGGCAAGGCGGCAGCATCGACGTCGATCGCAACGTGCACAGTGCCGCCGGCTGCCCGAACTGCGTCCAGGACGACGGGCAACTCGGTCAGCCGCGGGGGAGAGGAACGCGGGTCCGGGGTCTCGTCGTCCCCGGCGTGGAGCAGTTCGATCATCGACCGCATCTCGGAAAGGCCCGCGAGACTGCTCGATCTGATCGCCCCGATCATCTCCCGCAAGCCGTCGTCTGGTTCGCCCCGTTCACCGGAGAGAGCTGTGGTGGACAGTGCCGCCTCCGAATGGATTGCGATGGCGGAGAGGTGGCTTGCGATGACGTCGTGCAGATCGCGCGCCATGGTTGCTCGTTCGTGAGCGACTGCGGCCTCGCGGTCTAGAGCGGCGAGTGCTTCGTGGACTCTGGAACGCTCGCGTTCGGCCTCGGTCAGTTCGACTTGTCGACGGATGACCAGTGCCCACCACACCGGCGTACCGAAGAACAGTGCCGTCACCACGCCTGCCCCAGCCGCAGCGCGGACGTCCTGGGTGGACAGGTAGACGAGTGCGGTGAGCGCGGCAACCGTCACCGCGGTCAGAGAACACACCACTCGGCCCAGCCGCGCCGTCCCGTACAGAACTGCGGCGTAGGTGAGATCCGAGAGGACCAGCCACATCGGCAGAGTGGGTCCCAGGGCGGCGTCGACCGCGACGATGACGGCCCCCGCTGCCAAGGCCGTTGCCGGACGCACCCGTCGGAACGAGTCGATCGCACACAGCAGAGCCAGCATCCCGATCCGAACCCCGGCGGGAACGTCGGCGACACCTCCGACATCGGTCCACATTTGGTACAGGCCGACCAGGTAGAGGAGTACCCCGATCGCGAACAGGCCGAAGGCGATGAGCGGATCGTTCCACTTGCCGACACTCCGACTTCTGGTCACCACAGACTTATCAGAGCACATCGGGGCGCCTGACTTGTCATACCAAATGATGAGGTCGGCGTTGTTCCGATGGCTGATGTGCGGATTCGATAGAGAAGACAGGCTCGACGTATGAAAATTCGCTTCGAGTTGATGATCGGCATTCTCTTGGTCGTCGGTGGCGGCTGTCTGTGGCTGTTCGCGCGTGACGCCGAGTTCTTCTGGTTTCGCGGCGGACCACTCGGCGTGATCCTCGCGATCATCGGTGCCTTCGACATCGTGAATGCAGTCCGAACGAGGGAGACAGCGATACCCGAGCGCCGAAACGACTGACGTGGAACTCGTCCTGCTCACCACGCTGGGCGGGCTCGCCCTGCTGGACAGTACGAGCATCGGAACATTGGTCGTCCCGGTCTGGATGTTGTTGATGCCGGGACGACCGCAGGTTCGCAGGCTGCTGACGTATCTGGTGGTCATCACGACGTTCTATTTTGTTGTCGGGGTGGCAGTCTGGACGACGGCACGGGCAGGTATGCCTGTCGTCGCCCCGCTGCTCGAAACCCCCGCCGCCCGCGGTGCGCAGTTGATACTCGGTATCGCGTTGTTCGCGTGGAGCTTTCGATTCGATTCCGAGAAGAGGCGCACATCCGGTCAAGCCGATCGAACCCATGTTTGGCGAGAGCGGGTGCTCGGCTCGGCCAGTTCCGCGAGAAGTGTTGTACTTCTGGCAATTGCTGCCGGGACCGCCGAATTGGTGACGATGCTGCCCTACTTGGCGGCGATCGCGATGATCACCGCTGCTGGGCTGTCCGCAGTCACGTCTGCGTCGGTACTTGCCGGATACTGCCTGATCATGGCCACTCCGGCAGTGCTTCTGTTATGCGGGCGGATCGTGGCCGGCGACCGACTGGACAAGCCGCTGAGCGGGGTGGACTCGTTCATCTCACGCCACGGCGACAGCGCGATGGGTTGGGTGTTCGGCATTGCCGGCTTCTACCTCGCCGGCAATGCCGCTGCCGTGTTGTTCGTGAATTGACGTTGTTCGTAAATTGACGTTGTTCGTGAATCAACCAGCCTGAACCAACGAATTGATCAGCTTCACACCGTCTTCCGGGTGATCGACGGTTACGGCGAACAGTCG
The DNA here is from genome assembly GCF_001029585.1 of Rhodococcus sp. ARP2. Lineage (NCBI taxonomy): Bacteria > Bacillati > Actinomycetota > Actinomycetes > Mycobacteriales > Nocardiaceae > Rhodococcus > Rhodococcus sp. ARP2. The sequence continues at coordinate 218,194 of NZ_LEKE01000024.1, read as the reverse complement.
TCCGTTCTCGAGAGTGACCACGATGGCCTCACCCGAGCGGAGAGTGACGGCTGTTCCGCGCGGTGTCATTCGGTAACCCCATCCACCCCATTCGGCCGGACGTATCGCGTCGACTGATGCGGACTTCACCTTCGAGATGGGGATCTTCTTCCATCGAACGCCCCAGGAACTGATGCCGACACCATGACGGTCGACGCGCACGGTGACCGACGCGAATGCTGTGACGGCGAGGGTGGACACACCCAGGATCACGGCAACCCACCAATCCGAGTACGCGGCAGTCGCGATCACGAGAACTACGAGGCCGGCGGTAACGATCCACGGCCAGACGCTGCGGACCTGCCCGACCCACACTGCACGTTCGGAGGCCGTCAGCGGAGTGTCGAGCGTCGGGGTCGGCAGTGGCGACTCCGGGCCGCTTCGTTGCTGGTCAGGCAGCGCGTATGCCAGAACCCCTACGAGTACCGCCGCGATCGGCGCAAGAATCCACCAGCCGATACGCGCGTCTTCCGGCGATCCGGCGTCGATCGTCAGGGCGACGCTCAGAATCCAGATCGTCGCCAGTGTCGCACTCGAGATCGAGGTTACGGCGAGAAACAAGGGCGCGTTGTCGCTCGAACGGGCCGCGACGACACACGCGCAAACGACTGCTACCAGTGAAATCACCAGCGCGATGGCGAAAAACGTCGTCGTGGTGCTGAACCCGTCCGGGGTCGATCCGGACCAATGGCTCGCGACGGTTTCGGGAAGGCGGTCACCCCACGCGAAGCGTGCGAGAACCAGAATCAGGGTCGGGATCAGAGTCAGCGAAGCTGCTGTCCAGAGTCGGATCTTGCTGGTCGTCATTGTGTGCTGGTCTCCTTGATGAGGTCGAGCATGTGCGCAGTGTCGAGTCCGAGATTGCGGGCCTGCCGTACGAACTCGCGCGCAGATTCGTTGAGAGCTGTTATTCCCGAGTCGAATTCGGCGCGAATGACGGCGCCACGTCCGCGTCGGAGGTCGATCAGGCCTTCGTCGCGGAGTGTTGCGTACGCACGAAGAACCGTGTGGAGATTGACGTCGATCGACTCGGCGAGAGCGCGAGCGGACGGCAGGCGGTCACCTGGACCGATCTCACCGCGGATGACCGAGCCACGAACCCCGGCTGCGATCTGCTCCGCGAGTGGAGTTGTGGAGGCGTGATCTATTCGGACCAACATGTTTGCATTCTATGCAAACAATGCGCGGTTTGACTAATTCGTGTCGGGGGATGCAGCGAGTTGTGACGTGGGACGGGTAACATCGGCAGAGCTGAAAGACGCGCATTCGGCGTGCGCAACGCAGCAGGAAAGGGGCTTGAATCGCATGAGCGGCCACTCAAAATGGGCCACCACCAAGCACAAGAAGGCTGTGATCGACGCACGTCGTGGCAAATCCTTCGCGAAGCTGATCAAGAACATCGAGGTGGCGGCACGAACCGGCGGTGGCGATCCCACGGGCAACCCCACCTTGTACGACGCCATCCAGAAGGCGAAGAAGACGTCTGTTCCCAATGACAACATCGAGCGTGCGCGCAAGCGCGGCGCCGGTGAAGAAGCGGGCGGCGCAGACTGGCAGACCATCATGTACGAGGGCTACGGACCCAACGGCGTCGCCGTTCTGATCGAGTGCCTCACCGACAACCGCAACCGTGCAGCCGGTGAAGTTCGCACCGCGATGACCCGTAACGGTGGCAACCTCGCTGACCCGGGTTCTGTCTCCTACCTGTTTGCTCGCAAGGGTGTCGTCACGCTCGAGAAGAACGGCCAGTCGGAGGACGACGTCCTGATGGCTGTGCTCGACGCCGGTGCCGAGGAGGTCACCGATCTCGGTGAAACCTTCGAAATCGTCAGTGAGCCACAGGATCTGGTTGCCGTCCGTTCGGCACTTCAGGAAGCCGGCATCGACTACGACTCCGCTGAAGCCGATTTCCGCGCTTCCGTCGAGGTTCCCTTGGATGTCGACGGCGCACGCAAGATCTTCAAGCTCGTCGACGCGCTCGAAGACTCTGACGACGTGCAGAACGTCTACACCAACATCGATCTGTCCGACGAAGTTCTCGCGGCTCTCGAAGACTGATTGCTTTTCAACTCAACCCGGCCCTGACGTCCGCGTCTCGGCCGGGTTGCGTGTTGATGCGGGGCAGTACGCCCGCGCACCGCTAAGCTATCGAACAGCTGTTCGGTATGGAGAGGTGTGACAAAGTGCGCGTGCTCGGAGTGGACCCAGGCTTGACTCGCTGCGGGTTGGGTGTGGTCGACGGGAGCAACGGCAGGAAAGTGCGCCCCATTGCCGTCGACGTGGTGCGGACCCCGCCCGAGATGGACCTCGGGTCTCGGCTACTGCGGATCTCCGATGCGGCGGAACTGTGGATCGAGCAGTACAAGCCGGAGGTCGTCGCGATCGAGCGTGTATTCGCGCAGCACAACGTCAGTACCGCGATGGGCACGGCGCAAGCAGGCGGAGTTGTCGCGCTCGCTGCCGCCAGACGCGGCATCCCGGTGTGTTTCCACACGCCCAGCGAGGTGAAGGCCGCCGTTACCGGCAGCGGTAACGCCGACAAGGCGCAGGTCACCGCGATGGTGACGCGAATCCTGAACTTGAAGACGGCGCCGAAACCGGCTGACGCCGCTGACGCTCTGGCGCTCGCGATCTGTCACTGCTGGCGAGCACCGATGATCGAGCGAATGGCCCGCGCCGAGGCGATGGCCGCTGAACAAATGCGTAAGTATCAGGCAAAATTGGCCGAGATGAAGAAGGCAGGTTCACGATGATCGCGTCGGTACGCGGCGAGGTACTCGATATTGCACTCGACCATGCGGTCATCGAAGCGTCAGGTGTCGGCTATCGGGTCAATGCCACCCCGGTGACTCTCGGTGCACTGCATCGGGGAAGCGAAGCGCGACTGTTCACGACGATGATCGTTCGCGAAGACTCGATGACGCTCTACGGTTTTTCCGATACCGAGTCGAAGGACCTGTTCAGCCTCTTGCAGACGGTTTCCGGAGTCGGACCGCGCCTGGCGATGGCAACTCTTGCAGTGCTCGAACCGGACGCATTGCGGCGGGCACTCTCGGAAGGCAACCTGACGGCGTTGACGAGGGTCCCCGGTATCGGGAAACGCGGCGCCGAGCGCATGGTCGTCGAACTGCGCGACAAGGTCGACGCCGTCGCGACGACGGCCGGCGCGGCGTCCGGTGTCGTCGTCGGCAGTTCGATCCGTGATCAGATCGTCGAGGCTCTCGAAGGTCTGGGCTTCCCGATCAAGCAGGCCGAGCAGGCCACGGATTCGGTCCTGGCGGAATCGCCCGAGGCCACTACGTCGGTAGCACTGCGTTCTGCTCTGTCGCTGCTCGGTAAGACTCGATGAACTTCGACCCGATCGACGATTTCGACGACGAGTCGCAGGTCTCTGCCGAATTGGTGGCGGGAGACGGCGATGTCGAAGCGAGTTTGCGCCCCAAGAGTCTCGACGACTTCATCGGGCAACCCCGTGTTCGCGAACAACTGCAGCTCGTGCTCACCGGAGCAAAACTTCGCGGCAGCACACCTGATCACATCCTGATGTCCGGTCCCCCCGGACTCGGCAAGACGTCGATGGCGATGATCATCGCGGGGGAGTTGGGCTCTTCTCTGCGGTTGACGTCCGGACCGGCGCTCGAACGCGCCGGAGACCTGGCCGCGATGCTGAGCAATCTCGTCGAGGGTGACGTGTTGTTCATCGACGAGATTCACCGAATCGCTCGTCCGGCCGAGGAGATGTTGTACCTGGCGATGGAAGACTTCCGTGTCGACGTCGTCGTCGGTAAGGGGCCGGGTGCCACGTCGATTCCTCTGGAGGTTGCACCGTTCACGCTGGTCGGTGCGACTACACGGTCAGGTGCGCTGACCGGTCCGTTGCGCGACCGCTTCGGGTTCACCGCTCACATGGATTTCTACGAACCCGAAGAGCTGCAACAGATTCTGATGCGTTCGGCCGGAATTTTGGGAGTCAATCTCGAAGTTGACGCCGGGGCCGAAATCGCACGACGCTCGCGGGGGACACCGCGTATCGCGAACCGATTGCTGCGCCGGGTTCGCGACTTCGCCGAGGTGCGCGCCGACGGAATCGTCACCATGGACGTCGCTCAGGCGGCCTTGGCTGTCTACGACGTGGACCAGTTGGGCTTGGACCGTCTCGACCGATCCGTACTGAGTGCATTGGTGCGGTCGTTCGGCGGCGGGCCCGTCGGCGTGTCGACGCTTGCGGTGGCCGTCGGCGAGGAACCGTCGACGGTGGAAGAAGTGTGCGAGCCGTTCCTGGTTCGGGCCGGGATGATCGCCCGGACGCCGCGAGGACGCGTGGCTACCGCCGCTGCCTGGACTCAACTCGGAATGACACCGCCGCCGGATGCCGCAGCGGGCGGTATCGAGGTTCGTGTCAACGAACCGCAGGCCACGTTGTTCGATCCGAACGGAGAGTGAATTTCGACTGGAAAGGCCTACTTGAACGGCCGATCTGTCAGGAATCCTCAGCAACTAATGGCACACTGGTGTATTGCGTAGGTCCATCCGGGACCATCGCGGCGTAAAACGTGCAACACAACCGAGGTTGATCAACACATGTCGAGTTTGCTTTTCCCACTCTTGATCCTCGCACTGCTGGTGCCCATGTTCCTGGGCATGCGCAAGCAGAAGAAGGCTTTGGCTGCCACTTCCGAGATGCAGGACTCGCTGCAGGTCGGCGATCGAGTGCAGACCACGGCCGGGCTCTATGCCACGATTGCTTCTCTGGACGACGACACCGTGGACCTCGAGATCGCCGACGGTGTCATCACCACCTGGTCGCGTCTGGTCATCCGTGAGCGCGTTGTCGAGACGGCCGAAACCGACGAGTACGACGACGACTCGGTTTCCGAGATCGAAGAATCAGCTGCTGACACCGAAATCCGGCTCACCAAGGAGTCCTGACTTCGTCGATCTGGCACGTGTTCTAGAGTTGTGAACTCGGACACACGTCCAGATCGGTTGGTCTGTAGTAGTTCTTTCATCGGAGTAGTTCTTTCACCAGCAGCTCAGTTCATCCCGTTGATCAATCGTTGCAGTTCGAACGCCGCAGCTCGGGTGGTCGTCGACCGCCCGAGCCCTGCATTTACTGAAGCTCTGCACCTACTGAGGAGACTTAAAGATCGTGGCACCTTCCACCGGAACGGTGCATCCGGTCCGCTACCTGGCCCTTTTCGGGGTCCTGGTGGTGGCACTGTATGCCCTGGTGTTCTTCACTGGAGACAAGTCGGCCACGCCGAAACTCGGCATCGACCTGCAGGGTGGAACGCGCGTCACGTTGACCGCTCGTACCCCGGACGGCAGCGCTCCCAGTCAGGACAGTCTCAAGCAGGCTCAGGAAATCATCGAGACCCGCGTCAACGGTCTCGGCGTTTCCGGCTCCGAGGTCGTCGTCGACGGTGACAACCTCGTCATCACCGTTCCCGGCGACGACAGTGCGCAGGCTCGCTCGCTCGGCCAGACCGCCCGTCTGTACATCCGCCCGGTGACGGGTTCGATCGATGTCGCCACCCGTGACGCGAACCGGACAGCTACCCCTGAGGCGCCGGCGGCCGAAACTCCGGCCACTGATGCCCCGGCTCCCGAGGCGCCGGCCGACGGGACCCAGACGCCGCAGAACCGCCCGTTCCTGGCTCAGGACCCGACCACTCCGGAGGCAACCCCGACGCCGGAGACGACAACACCGGCTCCCCCCGCGGACGCATCGAGTGACGGCACCGACGAAGGCGACGCAGCAGCAGCGGAAATCGCCGCAGCGCGCGCCCTCCGACAGAGCAGCGATCCGACGGTGCAGCAGCAAGCAGTGGCGAACCTCGACTGCTCCGTCGCGGATCCGCTCCGTGGAAACGACGACCCGACTCTTCCGCTGGTCGCGTGCTCGCAAGACGGACTGAACATCTATCTTCTCGGTCCTTCGATCATCGACGGCCAGGAGATTGCCGACGCGTCTTCGGTCTTCAACTCGCAGCAGTCGCGCCACGAGATCAGCCTCTCGTTCAAGACGACCGGCAGCAACACCTGGGCCGAGTTCACCTCAGCCAACATCGGCAAGCAGGCAGCGTTCACGCTCGACTCGAAGGTCGTCAGCGCCCCCACGATTCAAGGTGCAACGCCTGCGGGTAGCGCCACCTCGATCACGGGCAGTTTCACTGCGGAGAGCGCCAAAGAACTTGCCAACACTCTGAAGTACGGTTCGCTTCCGCTGTCGTTCGCAGCCTCCGAGGCCGAGACGGTCTCGGCAACGCTCGGCCTGGCCTCACTGCAGGCGGCATTGATTGCCGGCGCGGTCGGTCTCGTTCTCGTTCTGCTGTACTGCCTCGTCTACTACCGGATGCTCGGCGTCCTGACGGCGTTGTCGCTGATCCTCTCCGGAGTCATGGTCTACGCGATCATGGTTCTGCTCGGCAGATACATCGGCTTCACACTCGACTTGGCCGGCATGGCTGGTCTGATCATCGGTATCGGTATGACCGCCGACTCGTTCGTCGTGTTCTTCGAACGCATCAAGGACGAAATGCGTGAGGGCCGTAGCTTCCGCTCCGCGGTGCCACGCGGTTGGGCGCGAGCGCGCCGAACAATTCTTTCCGGCAACGCGGTGAGCTTCATCGCCGCTGCAGTTCTGTACGTGCTGGCGGTCGGACAGGTGCGAGGCTTCGCCTTCACCTTGGGTCTGACCACCATCCTCGACGTGATTGTCGTGTTCCTCGTGACGTGGCCACTGGTCAGTATGGCGTCCCGTTCGGCGTTCTGGTCCAAGCCCAGCGTCAACGGTCTCGGCGCAGTGCAAGAGGTTGCCCGCGAACGTAAGGTTGCCGCCGCTGCGTCGGCTAAGGAGACACGAGCATGAGCGAGTCCAACAACTCCCCGGTGGGGTCCAACAACAGTTCCTCGGCCGAGTCCGCCGATGCCGCAGCCCGGTCGGAGATCACCGACTCCGGCGTCGATCAGGGCGCGATGCCCAAGCACAGTTGGCTCTCGCGGCTGTACACGGGAACGGGTGCGTTCGAGGTCGTCGGCAGGCGTCGTTTCTACTACGGACTGACCGGCGCTCTGGTCGCCATTGCGCTGCTCAGCATCATCCTGCGCGGCTTCACCTTCGGTATCGATTTCGAGGGCGGATCGCGCATTCAGTTCCCGGCCGAGGGTGGAGTCGAGACGTCGGAGGTGGAAACCGTCTACTCCGACACACTCGGGTTCGAGCCGGTCAGCGTGCAGACGGTCGGCTCGGGTGCCAGCGCCACCGTGCAGATTCGGTCGGAGACGTTGAATGCGACGCAGATCAACGATCTGCAGTCTGCGCTCTTCGACGAGTTCCAGCCCAAGGACAAGAACGGGAACCCGTCGGCGCAGGCCATCAGTTTTGCGGACGTGAGTGAAACCTGGGGCGGCCAGATCACCAAGAAGGCGCTGATCGCGCTGATTGTGTTCCTGGTGATCGTGAGTATCTACATCGCCATCCGCTTCGAGCGGGACATGGCGGTAGCCGCGATTGTCGCGTTGTTCTTCGACATCATCGTCACTGCCGGCGTCTACTCGCTCGTCGGTTTCGAGGTGACGCCCGCGACGGTGATCGGTTTGCTCACCATTCTCGGTTTCTCGCTGTACGACACAGTGGTGGTGTTCGACAAGGTCGAAGAGAACACACGCGGTGTTCTGCATCTGACGCGCCGGACGTACGGCGAGCAGGCCAACCTCGCGGTGAATCAGACTTTGATGCGATCGATCAACACGACCGTCATCAGTGTGCTCCCGGTGATCGCTCTGATGGTTGTCGCGGTCTGGATGCTCGGCGTCGGCACGCTCAAGGACCTTGCGCTGGTTCAGCTCGTCGGCATCATCGTGGGTGCGTACTCCTCGATCTTCTTTGCGACGCCGCTCCTGGTGTCGATGAAGGAACGCTGGGGACCCGTTGCCGCGCACACTCGTAAGGTGCTCTCGCGCCGGGCTACGCTGGCCGAGAAGGGTACGCAGACGGTTGCCGTCGGCGCACCAGTTGCACGCCGTGCGCCGGTTGCTCCGCAGCCGGGTGTGCGGCCGACCGGAAAGCGAAACAAGAAGGGGCACTGAACATGCTCCCAAGAACACGCACACTGGTTCGATCGATGACGTTCGTTGCGGCCACCGCTGTGGCTGCCGGTTCGTTGGCGGCCTGCTCGGAAAGCGCCGAGCAGGTTCCGTCCATCGGATATGCCATCGACAACTCCATCTCCACGTACAACGCCAACACGACAGCTGGATCGGTGTCCGGGGCGATGGCTGCGTTCGGCCGGGTGCTTCCCGGCTTCACGTTCACCGGCCCGGCCGGAGCACCTGTGTCGGACACCGACATCGGAACGGCGTCGGAGTTGCCCGGTGACGTGCTCACGGTCTCGTACAAGCTCAATCCGGCGTCGGTGTACTCCGACGGGATTCCGATGTCCTGTGACGATCTGGTTCTCACCTGGGCGGCGTCGAGTGGCAAGTTCACCAAAGACGTCGATGGTGCTGCGAAGCCCATGTTCGACACGGCGAACAATCTCGGTTACGCGGACATCGACCGGATCGACTGCCAGAGCGGGTCGAAGGACGCGACTGTCTTCTTCAAACCCGGACGATCGTTCACCGATTGGCGATCGTTGTTCGGTGCGACTGCATTGATGCCTTCACACATCGTGACGCAGCGCGCCGGAGTCGGCGACGTGGTGAGCGCGGTGAATGCCGGTGACACCGAAGCGTTGTCGAAGATCGCCGACTTCTGGAACACCGGGTGGAACCTGACTCCAGGTCAGGTGGACACCTCCGTACTGCCTTCCGCTGGTCCGTATCGAATCGACTCGTACAGCGCCGACGACGGCCTGGTGCTGGTCGCGAACGAGCGGTGGTGGGGCAACAAGCCCGCGACCGATCGCATCGTCGTCTGGCCACGTGGTGTGAATCTGACCGAGGATCTCGACAAGAACTCGATCGAGGTCGTCGACGTCGCTTCCGGGTCGGCCGGCGAGCTCGGTACTCCGTCCGGGTTCGACGTCCAACAGATTCCGTCGCGGTCGATCGAGCAGTTCGTTCTCGCGACGTCTGGTTCGCTGGGCGACGAAGCCGCCCGTCGAGCGTTCGCGCATTGTGTTCCGCGGACAACTCTGTTCGAGAAGTTCGGGCAGACGGATAACGCGCCGCAGGCTGGTCTGGGTTCCGGCGTGGTCGATTCGCGACTGATGGCGCCGGATTCACTCGTTTACAGCGACGCCGCTGCGGTCGACGGTGACCGGTACGCCAATGCCGACGTCGATGCCGCGAAGACGTCGTTGTCGGAAGCCGATCTCGACCAGTTGACCGTCCGGGTCGGGTACCTCGCACCGGACCCGGTGCGGGCGCAGATCGTCTCTGAAGCTAAAGCCGCGTGTGCTCCGGCGGGAATTACGATCGAGGACGCGAGTACCGACAGCTTCGATCCTGCGCGTCTGCAGTCCGGGGGAGTCGACGCTGTGCTTTCCGGCATGGCAGGCAAAGTCGGGGCAGGCGGAACAGCGAGCATGATCGACGCGCGCGGAGCGTTGCGATCGGGCAACGGCGCAAACCTCGGTACGTACGGAAATGCACGGATCGATCAGATCATCGATCAGTTGAACGTGGATGCGAGCACCAGTGCGCAATTGGGACTCTCGGTGGAGGCGGAGAACATCCTGTGGACCCAGGTGCCTACGATTCCACTGTTCAATCAACTACGAACTGTCGCTGTAGCTCCAGGCATGTCGGCAGTGTTGGTCAATCCGACTCGGGCCGCTACCGGCTGGAACATGGACAGATGGGTATTACGCAGATGAGCGTCTCGAATGGTGTTGCCTTGCACACGCCTGAAGAATTGATCGCAATCCACCGGGCTGCCGGAGACGCCGTTGTTCGGCTGACCCGTTGGGCGGACAACTTTCCCGGGCCCGGGGTTCGGTTCGCCGATCTGACTCCGGTGTTCGCCGACGCCGAGGGGTTCGGGGCCGTGCTCGACGCCCTTGTCGCCTGTGCTCCGGACGCCGACACGATTGCCGCCGTCGATGCTCGCGGGTTCCTGCTCGGTGCCGGCGCGGCTGCGAAGATGGGTGCTGGGGTGGTGGCCGTGCGGAAGGTCGGCAAACTGCCGCCGCCGGTACTCTCTCGTTCGTACAGCCTCGAGTACGGATCTTCGACGCTCGAGATTCCCGCAAACGGCTTCGATCTCACCGGGCGGAATGTTCTGGTGATCGACGACGTTCTGGCTACCGGAGGGACACTCGAGGCGGCTGTACAGTTGGTTGAGTTGGGTGGAGCGAACGTCGTCGGCGTGGCAGTGGTGCTCGAGATCGAGGAACTGCGCGGTCGAGATCGCTTCTTGAAGTACCCACTGACATCCCTGGTGAAGGTCTGAGTATTAAAGTTGTCTCCTGGGGGTCGAGTTAGACCTCCAGGGCAATTACCCGATGCAGGGCGGTTGCCTCAACCAACTCGGTGGTAGGAGGTGGCGACATGACGTCGAATCTTGATCGATCACAGAACTCGGGTGCAGTGTCGCAGGAGACGGGTGCAGATCCGGCTCCGGAGACGACACCATCGAAGTCCGCGGTGCCCGACGATTCGGGATCTGCGCAAACTGCCGGCAATCGGGGTGGGCAGAACCTGGCCGTGCCCGCTTCCGCCTCCCGTAGGGTGCGCGCTCGGCTTGCTCGGCGCATCACCGGTCAGCGCAACGCCACCATCCGCCCGGTGCTCGAGCCGTTGGTCAGCCTCCACCGTGAGCTGTATCCGAAGGCCGACCTCGCGCTGCTCCAGCGTGCGTACGACGTCGCCGAGGACAGACATTCGAGCCAGCGTCGCAAGTCCGGCGATCCGTACATCACGCATCCGTTGGCCGTCGCAAGCATTCTGGCCGAGTTGGGTATGGACACCACCACCCTCGTCGCAGCCCTGCTGCACGACACCGTCGAGGACACCGGGTACTCACTCGAAGAGTTGACCAAGGACTTCGGTGACGAGGTCGCTCACCTCGTCGACGGAGTCACCAAACTCGACAAGGTCGTTCTGGGCACCGCCGCCGAGGGCGAAACCATCCGCAAGATGATCATCGCGATGGCGCGGGACCCGCGCGTGCTCGTGATCAAGGTTGCGGATCGTCTGCACAACATGCGCACGATGCGATTCCTGCCGCCCGAAAAGCAAGCACGTAAGGCGCGAGAGACTCTCGAAGTCATTGCGCCACTTGCACATCGACTTGGAATGGCGACCGTCAAGTGGGAACTCGAGGATCTCTCGTTCGCTATCCTGCACCCGAAGAAGTATGACGAGATCGTTCGACTGGTCGCCGATCGCGCGCCTTCTCGTGACACCTATCTGGCCAAGGTTCGCGCCGAGATCAACTCGACTCTGTCCGCCTCGCGGATCAACGCCATCGTCGAAGGCCGGCCCAAGCATTACTGGTCGATCTATCAGAAGATGATCGTCAAGGGCCGCGATTTCGACGACATCCATGATCTGGTCGGCGTCCGCATCCTGTGTGAAGAAGTGCGTGACTGTTACGCCGCGGTCGGCGTTGTCCACTCACTGTGGCAGCCGATGGCCGGACGCTTCAAGGACTACATCGCACAGCCGCGCTACGGCGTCTACCAGTCACTGCACACCACCGTCGTGGGACCGGAAGGCAAGCCCCTGGAGGTCCAGATCCGGACCCAGGACATGCACCGGACCGCGGAGTTCGGTATCGCCGCGCACTGGCGGTACAAGGAGACCAAGGGCAAGCACGCGGGCGACATCGCCGAGGTCGACGACATGGCGTGGATGCGTCAGCTACTCGACTGGCAACGTGAAGCGGCCGATCCGGGGGAGTTCCTCGAATCGTTGCGTTACGACCTCGCGGTCAAGGAGATCTTCGTCTTCACGCCGAAGGGTGACGTGATCACGTTGCCTGCCGGATCGACTCCCGTCGATTTCGCGTATGCGGTGCACACCGAGGTCGGGCACCGATGCATCGGTGCCAGGGTCAACGGTCGGTTGGTCGCGCTGGAACGAACTCTCGAAAACGGCGAAGTGGTGGAGGTCTTCACGTCGAAGGCTGCCACCGCCGGGCCGAGCCGAGATTGGCAGACGTTTGTCGTCTCGCCGCGTGCCAAGGCGAAGATCCGGCAGTGGTTCGCGAAGGAACGCCGCGAGGAGGCGCTCGAGTCCGGCAAGGATCAGATCGCGAAGGAAGTCCGCCGCGTGGGACTTCCGTTGCAGCGGTTGATGAATGCCGAATCGATGAGCACGATCGCGCATGAACTTCGCTATCCCGACGTCTCGGCGTTGTACACGGCGGTAGGCGAGAGCCAGGTGTCTGCGCACCACGTCGTGCAGCGACTGGTTGCTCATCTGGGCGGCGTCGGCGCCGTCGAGGAGGAACTGGCCGAGCGTTCGACGCCGTCGACCATGCCGGTGCGCACCCGCAGTACGGGTGACTCCGGAATTCTGGTTCCCGGAGCACCCGGCACGGTGGCAAAACTCGCAAAGTGTTGCACGCCGGTTCCGGGCGATTCGATTCTGGGCTTCGTCACGCGCGGTGGGGCGGTGAGCGTGCACCGTACCGACTGCACCAACGCCAACTCGCTCCACGATCAGTCCGAGCGAATCATCGACGTCGAATGGGCGCCCTCAGCGACGTCGGTGTTCCTGGTCGCGATCCAGATCGAGGCGCTCGATCGTCATCGGTTGCTTTCCGACGTCACCAAGGCGTTGGCCGACGAGAAGGTGAACATCCTGTCGGCCTCGGTCACCACCTCAGGTGACCGAGTGGCGATCAGCAAGTTCACCTTCGAGATGGGCGACCCGAAGCACTTGGGTCATGTGCTCAACGTGGTTCGCAATGTGGAAGGCGTCTACGACGTCTACCGCGTGACCTCTGCTTCGTAAACTGCTGTGCGCCTTTATTAACCGCGGGCGGTTAATAAAGGCGCACAGCAGGGTTAGGCGACTACTGCAGTCTCGATGGTGATCGGGGTGTTGGGTGCGCCGCCACCGGTTGCGCCCATGCCTCCGTCGTCGCCGTCGGCTGCGATCTTCTCGATCGTCGCCAGGCCGGCGTCGTCGATCTTTCCGAAGACCGTGTAGTTGGGCGGCAAGACCGAATCCTCGTAGACGAGGAAGAACTGGCTGCCGTTGCTGCCCGGTGCACCCGAGTTGGCCATTGCGAGCGTGCCGCGAGGGTAGACGGCAGGCAAGGAGAGCGCCGGATCGTTAGCGGAGTACGCAGTGGTCGGGTACTCGTTGTCGAATCCGTAGCCCGGTCCGCCCGTGCCCTTGCCCGAGGGATCGCCGCACTGCAGGATCTGAAGACCGGGTGTGGTGACCAGTCGATGGCACGGGGTGTCGTCGAAATACTTCTGCTCGGTCAAGCTCACGATGCTGTTGACCGTGCATGGGGCTTCTGCCCGGTTCAGTTCCATCCCGATCGGGCCGGCCGTAGTCGTGAGCGCGACGTTGACGGTTCCCTCGGTGGACACGCCCGTGGAGTTCGGCGGATTGACGGTCTTTGCAGCGCCCGCTGCGCTCGGGTACGAGCAGTCGACGGTCGCCGACGCCGGAGTCGGGACAGGCGGGAGTGCGTCGAACTGTGACATGTCGAGCGGCGGCATGGCAGCCGTTGTCGTCTTCGCCTTGGAGGTACTGGACGGCGAGTCCGAGCTACCGGAATCACTGGAACAACCAGCCAGAAGCAGCGCTGCGGCGCTTGCGGCGGCAATAACTACAGGAAAGCGCATCACAGGATTACGTCGCATCAGTCGAGCCTTACTGTCTTGATGTCGGTGGTCAGATTCGGCTTGCCGTCGCCCTCTGGTGTCGATCCGCCGGCCGCGACCTTGTCCAAAGTGGCGAGACCGGTCTCGTCGATCGTGCCGAAAACCGTGTACTGCGGCGGGAGTTGTGAGTCGCCGTAGACGAGGAAGAACTGGCTGCCGTTGCTACCGGGTGCCCCGGTGTTGGCCATCGCAACCGTGCCGCGCGCGTAGGTGACTGGCTCTTGCGCTGCCGGGTCGGTGGTGGCGTACGCCGTGGTGGGGAACTCGTTGTCGAATCCGTAGCCCGGTCCGCCGGTGCCGGTGCCCGACGGGTCACCGCACTGCAGAACCTGGAGCGAGGGGCTCGTCGTCATGCGGTGGCAGGTGGTGTCGTTGAAGTAATCCTGCTGCGCCAAGCTCACGAAGCTGTTGACCGTGCACGGAGACTTCGTTCCGTCGAGCGTGAGCCCGATGTTTCCCTGCGAGGTCTCGACGCTGATGCTCGGCGTCGCGTCCGGCGCGGTGGTGGGAATCCCGTCGGTACGAGGAGGGTTGTTGGCCTTGGACGCGGTAGCGCCGTCAGCCGGGTACGAGCAGGAAACCGTGTCGGCCAGCGGCGTCGACAGACCGGCCGGCATTGCACCCGCAGTCTGTGGCGTGAGGCTCGAATCGTCGGCAGCAGTGTTGGTGGTGTTCGCGTCGTCGTCACTGCGATTGCTGAACCAGATGAGTCCACCGACGACACCGACTACGACGACCACGCCGAGCGCAGTTCCGGCTATCGTCATCTGCTTGCGCTTGCGGGCACGTTCTGCGCGACGTTCGAGCTGACGCTCGAGCTTGCGTTTCGCCGCCTCGCGGCGTTGCTCGTTACTCGGCACTGCTGTAGTCCTCCGTATCGCGGGTGGATCGTGGTCGGCCCGCCGAGCGACACCCTGGGGTCGGCTTCGGCAAGCGGCTCTACTCGTCGTCAGAGTCTCCCATTGCAACCTGAGAACTTACTGGCGGGGCAGCAGCTTAGGCTGTAACCGACAGCGTGTTGTTCGTTTCCACCCTTCGAAGAGGAGTTGCCCCCGTGCTCGTCACTGGTTTTCCGGCCGGGATGTTCCAAACCAACTGCTACATACTCGCTCAGGACGACGCGTGCGAATGCGTAGTCGTCGATCCGGGTCAGGATGCAGCCGAGCCGCTCTTCGAATATCTCGACTCCAAGGACATGTCGGTCAATGCAGTACTTCTGACCCACGGTCACCTCGATCATGTGTGGTCGGCCCGCGAGGTCTGTGAGCGGTACTCCGTGCCCGCCTACATCCATCCCGAGGATCGCTACATGCTCAGCGATCCGGCACGGGGGATCGGCCCGACGATGAAGGAATTCATTCAGGGCATGACGTTCGTGGAGCCGGACGAGGTGATCGAACTGAGCGACGGAGACAAGATCACCGAGGCCGGAATGACGTTCGTCGTGGACCACACGCCCGGGCACACGCAGGGATCGGTGGTGTTCCGCACCCAGGCGAACACCGAGAGCGGGCCCGTGGACTTGGCGTTCACAGGTGACACCCTGTTCCAGGGTTCCATCGGGCGCAGCGACCTGCCAGGCGGAAATCACGAGCAGTTGCTCGCTTCGATCGCCCGCAAGCTACTGGTACTCGGTGACGAGACCGTGGTCCTGCCCGGGCACGGTGGCAACAGTTCGATCGGCGCCGAGCGAAGCTCGAACCCGTTTCTCGTTGGACTCAGCGCACAGAAATAAGGAAAAGTACCTCTCGTGAGTAAAGCCAGCACCTTCTCTGCACCCAAGGGAATTCCGGACTACGTTCCGCCGCAGTCAGCCGAATTCGTCGCCGTTCGTGACGGTTTGACGCGCGCCGCCAGGTTGGCCGGGTACGGCCACATCGAATTGCCGATCTTCGAGGACACCGGCCTGTTCGCGCGCGGTGTCGGCGAGTCGACCGACGTCGTCAGCAAAGAGATGTACACGTTCGCCGATCGCGGTGACCGTTCGGTGACGTTGCGTCCCGAGGGAACCGCCGGTGTCATGCGTGCCGTCATCGAGCACAGCCTCGATCGTGGACAGTTGCCGGTCAAGGTCAGCTACGCGGGCCCGTTCTTCCGCTACGAGCGCCCGCAGGCCGGCCGCTACCGCCAGTTGCAGCAGGTCGGCGTCGAGGCCATCGGGATCGACGACCCCGCGCTCGACGCTGAGGTCATCGCGATCGCCGACGCCGGATTCCGGTCGTTGGGGCTCGACGGCTTCCGCCTCGAAATCACCTCTCTCGGCGATGACACCTGCCGACCGCAGTACCGCGAACTGCTGCAGGAGTTTCTCTTTGCACTTCCGCTCGACGAAGACACACGTCGACGCGCCGAGATCAACCCGCTTCGGGTGCTCGACGACAAGCGCCCAGATGTACGCGAGATGACGGCCGGCGCACCGCTCATGCTCGATCACCTCTCGGAGAGCTGCAAGGCGCACTTCGACGAGGTACTAGCGCACCTCGACGCCTTGGGAGTTCCCTACGTCGTCAACCCGCGCATGGTCCGCGGCCTCGACTACTACACCAAGACGACCTTCGAATTCGTGCACGACGGACTGGGCGCGCAGTCCGGAATCGGTGGTGGTGGTCGTTACGACGGACTGATGGAACAGCTGGGCGGACAGCCGCTCTCGGGGATCGGGTTCGGAATCGGCGTCGACCGCACGGTTCTCGCGCTCGAGGCCGAGGGTAAGTCGGTTGCGCCACCGGCACGTGTCGACGTCTTCTGTGTACCGATGGGAGCCGAGGCGAAGGCGGCACTGGTGAAGATCGCACACCAGTTGCGTGCCAATGGGATTCGCGTCGACCTGGCGTACGGAAATCGTGGCGTCAAGGGCTCGATGAAAGCGGCCGATCGCTCGGGCGCCGCAGTCGCGTTGGTTCTCGGCGAGCGCGAGCTCGAAGAGGGCGTTGTCGTTGTCAAACAATTGGCGACAGGTGAGCAGGAGACGGTGCCGCTCGACCAAGTTGTCGACAAGCTCGGGGATCTCGTTGAGCACTGAGGCTGAACCGGTTTCGCTCGATCTGGTTCCCGTGGCGTTGATCGCGCCGCGGCTGAAGAAGTTCGCCGTTGTTGTTGTGGTCTTCGGTGTGGTCGTCGGGTTGATCGTCAGTGTGTTCTCGACGATGACGGTCGGAGTGATCGTCGGTGCCGTCATCGCGGTTCCGACGTCACTGGCGATTCTGATGACGCTGCGCCGGCATATCACCTTGTATGGCAACAGGATTCGAGCACAAGCTGGTTTTCGCACCAACGACGTCGATGTGGCCGAGGTGCTCACGGCGGCGTTGACGGTGCGATCCGGCCGGATCAGCGAGGTCAGCCTGACACTCGGTGACGGTCGGTCCACCGTGCGAATACCGCTCGCGCTCTACACGGCAGGGGGCGGGCGCGAATTGGAGATCCTTGCACTCCGCAAGCTCGCCGACGCCCTGGCGGCCAGTGAGTTGGTACCGGCTGCCGCGTTGTCCTCGGTGCTGATCGAACAGTTGCGTGCCGAAGCCCGCGGCGCCGGACTGGCCGAGCGTCCGCTCTACCGCGCCGTCGAACTCGTGACGGCGGAGGGACGAGTGCCGAGAACCACACTGACAGACCACGAAGTGGCCGGATTACTCGACTAGCGTGGAAACCGTTCTTACAGCGTTGTAGAACGGACAGTCGTGAAAACGGCAGGTGAGGAGTCGGCAATGAGTATTGCGCCCGTAACCGTCACGGTGACCGGAGCGTCGGGTCAGATCGCCTACGGCATGCTTTTCCGCATAGCTGCGGGGGAGATGCTCGGCGCTGACGTACCGATCAAACTTCGACTGCTCGAGATTCCCGCCGCCGTGTCCGCTGCCGAAGGCGTCGCGATGGAGCTCGAAGACGGCGCATTTCCCTTGCTGAGCTCCATCGACATCACCGACGATCCCGATGTCGCCTTCTCCGGCGCGAACGTCGGGATGCTGGTCGGTGCACGTCCGCGGAGCAAGGGGATGGAGCGCGCCGACTTGCTGAGCGCGAACGGCGCTATTTTCACAGCGCATGGGAAGGCGATCAACAACGCAGCCTCGGACGTCAAGGTGCTGGTCGTCGGAAACCCGGCCAACACCAACGCTCTCATCGCGATGAACAACGCGCCGGATGTACCCGATACTCGGTTCAGTGCGCTGACGCGCCTCGACCACAACCGAGCGATTGCGCAGGTGGTGAAGAAGACCGGCGATCGTGCGTCGTCGGTGCGCAAGGTGTCCGTCTGGGGAAACCATTCGGCGACGCAGTACCCGGACCTGTCCCACGCGACCGTCGCGGGTGAGCCTGCGCTCGCGGTGATCAACGACCGAGACTGGGTGGAGAACGATTTCATCCCGACTGTGCAGGTACGAGGCACCGCCATCATTGCTGCGCGTGGATCGTCCTCTGCGGCAAGTGCGGCCAGCGCGTCGATCGACCACGTCCGTGACTGGGTGATCGGAACGGCCGAAGACGACTGGGTATCCATGGCCGTCTGTTCGGACGGTTCCTACGGGGTGCCCGAAGGATTGATCTCGTCCTTCCCGGTGACCTGTGCCGATGGTGAATTCGCTATCGTTCCGGATCTCGCGATCGACGACTTCTCACGCGAACGGATTGACCTGTCCGTCAGCGAGTTGGAGCAGGAGCGTGCGGCGGTACGGGAGTTGGGCTTCGTTTGAGGTTGTAATGCCGCCCCGGCCGGGGAGTCCCGATCAGAGATCTCGGAACAGGTACTGATCGGGATTCTCGGCACCGAGCACGGGCGGTGACACCATCGGTAGATCGTCGACCATCGAGTTTTCGTCACCGGCGTTGACGAGATACCCCGGAGTAGTGCGTGACGACTCGTCGTCCCGCGTTCCGCGAGGACCGCCGCCCATCATGCCGCCCTGCGATATGCCACTACTGCCGACCGCCGAAGATGGTGCACCCATCGCCGGTGTTCCCACTGGAACCGGTTGAACTGCAGCAACTCCCGCTGCGCCTCTCATCGTTCCACCGGTAGTGCCGCTTCCACCCACCCATGCTCCGCCGGAGCTCGCTGTCGCACTGGGCGACGGCGACCCGCCGGCTGCGAGTGACGTCGACGAATTGCCTGCGCCCCACAGCTTGTCGACGCCGGTCGGAAGTCCGGCGCCTGCCTGCGCTGCCGAGGTCCGAACGGCGTCGGCGCCTGAGTGGGTGGAGAACGGTGCGTCGCCGGCATCGGTCGATCCAGACAGCGGCGATCCAGACAGCGGCGATGCCGACACGGCTGATGCCGCCAGAGGTTGGGCGATCTGACGGGCGGCGTCGACGAGCGCCTCCGGAGTGGCAAGGTTGGCGAGAGCCTCACCGATCGGTGGAGTCGGCACGGGGATCGACCCGGCAAGGGCGTTCATGGCAGCGGTGTGCCCGAGCATTTCCCCGCGAGTCTGTGTCACCGCCGCGACGGCTGCCTGCATGTGTTCGGCTGCGGAGGCAATCAGCATCGCCTGTCCTGGTGGTGTCCACGCGATCGGTGCAGCAGCTGCAACCGTGGTCGCGAAGGACTGCGCGATCGCCGCGAGATTCGCGTTGCCTCGCTGCACCGATTCCGCGGCGGCAGCAGCGGTTTTCGATATCGCGGTTCCGCGTTCGCTCAATTCTGCGCCGCTGTTCTGGGCGGATCGCGACAGTTCGGTCGCGGCTTCACTGCCGGTGCTGTTCCAGGTCTGGCCCACCTCGGCGACCGCGCTTTGGGACAGTCCCATGGCTTGGTCGATGAGAGTGGACGCCTGGTTGAAGATGCCGACGGGATCGACGCCGGCAAAAGTGCCGGTGCCGAGGCTCTTCCCGAGTTCGATCAACGGCGCGAACAGATCTTCGATTCCGGGTAATGCCGGAACCGGTATGCCGGCGACCATCGATTCGACCGTGTTGTTCGGCAATGCCGGGGCCGGAGCACCACCTTGAAGGAATTCGAGGACCGTCGTCGAGTCGTCTTCGGTGTTCATGCGATCGGTGTCGATGCGATCGCTGTTCACGCGGTCACGTCCGTCGATCCAGCGATGCCGGCCAGATCTGACGCGGTTGAAAGATCTGTGGTGTCGTAGGCCTGAGCGGCTGCACTCGCCGTTGCTGCGTTGCCGGCGTAGAAGGTCGCCAGTGCTGCAACATCTTTGGTGTGAGTTGCCTGGGCGCGCGCGAATGCCGCGAGAAACTCGATGCCGACAGGACCGACGGCTGGTGCGACTGCCGCGATGTTGGCGCCCAGATCGACGGCGGCGGCCTGCGCGACGTGTCCTGCAGCTTCGGCCGACGTCGAGCCGTACCTTCGGATGTCGTCAGTGACGACAGTCAATTCGCTCATCGTTACCCCCCAGTTGGTAAGCGTCGTGAGAACTGTAACGGACGGAATCGGCGCCGGAGGGGAGTGGACACGGCTCACCCTGCGCTTTCCGGACAACCTGGACGAAGTGGCAGAGATTACATTCTGATCCGGTGTTGGTATTGCGGGTGCGATCGATTTGGCACACTCGAACCATGCGAACCGCTTCGGACGTCATCCTCCGACTCACGTCCGATCCAGCTCGCTGTGGGCTGGTGATGGATTTCGACGGTGTGCTTGCACCTATCGTCGACGATCCGTCGGCCAGTGCGCTCCTGCCCGGTGCCGAGGAGGTGCTCGCGACTTTGTCGAGGCACTTCGGCGTGGTGGGCTTGCTCTCGGGACGGCCGGCGTCGTTCTTGCGAGAACGACTGAGTCTGGATTCGGTTGTTCTCATGGGTTCCTACGGCGTCGAGACCTGGACGGATAAAGGAATCGAAGTGCTTCCGTCCGTCGCTGCGTTCAGTGATGCCGTCGCCGAAGCAGAAGCCGAACTGCGTCGCCTGTTCGACTCTCAGGCAGTTCCTGGCATCCACGTCGAGAGCAAAGGCCTTGCGGTGGCTGTGCATTGGCGTCGGGCCGCGGATCGAGCGGTCGCGCAGCGCCTGGTGGAAGCAGCGACGACAGAAATCGCGAGCCGGACCGGGTTGCGGCGTGAGCCCGGCAAGTTGGTCGAAGAATTGCGTCCACCCGTTGAGGAGGACAAGGGGACAGGCCTCCTTCGCGCGATCGCCACCGCAGGCGTCGACGTCGTCGCGTACGCGGGCGACGACCGGGGTGACCTACCTGCCTTTGCTGCTGTCCTTGCCTCGGGTGGAGAAGCGTTGGTGGTCAAGGGCGATGACATTGCACCGGAAGTGGCTGCTGTCGACGGCGTCCAGTTCGACGGCCCGCCGGCATTCCTCGATTGGATGAAAGAGCTTGCCGCGCACCTGGAACGCTGACACGTGAGGTCAGTCTGCCAAGAACTCGACCAGTGCGCGGTTGACCTCTTCCGGATTGTCCTGTGTGCATTGATGTCCGACGCCGGTGATCACCACCCGGCGAGTCAGGTCCGGTAGTTGGTCGCTCAGGGCGTCGTAGATTCGATCGAGTTGGCGCGGCATGTCGACCTCTCCCCGCATCAGGAGGGTCTCCTTTCGGGGTGCCGTCTCCACCGGGCAGAGTGACGCGAACCCGCTTGTTCCCAGATCCAGCCAGGTCTGCCGTCCGGCGGCCAGCATGCAGTCGGCAACGTATCTTCGAGTTGCGGGATTTCGACTCGACCACCGGCCACTGTAAAAGGCAAAGGGACCCCACGGGATCCGTCGGTACAAATGCGTGCCGATTTTGATCGCCGAGGCAGCGGCTCCACTCATATCCCGGTGCTGGCCAGGGCTGCCGATCATGACGAGCTTGTCTACTCGATCCGCATGACGATGGGTGAACTCCTGCGCGATGTTTCCGCCGAACGAGTGTCCGACGATGCTTGCGCGATCGATTCCGAGCGAGTCGAGCATGACCTTCACGTCGTCGATCACAGTGTCGAGAGTGGCGCGGTGGCCTTCCTTGAGAATCGACAGCCCTTGACCGCGTAGATCGGGCAGCACCAGGGAATATGCGCCCGCGAGTTCCGCGACCTGGTCGTCGAACATTCGATGATCAACTCCGGCGCCATGCAGGAAGACCACGCATTTCCGATCGAGCGCCGGCGTGCGCCACACACGCATTTCGGTGCCCGGAGTGGAAATAGTCTGGGTTGTCAGAGTCTGCATCGCTGTCCGTTGCCTCAGTTCGTTGCCGAATCAGATGGAAGTGAGCCTATCCTAACTTTTGTGGACCGCGGTTGTGGCAACAAGAAACTGGCCGCACCGGAACATCTCCGGTACGACCAGTCTTGGTGTTAGGTCAGGCGTCGCGCTTGTTGACGACGGCGATGCTGATTCCGAAAACCACCAGCACAAATGCTGCGAAGTAGAACAGGCTTCCCCAAGGGCCCCAATGGAAATTGGTGCTCGAACCCGAAGAGAGGAAGTGGTCGGCGTTGGCGAACGGGAGGAACGGTGTGACGTTTCTACCGAAGGATCCGAACATGCCGAACAGGCTCTCGATGAGCAGCGGCCAGAGCAGGAGCAATGCAATAGCGCCGGCAGATTGCCGGAGGAGTGCTCCGACGGCGATGGCAAGGACAACGCAGAGGAAGGCGAAGATCGGTACGCCGTAGACGGCGCGCCAGGCATCGGCGTTGTCGAGTGCCAGATTGGTGGAACCTTCAGAGCCTGCAGCAGCTTTGGTGATGAATACCGCGCCGAGCATGAGAACGAAGGACAGCGCCGCGCCGAAGGCGCCGATCAGGCCGGCTTTGGCGATCAGGACCGAAGCCCGGCTCGGGATGGCCTGGAAGGTGGTGCGGATGATGCCGAAGCGGTATTCGCTGGTAATCGCGAGGGCCGCCATGATCATCAGGACCATGACGCCGAAGCCGGAAACTCCCAGTCCCGCTTCATTGAACGTGGGGAGGAACTTCTCGAAATCAGGAGTTCCTGATGCGGCTTCGTCGTTGTACGCCTGAATGCTCGAACTCGACGAACGCCCGATCATCCAGGCGACGCCCAACCCTAGGACGATGATTGTGATCGTGCACCACAGCGGCGACTTGGTCGTGGTGATCTTGATACGTTCTGCACTGAGAACAGCCATTACAGTGCACCTCCCATAGCGTGCTGTGTGTTTGTGTGGTGGGCTCCGGCACCCGGATCGATACCGGACGCGTGGTACTGGACATCGTCTCCGGTCAACTTCATGAACGCATCCTCGAGCGATCCCTGCACAGACGCCAACTCGTACAACACGATTCCCTGCGAACCAGCCAAACCACCGATCACATCAGTGGTCGAATCCACCACCACCAACACCGGCTCCGATCCTGAATGCTCCTCGCGGACAGTCAGTCCGTGGGCAGTCAATGCGGCATGGAGAGCGTCCAATTGTGGGCTGCGCACGCGCACCGTCGACTCCGACGAACGATCCACGAACTCCGCCACCGTCGAATCCGAAATCAACCGACCCCGACCGATCACCACCAACTGCTCCGCCGTCAACGCCATCTCCGAGAGAAGGTGACTCGACACCAACACCGTGCGGCCCTCGGCCGCCAACCGCTGCATGAACTTACGAATCCAGACGATGCCCTCCGGATCGAGACCGTTGACCGGCTCGTCGAACAACAGCACCTTCGGATCACCCAACAACGCACCCGCCAACCCGAGACGCTGCGACATACCGAGCGAGAACCCGCCTGCCTTCTTGCCCGCCACCTCGGACAATCCGACCAACCCGAGTACCTCGTCGACGCGGGACTTCGGGATCCCGTTCGAAGCGGCCATCCACTGCAGATGCGCCCGCGCACTGCGATTGGGGTGTACCCACTTCGCATCCAACAACGCGCCGACAGTCCGCAATGGCGTCTTGAGCTCGCGGTACGGCTTGCCGTCGATCAACGCCGCACCCGACGTCGGCTGATCCAAACCCAGGATCATCCGCATCGTCGTCGACTTACCCGCACCGTTGGGGCCCAGAAAGCCCGTCACGATGCCCGGCTTGACGGTGAACGACAAATCGTCCACCGCTTTCGTCGGTCCGTAAACCTTGGTCAATCCCCTCAGTTCAATCATGAGGAGAACTGTGCCCTACGGCGCTGACCAGCACATCGGTCCGGAGGATGACATGGACCCTGAGATGTGGAGACGGCAGTTCAGGGAAAACCCTGTCCTCGACCGGAAGTCGGAACTGCCGCGGCATGAGGGTAGGGCGCGTCGAAGTCGCCGTCGAACAATCGCCAGTAGAAGTCGTTCATTCTCGCAGCGGCGGGCGCGTGCCGGGTCAAGATCGCGGCCACCTCCGGTGCCACATCACCTGGGACATGACCTGTGGCGCATCGTCGTACGTACTGGTTGCGGGCGACTGGTCCGCCGTGTTTCGGTCTCGGCACTCCGCAGACCTCGGTGACCAGCCAGTTGACCAGAAGCATGGCGGCGTAGTCGGCGTCATGGGTGGCATGGCGCCGGACGAAGTCATGTTCGGTAGTCGACAGGTCGAAGTGTGGGGATGTGGCTAGTCCGAAGTCGGTGAGATAGATCCGCTCCATATCTGTGCGCATGTTGCCGAAATGTCCGTCCATGTGCAGCAACTGTCGATCGCGTAAGAACGCCACGATCTCCGAAAACTGTCGCTCGACTTCGGCAGCTTTGGCGGCCGGGTTGTCATGCAGCCAATCCGAGATCGGGTGTGCGACGTACTCGCAGAACAGTACGAGGCTGCACGGCGCAGTGGCGAGTGCTTCGAGGCGGACCCGCGCTTCACTACTGGCGCAGGCGGTGGGAACGGAAGCGATGTCGGCGTGTTCGGGTGCAACCGGCGATCGACCGGGCAGCACCCGCCAGTGGTAAAGCATTGGGAACGACTGTGTTTCGCCGGCCAGAACGGCCTCGGTGACCATGACGTTCGCGGCCAGCTCTCGCCAGGCGTTGAAGCTCGGGCCCCCAATGCCGTACTGGCAGAACGTCGGCAAGTCGAAATGGTTGGAAGTAGAGCCCACGTCGGCGAGTTCCTGTTCGGTCAGTGGGATGCGTTTGGTGAATACCGGAACGCTGTCGAACCCGTTTTCGCAGACACCGACGAGTCCTGCGGCGCCGCCCACGCCTACGCTCGAGACTCGAGCGGTGTCGACCAGTCGGGCCAGTTCGACATCGTTCTGGGAAGACAGGAATGCTGATAGTTTCCGGTGGCGGTCAATCCTGACGTCCGTCATTCCGCGACTGTGCCACAGGCTCGTCCGGCTTCGATTTCGCGGAGCCGTCTGTCGAAGTCACCGATTCTGGCGGTGTCCTCGTAGTAGTCCTCCTGCTCGACGATTCTTCCCCACTTGGTTCGAACGAGAAGCACTGTTCGATTTTGATAGATGACGGCGCCGTCCGGGCCTAGGGCTCGGTCGTCGAATCGGACGAGCAGTGTCATGCGCCAGAGCGGACCACCGAAATACGCTTCGGTCACCGCGCCTTGAAGCCCCGCGTCGACAAATTCCTGGAGAAACGTCTCGATTTGGTCCCGTCCGGCATGCACTCCTGCCCACCGATGATCACCCTCGGCGAATCTGAGCACCGCGTGGTGGTGATAGGAATTCAACAGCGGCCGGTAGTTGCCGGAATTGAGTGCACGGACGTCGCGTCGGAACTTGAAGATGAGTGCTTTGCGCAGAAGTGATCGCGAGACGATCGCCGTTCCGAAGCCCGCCGCGAACCATCGTTTCATCTTCGAAGCTTGTCGTGGCATCGAATGCCCTGTCAACGAAATGCCGGGGTCCGCTGATATCTGACAGAGAATTGGATATTGACAGTGACTGTCACAATAGGTGAGACTCGCATTATCGAGAATGGCCGGATCTCGGCCGAGGCGGGAGGACGTTGCTGATGTCACTACGGGAGAGACAACGGTTGCAGGTGCGAGCAGACATTCAACGTGCGGCATTCGATCTGTTCGCGCGTGACGGTTTCGAGGATGTGACCACCGAGCAGATTGCGGCAGCAGCGGGGGTGTCGGCGAGTACGTACTTCCGGCACGTTCGTAACAAAGAGGATCTGCTGTTGGACCCGGTCAGGCAGGGCGGTGCCGGAATCGTGACACTGCTCGAGGATCGCCCGGCATCTGAGTCGGCTGATCTTGCGATCTCGCGGGCAATCCTCGAGCGTTCCAATGCTTTCGAGTCCGCGGAGATCGATCAGTGGCGAGCAGCGTTCCGCACCGCGCCGCACCTGATGGATCGAGTCGCGCTGATCGCGCCCGAGCATCGTGATCGGTTGGTGGAGTTGGTGGCACAACGAATGCAACTCGATCCTGAAAATGACAGCCGACCAGGACTACTCGTTCACTTGATGTTGGCGGCGGCGGAGTTCGGCTATCGGCAATGGATACGTAACCCCCAGAAGCGTGGGGCATCACTTCCCGTGTGCGTCGAGGGGGCACTCGACGCGGTTCAGGGATCCCGGTGGCGCACGCAGGATGTCGATGACACGAAAGGTCGTGACCAGTGATGAACGAGAACTCTCGAAACTCCGAGCTCTCGGTAGTGGATGTACCAGCGGTGGATGTGATCGTTGTGGGATCGGGGGCTGCCGGCATGTCCGCAGCCATCACTGCAGCCCGCAACGGACTCTCGACAATTCTCGTGGAGAAGTCGGAGTACTGGGGCGGTTCGTCGTCCCGGTCCGGGGGCGGAGTGTGGATTCCGGGAAACTCGATACTTCGCCGCGAGGCGCCGGCGGATGATATCGACTCTGCGCGAACATATCTGAAGAGCATTGTCGGAGAGGATGCAGACAGCGACCGTATCGACACGTATATCGATCGAGGCCCGGAAGCCCTCGATTTCCTGATTCGGCACTCTGCACTCGAGCTCGAATGGGTGAAGGGTTACTCCGACTACTTTCCCGAGGCACCTGGCGGACTTGCAAGCGGCCGCTCGTGCGAGCCGCGCCCGTTCGACGCGCGAGCTCTGGGCGACGATCTCGCGACCCTTCATCCGCCGTACATGAAGGTGCCGCTCAACATGGTTGTCCAACAATCTGATTACCGTTGGCTGAGCACGGGGGTTCGGCATTGGCGGGGGCCGGTGCGAATGCTTCGGGTGGGAATGAGATCCCTGGTCGCGAAGGCTCGGAAGAAGAAGCTGATCGGGCTCGGGCCGGCGCTCATGGCGGAACTGATGCTCGGAGTTCGGGACGCCGGAGTGACGGTCGAGCTCGGGACGAGGCTTGTGGATTTGGTTACCGACAATGATCGTGTCGTGGGTGCGCGACTCGAGTCCGGGGGAGTGCAGAGAACCATGCACGCTCGATGCGGTGTAATCCTCGCGTGCGGCGGGTTCGACAACAACGACGACATGCGAGGCGAGTACCAGCGCCGGCCGAGTAGTGCGCAGTGGACTCTCGGGGCACCGACCAATACCGGAGACGGTATCCGTGCAGCTCTACGCGTCGACGCGGCAATTTCGTACATGGACGACGCGTGGTGGGCCCCGTCGATTCCGCTGCCCAAAGGCCCGTGGTTCGCCTTGGCGGAACGCTCGTTGCCTCGAAGCCTGATGGTCAACGCCAGCGGTCAGCGCTTCATGAACGAGTCGCTTCCCTACGTCGAAGCCGCGCACGCCATGTTCGGCGGAAAGTACGGCCGAGGTGAAGGACCCGCTGAAAACATCCCGGCTTGGCTGATCTTCGATCAGACGTACCGTGACCGTTATCTGTTCGCGGGAGTGCCGGCGCGCAGGCCGATACCTCGGTCGTGGATCGAATCGGGTGCGATCGTGCGAGCTGGATCGATTGCCGAACTCGCTGCCGAGATCGGAGTGCCGGGCGATGCGCTGTCCGCGACCATCACACGATTCAACAGTCACGCGCGCGACGGAGTCGATCGCGACTTCGGCCGTGGGACAAGCAGATACGACCACTACTACGGCGACTGCACCAACAAGCCCAACCCCAGCCTCGGAGAACTCACGAAGGGTCCGTTCTATGCCGCGAAGATGGTGCCCGGAGACCTGGGGACCAAGGGCGGCATCAACACGGACGCTCGCGCGCGAGCGTTGCGCGCCGACGCTTCGGTCATCGACGGGCTCTACGCAGCAGGTAATACCAGCTCGCCGGTCATGGGTCATACCTATGCCGGTCCAGGTGCAACTATCGGTCCCGCAATGGTTTTCGGATATCTGGCCGCGCTCGATGCGGTCGGACGATCCCATGACGGTCGTGAACTCGACACCGAAGGCAGGAATAATGGTTTGGCAGATCGCCGTGGGTAGGGTTCCCTTGAGAGCGTGACCCACCTCAACATCGCCGACGTCGATTACTTCCTTCCTGATGGTCGACAACTGCTCAGCGGTGTCAGCTTTCGGGTCGGAAACGGTGCAAAAACTGCACTGATCGGGCCCAACGGGACTGGTAAGACGACATTGCTTCGCATTGTCGCCGGAGACGCCGTCGCTGACGAGGGAGCTGTCACTCGATCCGGAACACTGGGCGTGATGCGGCAATTCGTCGGCCAGGTTCGCGACGAGTCCACCGTGCGCGATCTTTTGTTGTCCGTCTCTCCGGCGAGGATCCGGGATGCAGCACTGGCGCTCGATACGGCAGAAAACGCGATGATCGAGCGCGACGAGGAATCAACTCAAATGAAATATTCGCACGCGCTGGCCGATTGGGCCGATGTGGGCGGCTACGAGACCGAAGACTTCTGGGACAAGGTCACTACTGCGGCTCTCGGTGTTCCTTATGACCGTGCGAAGTGGCGCGCGGCCAACTCGCTCAGCGGTGGCGAGCAGAAACGGTTGGTTCTCGAAGCACTGTTCGCTGGGCCCGACGACGCACTCCTGCTGGACGAGCCGGACAACTACCTCGATGTTCCGGGCAAGCGATGGCTGGAAAAGACGATCTCGGAATCGTCGAAAGTGGTTTTGTTCGTCAGCCACGACCGCGAACTGATCGCCAACGCGGCCACCCACATCGTGACGCTCGAGCCCGGAATCAGCGGCGCAACGTCGTGGACCCACGGCGCTGGGCTGGCCAGCTACCACCAGGCCCGCGAGGATCGCAACGCTCGATTCGAAGAACTGCGTCGACGCTGGGACGAGGAGCACGCGAAACTGCGTGCCCTGGTTCTGCGATTGCGTGAAAAGGCCAAGTTCAACGACGGCGTCGCTGCGCGGTATCACGCCTCGCAAACCAGGTTGGCGAAGTTCGAGGAGGCAGGGCCACCCGAAGCGATTCCACTTCAGCAGAAGGTGACAGTTCGGCTGGCGGGCGGGCGAACCGCCAAGCGCGCGTTGGTATGTCAGGATCTCGAGCTGACCGGATTGATGAAGCCTTTCGACACCGAGATCTGGTACGGAGATCGGGTTGCCGTGCTGGGCTCCAATGGATCCGGGAAGTCACATTTCCTTCGTCTCTTGGCGGGTGGTGGGACCGATCCGGGGACCGAGCATCTGCCCGTCGAGGCGCTCGACATCGCCCCGGTCGAGCACGGGGGTACTGCGACGCTGGGTGCCCGGGTACGTCCCGGATTGTTTGCGCAGACCCATTCCAGGCCTGATCTGACCGGGAACACGCTGCTCGAGATCCTGCACATGGGCGACGAACACCGAAACGGAATGGGGCGTGAAGCGGCGAGCCGCGCGCTCGACCGATACGGATTGTCCCAAGCAGCCGAACAGAAGTACGACGACCTGTCCGGCGGACAGCAGGCGCGCCTGCAGATTCTGCTCCTCGAGCTTTCCGGCGCCACGATGTTGCTGCTCGACGAGCCGACCGACAACCTCGACCTTCATTCGGCTGACGCGCTCGAACAGGGCATCGCACAGTTTGCCGGCACCGTCATCTCGGTAACCCACGATCGTTGGTTCGCGCGCGGGTTCGACAGGTTCCTGGTATTCGGATCGGACGGGAACGTGTACGAGAGCGAGTCTCCGGTGTGGGACGAGGCCAGGGTCGAACGAGCGCGCTGAGATCGAGCAGCCGCTTGCTACCTGGGGAGTGGCGGCAACTCGTTGATCATCGCGCGCAGGAGGCCCGGATCGCTGCGATCCGATCGAGGTGGGGGACAGCGCGAAAGATCGAGCAGTGTCGGGAAGCCCCACAGAACGCGACCTGGATCCACCCTGTCCACCGCCGAGTACCAGTGGGTGAGCGGCTCGGCGAGCGCCGCGTGAAGCTCGAAATGCCGTCGTCGGCGGCTGGGGTCTCCTTCGCGCTGCAGTCGAAGTTGCTTCGGTGACGGTATCGAGATGACGGTCAGATCCGCGAGACCCAGTTCGAGGCGCGTAAAAGCCGTCTCGACTGCCTCGAGCTCGTACTCGAATCGCTCCCGAGGTGCGGCGCCCACCGCGGCGAGACACCAGCTGTAGTGCAGTTTCAGCGGGTCGCTGTCGCAGAGCGCGATCCCGGTTCTCGATTCGAGTTCTTCCGCTTGCGACCATCGCTTCGAATTGACGGTTGCCCAGTAACTTGCCTGGACGTCGAGATCCGTGCCGTCCGGCTCGCGCCCCGTGGGCTGATACTCGGCGACGAATCCTTCCGCTGCCGTTTGTCCACCGAGTTGGGTTCGGCACCAGGTGGTCTTGCCGGCGGCGCTGGGTCCTTCTACTGCGACGATCACCAGTTCATTCTCCATAATGATTGGGGCGGTTGGTTTTTGCTCGTTGCCAGGACTCTCTTAACATCTGAATGGGGCTGTTTTGCGTTCCGACACGGCCTGTTTCGGTGCGGTGGGTCACAAAATTGCAGTGACGGTTGCCACATAACGGACGGATAACGATCGGTATGGTTGAAGCTCGAATCAACTAGTTGACCTGTGGTTATTTCTTGAATCTCGACTGAATCTGGTACGGCAGTGCCGGAAAACTGCCCCGTGACCAATCCGTGACCATCGCCTACGGTCGTTGACAGCCCGAAACTACCGGGCAAACACCGACCCGCAACTGCGTGCTTCTGCCCCGCGGGTCCGGTACTCCCGAAACCTTCGCGGGGCAGGAGTGAAAAAGACGAGTCGATCGACGAGACGTGAAAGCGTCCGGGCCGACCTCGTCCGCGGTAGCGGAGAGGATTTACCCAATGACCAGCATCACCTTCAAGCGCGCCCTCGGCGCAGTTGCAACCGCAGGCGCAGTCGTCGCAATCCCGCTCGCCATGAGCACCGGCACCGCTTCGGCAGCCGGCCACGACTGGTCCGGAGTCGCAAACTGCGAGTCCTCCGGTAACTGGGCCGCCAACACCGGAAACGGCTTCTACGGCGGACTGCAGTTCACGCAGAGCACCTGGAACGCATTCGGTGGATCGGGCAACGCTGCCAACGCCAGCCAGTCTGAGCAGATCCGTGTCGCCGAGAACGTTCTCGCAGGCCAGGGCGTCGGCGCATGGCCCGTCTGCGGTCAGTACCTGACCACCGGCACCACCGCAGGCAACTACGAGGCCGCAGCAGCCCCCGTCACCGCTGAGGCTTCCGTCGAGTCGGCTCCGGCAGCAAGCACCGGAAGCGGCAACTACGTGGTCAAGGCAGGCGACACCCTGTCGAAGATCGCTGCTGCACACGGCATCTCGCTCGAGAACCTCGCCAGCCAGGTCCCGAACATCAACCTGATCTTCCCGGGACAGTCCCTCTCGGTCTAGTCTCGTGGCCGTTTAGGTCCTCATTGCGTCGAAATTGTCCGGAGCTGATGCAGCCCCGGACAATTTCGACGTTTCTGCGTTCGCAATGAGCTCTGCTGCTTCCGTGTGGATGGGATCAAGATCCTGGCGCCACCCCAGAATGTGCAGTGCCGACCCGGCGATGACGGCGGCGTCGGGGATCGGGGTGCCTTCGAGTGCGTCGGCTCGCGCGCTGATCACGCTTTCCACCAGGCGAAACGGAAGCTCGGCCAGGTGAGTTGATGCTGGATCGTCAATCGCGTCGAGCACTGTCTGGGCGAGGGCCCGGTATTGCTCGCGAAGCCGATCGCGATCGGCTCGGAACGACATGAACCTGTCGCTTCTCAGTTCCGGCAAGAGATAGAGGACACCGAGGTTCCACCGTCCGGTGATCAGTTGGGCCGCGTCGATGTACGAAAGCGCGTACAGCTTCACCTCGGGTGAGGTGCCGAGTGGCCTGAGATTCTCCGCGAAGTCGAGCGCCGGAGTCACGGTGTCGGCGAGCAGTGCAACCAGGATGTCGTCCTTGGTGGCGAAATGGTTGTACAGCGACGCCTGACGCATTCCGACTGCTTCGGCGATGTGGCGTGTCGACGTCGCGGCGAAGCCTCGGGTGGTGAACAGTTCAGCGGCTGCATCCAAGATCTCCGCCCGGGCAGTCCCACCCGGGCGTCGGCGAGCGGTCAGGCGGGGTCGTCCGGGGCCGGCGTTGGTCACGCCTTCCATAGTGGCAGGCTCTGGCCTTACATGCGGGGTGGCCGTCGCTGTGAGCATTCGGTCACGTGCTCGAAACGTACTCAACGAGCCTGTTACAGAATCAGGCGAATCGTATACGCGGGCGTCACCTGCGGCGAGTGGATTTCGCGAAAACTATCAATCGACAGTTATTCGCCTCTGAATCGCTTCGCCGAAGGAGTACGCCGTTGAGTGCAACCACCCCGGCTGCGCAGCCCACCACCGCATCCGCACTCGCCTCTTCGCCTCACGACGACGGTGACCTCGCGGAGTTCGGCTACGAGCAGCAGCTGCATCGATCGCTGGGAAAGTTCGCGTCGTTCGCCGCGGGCTTCTCCTTCGTTTCCATCCTGACCACGATCTTTCAATTGTTCGGCCTCGGTTTCGGTTTCGCGGGTCCGGCGTTCTTCTGGACCTGGCCCGTCGTATTCATCGGTCAGTTCATGGTGGCCCTCAACTTTGCGGAACTTGCTGCCAGATATCCGATTTCGGGTGCCATCTACCAGTGGTCGCGGCGGATGGGTGGTGAAATCGTCGGCTGGTTCGCGGGTTGGTTCATGATTCTCGCTCAGATCGTCACCGCGTCGGCCGCCGCGATCGCCTTGCAGGTCGTGCTCCCGAATGTGTGGAGCGGGTTCCAGATCATCGGTGAGGACAGTGCACTCACCTCCTCGAGCGGTGCTGCCAATGCCGTGCTGCTCGGATCGGTACTTCTGGTTCTGACCACCTTCATCAACTGCATGGGCGTCAACTGGATGTCGCGTATCAACAACATAGGCGTGACCTGCGAAATCGTCGGTGTCATCGCGGTGATCGGGATGTTCTTCACCCACGCTCAGCGCGGACCGGACGTCGTCTTCGACACCGGCAGTGCCGGCGGTCAGCCGGGATACGCCTGGGCGTGGATCATGTCCGGACTGATGGCTGCCTACGTCATGGTCGGCTTCGGTTCGGCAGGCGAACTGGCCGAGGAGACCCGCAACCCCCGACGCGTCGCACCTCGTACGATCCGTCTTGCACTCTCCGCTTCCGCACTCGGCGGCGGCTTGATGATCCTCGGCGCGTTGATGGCAGCGCCCTCACTCACCGACGGACGCCTGGCCACGGAAGGTTTGCCATACGTACTGACCTCTATTCTGAGTTCGCCGTGGGGCACGGTCTTGTTGATCGACGTCTCGATCGCAGTGTTCGTGTGCACCTTGGCCATTCAGACTGCTGCTTCACGGCTGATGTTCTCCATGGCCCGCGACGGGCGGCTTCCTGCCTCGCAGGTACTGGCAAAGGTCAACCCCCGCACCGGAACACCTATCGCGCCGTCCGTCCTCATCGGTCTGGTCTGCATTGCCGTCCTGGCCGTCAACGTAGGCAACTCGGCAATTTTCGCAACCCTGTCCAGCGTATGCATCATCTTGATCTACTTGGCCTACCTCATGGTGACCGTGCCGCTGCTGGTTCAGCGTCTCAAGGGATGGCCTCGCACGGCAGTCGGCCCCAAGTTCGACGCCGAAGGCAAAAAGCTTTTCTCCCTGGGCATCTGGGGAGTTCCGGTCAACATCGCCGCGGTTGTGTACGGCGCGCTGATGGTGATCAACCTGTCCTGGCCACGAGCCGAGATCTTCAACCCCACCGGGGAGTACCCCATTCTGCAGTGGGCCGCGCCCATCACGGTAGCGCTGGTCGTGGGGCTGGGAGTCGCTTGCTTCCCACGTGGCCGCGCCACCCCGAATCCCGTCACGATCGGAGCCTGACCATGAGTACTCAGACCACCGCCGGAGCGCGCGAGCATGCCCGGTCCCAGGCCGGAACAATCACAGACTCCATGCCGGTGTTGCCGGCCACCCGCTGGCCGAACCCGCCCGACGACGTCGCTCCCGAACGTCTGACCTGGGCTGAAACAGTGCCGGGTGGGCGATACACGACCAAGGTTCTCGCCCGAGGAACCCGATTGCGACTTCGCGACATCGTCGGCAGCGCCTGTGCAAACATCTTGCTATACCGCGCCGACGCCCCCTGGGAGCGTCTCAACGTCGCCGATACCGTCAAGGTGCCATGGCAGGCCTATCTCGGTGTCGGGCACCCGTTGCTCTCCGATCAGGGGCGAGTCCTCGCGACGGTGGTCGCCGACACGTCGGGGCACCACGACGCGTTCTGTGGAACGACGTCACGCGCTACCAACGAGGCGAAGTACGGGCAGGGTTCGCTGCACAGTGCCTCACCCGCCGGTCGTGAACTGTTCACCGTCGCTGCCGCGAAGAACGGACTCGGGCCGCAGGACATAGCGCCACCGTTGTCCTTCTTCCATGGTGTCCGCGTCGAGGCGGACGGCGCTCTCACCAGTACGGGTTCCGCCGGCGCCGGCGCGACGGTCGACCTTCTGATCCACCTGCCGGTCATCGTGATGATCGCCAACACCGCGCACCCACTCGATCCGGCGCTGGAGTTTCCCACCACGTCCCTCGAAGTGCTCGCGTGGAACGCGGCCGACGAACTCGGCAGCCTTGACGATCTCGGGCCGGAATACCAACGCGCAGTGCTCAATACCGAAGACGCCTGGACGGCTTCGAACCTGGAGGAGATCGCATGACCACCACCTTGGATGTCCCCGCCCTCGTTCCCGGAACGGTGATCCTCGACGAGATTACTGAAGCGTTCGGGCCGTGGTCCGCAGTTGTACGCGCCGGCGACGTCCTGACCATCGTCGATCTGCACGGAAATCAAGCCGTCGACACACTCGTCTACGCCAGTGACGATCACAGCGTTCGGTACTCGGCAGCAGCGACGGTCACAGCGCAGCAGAATCTGTTTCTGACCACAGGATCCGTGCTCCGCAGTGACGACGGAACTCCACTCATGACCCTGGTCGCGGACGAGGTCGGAAACCACGACACCGTCGGCGGAGCGTGCTCACAGGAATCGAACACCCTGCGATACGGCCACCACACCAAGCATCAGCACGCGTGCGTCGAGAACTTCCTCGTCGAGGGCGCAAAATGGGGGCTCGGTAAGCGGGACCTGGTGTCCAACATCAACTTCTTCATGAACGTCCCGGTCGACCCCGACGGCACACTCGGAATCGTCGACGGACTGTCTGCGCCAGGCAAGCGGCTCGCGTTGCGTGCCGAACGCGACGCGATCGTCCTCGTGTCCAACTGCCCGCAGATCAACAACCCGTGCAACGGCTTCGATCCGACGGCCGTCCGCATGATCGTCACACGGCCGGAGGCAGACGAATGAACGCAAAACTGACCATCGTGCGTCCCGGGATGTTGACGACGGTTCAGGACTATCCAGGGCGCGTCGGGTACTGGCAGATCGGTGTCCCACCGTCGGGCCCGATGGACGACCTGTCGTTTCGGTTGGGAAACACCGCACTCGGAAATCCCGAAGGCGCACCCGGCATCGAATGCGCGATGGCCGGACCTGCGATGACGTTCGACGAGGACACCACGGTGTGCGTCACGGGCGCTCCGGTGTCTGTGACCGTCGACGGCATCGCCCACGGTCAGTGGCGTCCTGTTTTCGTCCCCGCTGGAGCGGTGCTCGACGTCGGGACGCTCAGCGGCCCAGGACTGCGCATCTACGTACTCATACAGGGCGGAATCGAGACCGACGACTATCTCGGCAGTGCGTCGACCTTCACCCTGGGCAGGTTCGGTGGACACGAAGGTAGGACTTTGCGGGCGGGGGACGTTCTCAAACTCGGACAGGCGACCGGCGCAGCGGGAGGTGTTCCCGCCGAGCATGTTCCGGCGATACACACGTGCTGGGAACTTGCGGTGACCGAGGGCCCGCACGGGGCGCCGGAGTTCTTCACCCGCTCCGACATCGACACGCTGTACGCGACCGAGTACGAGGTCCACTTCAACTCCGACCGCACCGGAGTCCGGTTGATCGGTCCGAAACCTGACTGGGCCAGAACCACCGGCGGCGAAGCGGGACTTCACCCTTCGAACATCCACGACAACGCGTATTCGATCGGTGCACTCGACTTCACCGGCGACACGCCCATCCTCCTCGGGCCCGACGGACCGAGCCTCGGCGGCTTCGTCTGCCCGATCACGGTGGTGTCTGCTGATCGCTGGAAGCTTGGACAGTTGGCTCCCGGGAACAAGATTCGCTTCGTGCCGGTCCGCGCCGAACGGGCAGCCTCCCGGCGTGACCTCGGAGTATCGCGTCGAGCGTCCAATTCGGTTGTTCATTCCTCCGGTGGTGACGGCGACGACGGCGTCATAGCTCGCCGTGACGGCGACACCGCGGTCACGTACCGGCGCTCAGGCGATGACAATGTGTTGGTCGAATACGGCGACATGAATCTCGACCTGGCGTTACGTGCGCGTGCACATGCACTGCATCAGCGACTCGAAGCCGAGAAGCCGGCCGGACTACTCGATCTCACCCCGGGAATCCGTAGCCTGCAGGTCTGCGTCGACCCAGACGTGCTGCCCGTCGGCAAACTGATGGGAATGCTCGCCGAGGCGGAGGACACCTTGCCTGCGGCCAACGAACTCGTGGTGCCCAGTCGCACTGTGCGGATGCCACTGTCGTGGGACGACCCGGCTACGCGCGAAGCGATCCAGCGGTACATGCACGGAGTGCGTGCGGACGCGCCGTGGTGCCCGTGGAATATCGAGTTCATCCGCCGGATGAACGGTCTCGAATCCGTGAACGACGTGTTCGACACCGTTTTCGGCGCCGAATACATGGTGCTCGGGCTCGGCGACGTCTACCTCGGAGCTCCGGTCGCGACGCCGCTCGACCCACGTCATCGCCTTGTCACGACCAAGTACAACCCCGCCCGCACCTGGACCCCCGAAAACGCCGTCGGGATCGGTGGGGCTTACCTCTGCATCTACGGCATGGAAGGCCCAGGTGGGTACCAGTTCGTCGGACGTACGACGCAGGTGTGGAATCACCGTCACCCCGCGAAGTCGGGCCCGTTCGAGGAGGGCACTCCGTGGTTGCTGCGATTCTTCGACCGGATCTCCTGGTACCTCGTCGAGCCGGAAGAGCTGATGGATCTGCGCGCGGACACTGCGGCCGGCCGCGGCGGGGGAGTCGAGATCGAGGACGGCAGCTTCTCGCTGGCCGAGCATCAGGAGTTCCTTGCGTCGAACTCGCGCTCGATCGAGGAGTTCCGCGCGATGCAGTCCGTCGCTTTCGGAGCCGAGCGTCAGCGCTGGTCCGACGCAGGAGAGTTCGCGCTGCCCGGTTGATGGTCGAGTGAGCACAGTCGTCTTAGAGTGAGCACCGCTTCCAGAGTGTCGGAAGTGGTGCTCACTCAGCAGTAACGGTGTTCAGTCCGCCTGGAACGGGCAGCAGATGTTTGCGTCAGCGAGTCAGCGCGCGATTGAACAGATCGATGAACGGGCGAGGCGACGGGGTCCCGGTGGGCCGGAAAGGCGCAGAATCCCTCGACGCGGATACCCACTCGGTTCTGCTCACCCGCGACAAGTCGAGCTGATATCGGGTGTCGGCGGCGAGTCGGTGCAGGAAGAGTGTTCCGGTTCGCCCGTTTCCTTCCCGAAACGGGTGGGCATGATTGAGCGTCGAGTACACCGATGCGAGCGCGAACGACGCAGCGCCGTGATCGAGCGCTACCCAATCGACGGCGGCGATGATCTCTTCCACCTCGGACAGGTAGTTCCGAATCGCCGAGACCGGAGCAAACGTTGCCGCACCTTTCCTGATGTCGACGGTTCTGATGTGTCCGGCCCACTGGTACAGATCTTGGAAAACGTGCTGGTGAAGTAGGAGAAGTTCGGCTGTGTCTCGCGTGTGCGGTACGAGGTCGCTGCCGAGATGCGCCTCACCCAGACGAAGCGCGGTCGCCGCGAACTCGAGTGATTGCAGTGCGGCGGGATCTCGCACGTCGAAATTGTTCTCGAGCACCGATGTACCGCGATAGACGTACGGCGCTGATCTTCGCCAGCGGATCCGCGGGGGAATTGCTGACGACAGGCCGACGGCTCGCGCTAATTCCTGCTCGAAATACTCACGCCGAGAAAGCATCCCGATCATGACGGCCTCGAGTTCCGCGATCTGCTCGTTACTCGGATCCCAGCCTTCGAGGCGCTCCGCCGCCAGAACCTGTTCGAGCGCAGTGCGATTCACGGGTCGATGTCGGGTAGCGCCGACGCGGACGCGGCATATTCGAGTCGTCGTTGCACACCTGCGACCTCGCGCACTGCATTGCTCAGCAAGCTCCGCGAGAGCGGAGTGAGTTCGGAGATCACGACTTCGTCGGTCGGTGGCCGACCTGCCGCGAACTGATCGGTCTGGTGGCGGACACGAATCTGCTGCAACACCTCGAAAGATTCGATCAGTACCTGGGCGTCGTCGTCGAGTAGGAAACCGCTTCCCGCCGCAGCCTTGAGGCGTTCGAGTGTCGAACTCGTGCGGGCGCCCACGGAAATCCCCGCCCATCGAGCGATGTTCACGATCGGTTGGACGGCGCTGGCTTTGAGGTCGACGGTTCCGGTCCGACGCGTCATCACGTCCTTGAACGAATGGAGCTTTGCCTTGTCGCCGACCGCTTCGCGAAGGAGCAGTCGCATGACGGCCGGGTGCAGTCGCAGTTGATCCAACGCCGCAGGGCGAGGATCCAACGCCGGATCGCCTGCGACGACGCGGGCATCCGCCAGCATCGACAACATGACCAGGGCTTGGTCCTGGTACGGATTGGATACCCATTTCCGCAGCGCAGTGCGCCATTGTGGGAGCGTCCGAGCAAACCTGGCCTGGGTCGCGACGGCGTTCTTGGTGTCGCGAGGGAACCCGCAGAGATCGAGGATGTCGTGGATGGTCTTCGCGGCGTCGGCTCCCTCGTGATGAGATTCGCCGCCCCACACCAGCGCACTGTCGATATCCGAAGAGGGGAGCGCTTCACGTCTGGCGACGCTGCCGAGTGACAGCCACGCGAAATCCGGTCGCTCGTCTCCGCCCACCACCAATTCGATGGCTCGCCTGACCGTCACGTCGATCAGCACGGCCAGCGTCGCGCCGATGTCGAGCGGTGAGACCCGTGACGCCACCAATTCCGTCACCAGAACAGGGACCGCGCGGGCTGTTTCGACGAGGTGGGCGTCGTCCTGTGCTGTGGCGAGCGCTGCGCGCAGTTCGAAACCCTGATTGGTGGCCGAAGTCAGGAGGTCGCTGAGTTCGAGCACACCCATCAGTGCGCCTGCCTCGGTCACGACCGGGAGATGGCGCAATCCGTACTCGAGCATGTCGGTCACGGCGTCGGCGCCCAATCGATCCGGATCGACTGTCACTGCTGACGGCGTCATCACTGTTGATACCGGCTGATTGCTGTCGATACCACCGACTACCACGCGAGCGCGTAGGTCACCTTCGGTGAAGATTCCGAAACCGCTTGTCTCCGTCGGGATCACAACAGCACGGCGGCCCGCATCGGTCATCAACTTCGCGGCCTCGCGGATGGTTGCCTGGCCGTCGCAGACAATTGCGGGCCCGCGCAACAGGTCTCGCACCCGGCGCATGGCGGGACTCTGGATGCCTTGCCCCGCCGAGTGCCCCGTCATGGGGTCATTGTCGCAGGTGTGTCCGTTTCAGGCAGCGGAGGGTGAGATGTCAGAGACCGCCGAGTCGCGAGAGTACGTCGAGAGCGGAATCTGTAGTACGCCAGAGTGCGTCGATCTCCTGTTCTGCGCCGGGACGTGTCTGCGGATTCTGGAGGGCGAATCCGTTGGCCAGTGTGATGGTGTTGTATCCGCTGTCGGCGGCGCGGAGCAACAGTTCCGAGGGCTGCGAGTTTCCGGCCAATCGGTCGAGTCCTTCGCCGACGAAGTAGAACCGCCAGAGCGGCCCCAGATCGGCGTCGTACTCGGCCTTGGTGAGGGTCACGATCGAACCACCCTTGACGGCAATGGAATCGACGATCTTGTAAAAATCGGTGACATCCTCCGCAGTGGTTCCGGACGTGGCGACGGCGTGAGCGAGGTCGACGGTGAGATGCGCGTTGTAGCCGGCCATGGCGACCCGTGCTGGACTGGCGTCGCACTGACGTGTCAGGGCGAAGTAGTTGCTCCACGCCGGATCGGTGGGAGTACCGGTGAACTCCGCATGGACGTTCACCAGGTACCTGCGCAGCAATTCGAAGCTGACGGAATGGGCCCACTCGTCATCGGCGAAGGCTGCAGGGTCTCGCTGCAGCGGCATCACCGCCTCGTGTTCGACAGCGTCGAGGCCGATGGAGAACAAGCCTCGCCAATCGTGGTGTGAGACGAGGATCGACGTGATCTCACGATGACGTTCTACAGCGGTCTCGAGCCGAGGTAGTCCAGTGCCGGTCAGCGTCGTGACGTCGCTGAGTTCGGCAATCCGGCCCACCTCGGCATTGCTCAGAGGGCTACCGCAAGCCGTCGAAAGACTCTCGCCCGGATCTGCGAGTGCAGAACCGGGCGAGAGGAAAGCGGCGGTGATGCCGAGCGCGAGCGTCAACGGATACAGCCGCATCGGTTTCATCGGCTCAGACTAGGCGCCACTTTCACAAATGTCCGGATTGACGATCAGCTGAGAACCGCGTCGGCCTCGATCTCGATGAGCAGAGCGGGGTCGATCAGCGAGCTGACCTCGAGGATGGTCGTGGCGGGACGAATCTCGCCGAACACTTCACCGTGCGCGAGAGCGGCCTGCTCCCACTGCGTCATGTCGCGCAGGTACATGCGAGTGCGGATGACGTCGTCGAGCGAGGCGCCGGCCTCGGCAAGTGCTGCCTTGATTGTTTCGAGCGCTGCGCGGGTCTGATCTGTGAGGGTCTCACCAGGAGCGGTAGTACCAGAGACTGCGACCTGGTTACCGATGCGCACAGCGCGTGAGTAACCGATCTTGGGTTCCCATTCGGAACCGGACGAAATGTTGATTCTGTTCGACATGCCCCGAATTCTGCCAACAACTTCCCGGCCGTGGTGAGGCACGGTCGGGTATTCGCTCCATCTTGACATACCTTAGAACAAGTGTTCGACTTGGGGCCATGAGGTGGTCGGGTCAGGCATTGGATGCAGATGACGGAGCGCTACCCGGACTCGAACGGGCCGGGTTGGTTCGCTCCGTGCAGACTCCCGAGTTCGAGGGAATCACGTTTCACGAGGTGCTCTGCAAGAGCGCGCTCAACAAGATGCCCGAAGAGTCGACGTTGCCGTTCAGCTTCACCGTCAACGCTTTTCGTGGTTGCTCGCACGCATGCCGATATTGCTTCGCGAGACCGAGTCACGAGTACCTCGACCTCGACGCCGGCGCGGATTTCGATTCCCAAGTGGTCGTGAAGACGAACATTGCCGCGGTGCTCCGCAAGGAATTGGCGCGAAAGTCCTGGAAACGGGAGGCAGTGGCACTGGGTACCAACACTGATCCTTATCAGCGAGCGGAGGGCCGATACCGCTTGATGCCCGGCATTATTCGCGCGTTGACCGAATCCGGAACTCCTTTCTCGATCTTGACGAAGGGAACTCTGCTCCGACGGGACCTGCCGCTGTTGAAAATGGCGGCGGCGCAGGTCGACGTCGGAATCGGAGTGTCATTGGCGATCAACGACGCTGCACTTCAGAAGCAGATCGAGCCTGGTACCCCGTCACCGCGGGCGCGTCTCGAGATGATCCGGGCCATCACCGACGCGGGATTCTCGTGCAATGTCATGGTGGCGCCGGTCATTCCGTTCCTCACCGATTCCACCAGTCACCTCGACGGTCTGTTCGAGGCACTGTCCGAAGCCGGTGCGACGAGTGTGACGGTCTTCCCGATGCACCTACGGGGGAGTACTCGGGGTTGGTTCATGAATTGGCTTGCTCAGGAACATCCGGCACTCATCCGTCGCTACCGCGAGCTGTACGGGCGGGGTGCGTATGTCACTCCCGAATACAAGCGTTGGCTCGCAAGCCGTGTCGAGCCATTGGTCGAGCGTCATGGGTTGGGTGGTCGTTCGGAGCATCGAGACGTCAGTGCGGCTGGCAGTGAACCGCGTGAGGCGCCTCGGGAACTGGTGGGTGCGGGAGCAGCTCTCACTTTGTTCTGACGGCCGCGGGCGCGTAAATCAGAGGCGCCCCGGACGTTTGCCGGGCTACATTCGCCTGGTGCTACTCACACTGACGTCCACCCCGACCCCGCAGACTCCTGATGCGACCGCGTTGAGCTACCTGCTGCACAAACATCCCGACCGCGTGCAAAGCTTCGACTTGGCGATCGGCACCGCCACGGTTCTGTACCCGGAGGCCACGGCCGAAAAGACCACGGTGGCAGTGATTGTGGACGTCGACCCCATCGAACTTGTGCAGAGTAGGTATCGACGCGGCAAGAGTGGCGACAACTTTTCGCTGGGGGAGTACGTCAACGATCGGCCGTATGCGGCGTCGTCCATACTCTCGGTTGCTCTATCGAAGCTGTTTCGCACCGCGTTGACGGGAACGTGCAAGTCGCACCCGGAACTCGTCGGAGCCGAACTCGCGTTGACCGTCTCGATTCCGGTGGTTCCGTGTGGCGGCGATGCGGAATTGCCTCGTCGGCTGTTCGAGCCGCTGGGCTGGGACGTGACCGCGATACCGGTGCAGCTTGATCCGCACCTACCGACGTGGGGAAACTCCGACTTCGTGTCGCTGACACTGACCGGGGAACACACGGTGCAGAGTGCCCTACGGCACCTCTACGTGCTGTTGCCCGTCCTCGACGATGTGAAGCACTACTGGGTGGGACCTGACGAGGCAGACAAATTGATCCGCGTCGCTGGAGAGTGGTTGGCGTCGCATCCGGATTCCGCGCTGATCATGTGCCGCTACCTGGCTCGTCGACGCGACCTGGTCGAATCGGTGGTCGATCGACTGATTCCCGAACAAGCTGAGGCGCAGATCGAAGCACCGAGACCGGATCCGCCGCTGGCACGCCTTCGCGTCGACGCAGTTTTGGCGACGCTTCAGCGACTGCACGTGAGAACAATTGTCGACATCGGTTGTGGCGAAGGTAAATTGCTCGAGGCGCTGATGCCGCACGCTCGATTCGACAAACTTGTCGGCGTCGATGTGAGCGCGCGCGAACTGACCCGGGCGCAACGCAGATTGAAGTTCACCGAAATGTCCGACGTCCAGCGTGAACGTGTGTCTTTGATGCAGTCGTCCGCGACGTACCGCGACGCACGCTTGAAAGGCTTCGACGCAGCCGTGCTGATGGAGGTGGTCGAGCACGTAGACACGGCGCGCCTGCCGGCGCTGGTCAGATCGGTCTTCGTGGACGCAGCACCGCAGTATGTGCTGCTGACTACTCCGAATGCCGACTACAACGTGCTGTATCCGGCATTGGCCGCGGGAGAGTTCAGGCACCCCGATCACAGGTTCGAGTTCTCCCGGACCCAATTCGACGACTGGGCAACCGAAACCGCCCGAGTCCACGGCTATTGCGTGGAGTTCGAATTTATCGGAGCAATTGATCCGGTCCTCGGCGGGCCGACACAGATGGCAATCTTCACGAAGGAGGCACGAACGTCATGACGGTGTACGAGATTCCAGATCTCGCCCTGGTAGTACTCATCGGCGTCAGTGGCTCGGGAAAGTCGACCTTTGCGGCGCGCCACTTCGGTGAGTACGAAACCCTCTCGAGTGACACATTCAGAGGGTGGGTCAGTGACGATCCGAACTCACAGGAGTCGACGTCCGATGCTTTCGAAGTGCTGGAGTTCGTCGCGGCCAAGCGTTTGCGACGCGGACGCCTCACGGTGGTCGACGCGACCAACGTCCAGCCCGCTGCGCGCAAGCGACTCGTTGCGTTGGCTCGCGAGCACGACATACTGCCGGTGGCAGTCGTGCTCGATGTTCCGGAATCGGTCTGCTCTGCACGAAACGACGCTCGCTCTGACCGGACGTTCGGACGCGACGTGATTCGCCGCCAGCACCAACAGTTGACTCGCTCGCTCCGCGGGTTGGGTAAGGAAGGTTTCCGTT
This sequence comes from Rhodococcus sp. ARP2, assembly GCF_001029585.1. Lineage (NCBI taxonomy): Bacteria > Bacillati > Actinomycetota > Actinomycetes > Mycobacteriales > Nocardiaceae > Rhodococcus > Rhodococcus sp. ARP2. The sequence continues at coordinate 174,111 of NZ_LEKE01000024.1, read as the reverse complement.
CGGTTCACATCCTCAGAGGTGAGGACGCGGTTTCCGAAGCCACATTCTTGCGCCACCCGCTCCGCAGCGATCTGCGTGTCGAGCGTGGTCCGTTCGACGTCATCGGTGACATCCACGGATGTCGAAGTGAGCTCGAGACGCTCCTCGTGAAACTCGGCTACACCGTCGACTTCGGGACGGATGGCAGAGCTGTCGATGCGGTGCCGCCGGACGGGCGAACTGCCGTCTTCCTCGGTGACTACGTGGATCGAGGTCCGGATTCGGTCGGTGTGCTGCGTCTGGTCATGGGGATGGTCGCGGCGGGACATGCGATAGCGGTTCCGGGTAACCACGAGAACAAACTCGTCAAGGCGCTGCGCGGTAAGAAGGTCACGCCGAGTCACGGACTCGCCGAGACCCTCGAGCAGATGGCCACCGAGTCGGCGGAGTTCCGCGAAAGCGTCGTCGACTTCTGTGACGGTCTCGTCGCGCACCTCGTCCTGGACGACGGCAAACTCGTTGTCGCGCACGCCGGTCTCAAGGAGGACTACCACAACAGGGCGTCCGGCCGAGTGCGAAGCTTTGCGCTCTACGGTGAAACAACCGGTGAGACGGACGAATTCGGCCTGCCCGTTCGATACCCGTGGGCGCAGGACTACCGAGGATCAGCCATGGTCCTCTACGGTCACACTCCGGTGCACGAGGTGGAATGGATCAACAACACCGCGTGCCTCGACACCGGGTGCGTCTTCGGTGGATCCCTCACCGCTCTTCGATACCCGGAACGAGAGATCGTGTCGGTTCCGGCGGAGCAGGTTTGGTACGAGCCGGTGGTACCGCTGGCACCGCCGACTCGTGATCCGGATGTGCTCGATCTCGCCGACGTCCTCGAAACGACAGGCGTCGACACCGAACTACGCGGTCGAGTGTCCGTTCGCACCGACAACGCTGCCGGCGCCTTGGAAGTGATGAGCCGATTCGCGGTCGCGCCGCAATGGCTGCGGTACCTACCGCCGACCATGGCGCCCTGCGCGAGCGCCCAATCCGATGACTATCTGGAACACCCGTCGACCGCGTTCGACGCATACCGGGCCGGCGGAATCGGAACAGTGATCTGCGAAGAGAAGCACATGGGTTCTCGGGCAGTGGCGCTCGTGTGCCGTGATCGATCGGTTGCTCAGTCCCGCTTCGACGCACCGGATGCGCTCACCGGGATGGTGCACACCCGCACCGGCCGCCAGTTCTTCGACGACGACCTGACTCAGCAGTTGATCGACGACATCGCCGCCGCAGTCACCTCCGCTGGGTTGTGGGAAGAGTTGGGCACCGACTGGCTGCTCCTCGACTGCGAACTGTTGCCGTGGAACGTCAAAGCGGAAGGTCTGCTGCGCTCGCAGTACGCGTCGGTCGCGGCGGCCGGGCGATCAGACCTCACAGCTCGCGAGGCCGTGTTGGCGCAGGCCGGGGCGCGGGGCCTGGACGTGGCGGAGATGTTCGAACAGACAACTGTTCGGGCCGCCAGTATCGAGCGCTTCGGCGAGGCGTACCGACGGTACGTGTGGCCGACGAACGGACTGGACGGCGTCACCATCGCGCCGTTCCAGATTCTGGCGGCCGAGGGCAAGTCGTACGGGGAACGGGATCACGAATGGCACCTGGGTATTTCGGACCGCCTGGCCGCGGCCGACCCGAGTCGATTTACCACCACACGTCGCCTGGTCGTCGATCTCGGTTCCGAAGACTCGGTGTCCGAAGCGACGAAGTGGTGGGAGTCGCTCACCGGTGACGGTGGTGAGGGGATGGTCGTCAAACCGCTGGCGAATCAGATTCACGGACCGCGGGGGTACAACGCGAAGGTTCAGCCGGGGATCAAGGTCCGCGGCCGGGAGTACCTGCGATTGATCTACGGTGCCGACTACCTCGAACCGTCGACTCTTGCGAGATTGCGTAACCGCAACCTCGGACACAAGCAGTCGATGGCGCTGCGCGAGTACGCGCTCGGCATGGAGGCGGTATCCAGGCTCGTCGACCGTGAACCATTGTGGCGAGCGCACCAGGCCGTGTTCGCAGTGTTGGCTCTCGAATCGGAGCCGGTCGACCCGCGGTTGTGACGGCCGGTGCCCGAGCTCGGATTGATACCGTCGGGTATGGGTGTGATTGCGCGCTTGGACGGTTTCAACCGACGCCATCCGTGGAGTCACAACGATCACTACGGCCGGTGGGTTCTACGTAATCTGCGCGGGGTCAGGTCCGGTCGCGCTCTCGACGTGGGGAGCGGGACCGGCAATCTGATCGACCTCTTGCGGCGGCGGTTCGACGTGGTGGTCGGTGTGGAACCCGACCTGACGACGTCGGCCGCCGTGCGCGCAAGGTTTGTCGACGACGAGAACGTGATCATCGAAGCACGGCGGATCGAGGACTTTGCATCCGAGGCGAAGTACGACGCGATCACAGTCGTCGCGGCGTTGCATCATCTTCCACTCGAGGAGTCGATGAAGCGGCTGAGCGGCCTGCTCGAATCGGGCGGGCGGCTCGTCGTGGTCGGGTGTTATCGATCGACCACAGCAACCGACGCACTCCTGTCGGTGTTGGCGACCGTGTGCAATCCCGTCGTCGGCGTCGTCAAGCATCGACGGGTTGCCTCCGAGCCACTGAAGGCGATGACGGTTCCCACCGCGGAACCGGGTGAGTCGATGGCTGACGTCCGACGCGCGGCCGCGTTGTGTTTGCCAGGTAGCCGGATCAGGAGACGACTTTTCTGGCGATACACCCTGATCTACGACGCGACCGTCGCTGCCGCGTCGGTGGGGGAGTGAGTAGACCGCTGCGGTTCGCGGGGAAATGCGCGTCGGCCGAACCCGACTATCACCAACGAACCGATCATCAGAGCGACCCCGATGCCCGCCAGATGTGAGAGCCCGCCACCGTCGACGACGGCAGAGCCGAGCAAGGCACCCGTAGCAATCGCGATCTGGAACACGACGACGTAGATGGCCGAGGCACGGTCGGTCCCGATCGGAACGGCGCGCAGAACCGAGGACTGGAGGCAGATCGGAACGGTGGTGAACGCCGCACCCCACAAGATCGTGGCGACGACGGCGAACGCTCCCATCGACGGCGCCAAGAGCCAGAAGATGGCCAGCGCGCCTGCCACCGTCGCGATCGAGATGAGCGTGAAGAGACGCGGTCGGCGGTCGTAGTACTTGCCGGCGACCCACACTCCGACTGCGCCGGCGGCGCCGTAGACCAGAAGCATCGCGGTACGGATGCCACCGGACGAGCCGAGGCTTTCCTCCACCAGAAGTGTGAAGAACGTGTACGAAGCGAACTGCCCCAGGGCGGCAAACAGCGTTGCCGCGCAGATGACGGCGAGTGCCCGTTTCATCGCCGGTGTCGGCTTCGGTTTGTCTCGCTTGCTCCGATGGTGTTGATCGACCGGCATTTCGGGCAACGCACGATGCAGTGAGAAAGCGATGACCACTGCCACCACACCGATTGCCGCCGACGCAGTCCGCCAACCCCAGGATTGGCCGATCGCCGAAGACAGTGGACCTCCGAGAACAAAAGCGAGAGACGTACCGGCATACACCATCGCGATTGCCTTGCCCTGTTGTCCGCGCGGAACCAGAGTGGCTGCGACCGGGGCAACGACAGCCCAGAACACTCCGTGCGTCGCAGCGCAGAGCAATCGTCCGATCACCAGCATCGGATAGTTGACGGCCAATGCTGCGACCAGTTGCGACACCGCGAGGGTGGCCACCGTCAGAACGACAACACGTCGGCGCGGCCAGGTTTTGACCGCTCCGATCAGCGGAAGCGTCAAGACCGCGACACCGTATGCGTAGAAGGTCAGCAGTAGGCCGACACGCCCTTCGGTGACGTCGAGGTCCGTCGAGATTTCGCTGAGCAGTCCGACGGGGAGCATTTCGGCCGTCACGTAGGCGAAGGCTGCTCCGGCCAGTGTCATCAGCCGTAGCGTGGTTGCCTTCGGCAGTCGAACAGTCATGTTGTGTAACGATACATGTATCGATACACACCTGCGCAATGGATATTTTGCACTCGCTATGCTGATGCTCATGGCCATACGTGCGCAGCGTTCGAGTCGTCCGACGATGGCCGACGTCGCCAAGGCCGCAGGCGTGTCGGTGATGTCGGTGTCGTACTCCTTCGCACAGCCCGAGCGCGTGTCTGAATCAACGCGGGCCAAGGTGTTCGCCGCCGCCGAAGAGCTCGAGTACGCGGGCCCTAACCGGGCGGCGCAGTCCTTGCGGAGCGGGAAATTCAACAACATCGCGGTCGTCTTCAGCGAGAAGCTGACGTATGCCTTCGAAGACGCAGTAGCTCGGCGATTCCTCTCGGGAGTCGCCGAAGCGTGCCTGGATGCGAACGCCGGATTGATGATGCTGCCGAACTCGGGGAAACCGGGAGACGTCGACAGAGTTCGCGACGCGGCAGTAGACGGTTTTGTCGTCTGGACCACCGTCTTCGACGATCCCATCCTCGATGCGATTGTCGGCACCGGAAAACCCGCATGCATCCAGGGTGGGCCGTTGCACGAGGGTGTGGATCTCGTCGGGATGGACGATGTTGCCGGCGCCGTTGCGATCGCGGCAGTCGGGTTGTCGGGGGCGCAGCGGCCCGCGGTGATCAGCCTTCCGTGGGATCGTGAGCGTCGGTCCGAGATTCGGATGGACGTGGTTTCAAGTGAAGCGTTCTTTCCGGTGTCCCGCCATCGGCTCGAGGGCTACGAGCGCGCCGTCCGCGACGCGGGCCTCGATTGGCCCTCGGTGCGGGTGGGGGTCGTCACCGTCAACGAGCGGAGCGAGGGTGCGCGGATGGCTCGGTCCCTTCTCGACGTTCCCGAGAGCCGAAGGCCCGATGTCATCTTGGCGATGAGTGACGAACTGGCTCTGGGGGTTCTGGACGCGATCCGTGAACTCGGCCTCGCGCTGCCCGACGATGTCGCAGTCGTCGGATGGGACGACACAACAGCCGCATCGGACGCCGGCTTGACCACAGTTCGCCAGTCCCTGTTCGATCAGGGGCGTAACGCAGCTCGCGTGGTTCTCGGGCTGGACGATGCGGTGGATCCGGTCGAGTGGTCGGTGCGTCGGCGAACTTCGACGCGATGATCACGCCGGTAGTGGTCGACGCTCTGCGTCTTCGGTGGTTCGTTCCTCCGGAATTGGGGGAGACCGTCCGGTGGGGACTTTCCTGGAATGTCGACAGCCCGAGCAGGTGGGCGGTAGTCGAGCCGGCGTGGGTCTTGACGGCGGAAGTGCGCACGAGTTCGAAACCGTTGATGTGGAGACTGCCTCGCGACGGGTCAGACATCCGGGAGCCGGTCCAGCCGGCGATCGCTCGCGTCGGCGCACTGCAATTCATGTTCGACGCCGAACCACCGTTGCCTTCTCGGATCGAAGCCGCGGGCGCTTTGCAACTACGCGCCGGAACTCCTCGTGACGACACAAATGCCCGTCAGGCGTGGACCGATTTCGACGAGAATGCCTCCACTACCGGAGTGGTTCGCCGTCTACGGCTGATGTCGATGGAGTCCGACATGCTGCCCGACCCGAAGTTTCCGCACGGCCCGAACTGGGGTTGGGCATCGAGGCAGTTCGTGTCCGGGTCCGAGCGGTTCTACGAATTGGCCCGCGCGCCTCGCGCGTTGCGCTCGTATCAGCTGACCGATCGTGAATACGGGCCGCGGCGCGAGGACCTCCTCCTGGTCGACCTCGAGACGGCTGCTTGATCGTTGGGACCTGACACCGTTTTCATTCAGTGGACACAGGCACCAGCTGACCGGAACCAGTGTCTGCTCGACGAAACCGGTGCCAGGTGCTTCGACTAGCGCGCTCTGCCGACCACGTTCAGTGCGTATTTACCGGGCGGCGCCCCGACATGCTTGACGAAGTGCCGCGACAGGTGGGATTGATCGTGGAATCCGACGTCGACGGCCACGTCCGCCAATTCGCGACCGGCGAGGATTGCGCGTCGCGCCAGATCGATCCGACGTCCCGTCACGTACTTGTGAGGCGGAAGCCCGAAATGCTTCGCGAAGTTCTTGATCAGATACGTGGGGTTCCGTTGCAGGATGTTCGACGCTTCCCGCATCGTGATTCCCGTTGTGAGTCGCGCATCGAGCAGGTCCCGAAGTTGATCGGCAACGCGTTCGTCAACGGTCGGCATGTGACGGGATCGACCTGTGGCCGGTGTGAGGATCTCGTTCAATCTTTCAGCGAGGAACCCCAGGCGACTTTCGGCTTCGAGTGATTCGCCGTGTGGGCCGAGTGCAGAGTGCAGTTGATCGATGCGGTGGCGCAGCAGAGGGTCTCGAATCTCGGGGCTGTCCACCGCCGGGCCTATGAGGACCTCACCGAGAACTGACGTGTCGAGGTAAAGGATTCGTTGACGAAATCCGGCCTCGGTGACCGGAACTCCGTCGTGTGCGATGCCTGGCGGCAACAGAGTCACGATCTCGGGTGCTGCGCCATGAGCGCGATGATCGAGGTCGTATGCAATCGTGCCCCGGTCGACGAGCATCAGAGACCACTGATCGTGCGTGTGTTTGGGATAGGCGTGTCCGACGAAATCGGCATGGAAGACCTCGGTGATTCCCGCGAGGCCCGGTGCCCACGCGGTGATCTGTGCGCCGCGGGGATCCATGTCAGAAACGTACAAGACGCAGCTGCCGCGGGTGACGAAGAGTGGCGGGGTCGTCATCGCGATGGTGTCGCGCCCGAGGGAGGAACAACATGAACAGTTCGGCAACAGCGGTATCGCTCCGCGAGAAGTTCGGTCAGTTCGCCGAGCACTGGTCGCCCAAGAAGATTGCGGCCCTCAATGATTACGAGATCAAGATCGTCAAGATCAAAGGTGAATTCGTCTGGCACTCCCACACCGACACCGACGAAATGTTCCTGGTGACGAAGGGGCAGATTCGAATCCAACTCCGAAACGGAGATGTTCCACTGGGGCCCGGTGAACTGTTCGTGGTACCTCGCGGAGTCGAACATTGCCCGATCGCCGAGGAAGAAGCGGAGGTGATGTTGATCGAACCCGTCGGCGTGGTGAATACCGGGAACGTCGGAGGGCCGCGAACTGCAGTGCTCGAGGACTTTTCGTAGTTACCGGCTCTTCCAATCCAGGGGATTGGTACGCAACGGCAGGGCCATTCCCGATCTCCAGAGCGTCGCCGCGCGAGAGTGCGGACGGAGCTCGACCTCGCGCCGCATCGATTGCGCGAACTCGTCGGTGAACCCTGTTCGCGGGTACTCCGCGATTGTTGCATCAACAGTTGCTCGCGGAATTTCGGGCGCACGCCGACCGGCAACGTCGAAATGCGCTGCGGCATGCAGTAGATAGGCGTCAGCGCCCGCGCCGCGGTCGACGGTCAGATCCATGTGTAGACGGATCGCTTCGCCGATTCGCCGTACCGACCTCTCCGAAGTTCCCACTCGGGTCGCGAGTTCTTCTGCGTCTGCGGCACTGATGTAGGTGAAACACCCGTGCTCGGCCGATCCTTCTGCGCCCAGTCCGACATCGTGAAGGGCGCACGCAGTGAAGAGATCTTCGGGGTCGTACTCGATCGCATCGATCTGCGCGAAGGCGTCGGCCCAGATCCAGCAGCGCAGGCTGTGGTTCAAGACCGCGGGGGAGAGGGTTCCTCTGGCGTGATCGAGCGCTTCGCTGCACAGCTTGGTGTCGGGGAGTGGGCGTTTGCGCAGTTCGGGTGTGCGAGTGGGGTAGCGGCCGAGCCGCAGCCGGAGCATCGACGGCGTGCTCATGGCCTGCGTAGCAGCCGCGCGGGCCATGAGCTGTATCTGCTCGAGGGTGGTCAGCTCACCAGGGCGCATCGAATTCCTGTCTGAGGTAGGGGGCAGCTGGATATGAATCTAGTTGCCAGGTCTGATCCTTCGTTCGATATCAAAATCTGTCGACGACGGAAACAAGGAATTATCCGAACAATGTCGATCCGTTCGAACCAATCAACGGTTGAACCAATTCGGAAATCTCACCGCTCACAGCAATCAAGTTTCATCACGCAAAGACGGCGGGGGTGGCTAAGATGACGCCGAACCCGACGATCCCCGGGACTTCCGACGGGACGATGCGATGGAGCATGACCTTGTTGTTCTCGTTGCCGCCGACGGTCGTCAGAGTGCCGCCGTCGTTGACCAGAACGACGTTGACGTGTTGGCCGAAGGGGCTCGAGTCGCCGTACAGGATCGTGTCGCCGACCTTGGGCTGGTAGTCCTGACCGTAGGGGACAAACGCGTCGACGGACTCGTAATACTCCTGCAGCGTGTACACCCCGGGGATGCGCCACGACCCTGAGTTGGGGTTCGAGAACGGCGTGCCGATCTGGTTCATCGACCAGCTCACGAAATCGGCACACCACGATTCTTCGACACCCTCGGCGTATTTGGTGCCGGGACTCCCTGACTCCCACTCCTGCTCGAGGACGCCCAGTAGCGCACTCTGCTGAGCGCTGAGAATGCTGTGGTCGACGGCCGGGAACGAATCGAGATTCTCGCCGGCAAGAGCGTCGTCGCCGCGCGCGAACCACCACAGTGCGCCGGCGACAACTACGACCACCACAACGCCGAATACGCCCAGAACAGCGAGAGTGCGTCTGGGCGTATTCGGTGCGTGCGACATCACGCCACGATAGTCAATTACTCGAGCGGGGGTGCCGAGCGATCGATCGTCGTCGCGAGTGGCTTCTCCTTGACGAAGAGCAACAGGACAACCGCCGCGATGACCAAGGGGACGAGGTACAGGAAGATCGGCGCCAGCGCGTCGTTGTATGCACCGACGATGATCTCGCGAACCTGGCTGGGCAACTTCCAGAGGATTCCCGGGGTCAAGGAGTTCTCGTCACCACCGACCGCGCCGCCATTCGCGGGGAGTCGCTCGGCCAGGAGATTGGTCAGACGCGAGGCGAACAGGCTGCCCACGATCGCGCTGCCCAACGACGCACCGATCTGACGGAAGAAGTTGTTCGACGCGGTGGCCGTTCCCACTTCGGCCGCGGGGAAGGTGTTCTGCACGATCAAGATCAAGATCTGCATGACGAGGCCGAGGCCGATACCCATGAGTGCGATGTAGCAACCGAAGACCAGCAGTGAGGTCGACGGCGTCAGACGTGAGAGCAGGACGAGAGCGACTGCGACGATGGATGTTCCGACGATGGGGAAGATCTTGTAGCGGCCGGTCTTGCTGACCAGCTGACCGGATCCGATGGAGGCGACCAGCAGGCCTGCCATCATCGGAATCATCATCAGTCCTGCTTCGGTGGCGTTCTTGCCTGTCACCATCTGGATGTAGGTCGGCAGGTAGGCGAGCGCACCGAACATCGCGATGCCGATGATCAGGCCCGCGACGGTGGTCAACACGAAGTTTCGCTGAGCGAACAGGTGCATCGGAATTACCGGTTCGTCAGCACGCTTCTCGACGAAGACAAACGCCACTGCGGTCACGATGCAGCCGATGATCAACCCGATGATGACGCCTGACCCCCAGGCGTAGGTGTTGCCGCCCCAGGTGGTGAACAGGATCAGACAGGTTGCGGCCGTTGCGACGAGGATCATTCCCAGATAGTCGATGCGAGGTTTGCCGAGGTTCGGCTTCCGCAGGTGAAGGAATGCCATTGCGCTCGCGATTGCGAGGAGCCCGAGGGGGATGTTGATCCAGAATGCCCAGCGCCAGCCGATGCCCTCGGTGAACCATCCACCGAGAAGGGGGCCGGCAACCGAAGCCAGTGCGAACACGCCGCCCATCGCACCCATGTACCGGCCGCGTTGCCTGGCCGGGACGACGTCGGCGATGATCGCCTGGGACAGCAGGATCAATCCGCCGCCGCCGAGTCCTTGCACGGCTCGACCAGCGATGAGTGTGGTCATGTCGTGGGACAGACCGCCGATCACCGAACCGACGATGAAAATGCTGATGGCGCCGATGAAGAGGCCCTTGCGCCCGATCAGGTCACCGAGTTTTCCGTACACCGGCATCATGACGGTCGAGGCGAGGATGTATGCCGTCGTCACCCAGACCATGTGGTTGACGCCGTTCAATTCGCCCACGATGGTCGGGAGCGCGGTGCTGAAGATCATCTGGTCGAGCGATGCCAGAAGCATCGTGATCATAAGCCCGACAAAAACGAGGATGATCGACCGTTTGTCCGGCGCGGCCTCGGTATCGGTATGCGTGCCGTCGGGCTCGACGGTCGCAGCTTCTCGAGTGGACATGTAGTTCCTTAGTTGAGTGACAGCTGGTGCGAGAGAGTGTGGATCAGCTCTCGGACCTGAGTATTCGAGCCATCAGGAGTAGCGCCGGATCAAGCAAGTCGGTTCTGGGGCTTGCCCGTTCACTGTTCTGCCATTTTCGGAAGACGTAACGCATCGCGGCGCCTGCGGTGATGACCGTTGCCGTGGCTTCGTCGGCAGCGGCTGTATCCGAGTGCAGGCGGCGATACTCGGTTCTGTGCGACAACTCCCGCGTGAGGATCCGGGTGAGCGTGTCTTCAAGATCGTGGAAGGTGGCCAGATGTTGTTGCAACAGCGTGGGATGACGTTCGAACAATTCGCGTCGATGCGCGAGCAGATCGGGTCGCTCGTCGACGATCTGCATCGCCGCCTCGAATACCGCGAGGGCGCCGCGCAGCGGATCGTCCGGGTGCTCGCCGATGAGCGTGAGCATGGTTGCCTCACTTGGCACGACGAGCATGAGCCCACCGATCGCTGCGTCCTTGGTGGGGAAGTAGTTGAAGAACGTGCGGGTCGACAGATTGCAGGCCTCGCAGATCTTCTCGACAGTCACTTCGTCGTAGCCGAGGTCGAGGACGAGTTCGACGGCAGTGTGCTCGATCAGCTGCCTCGTCGCAATTCGTTTTCGTTCGCGCAATCCGAGAGTTTCGGTTCCCATTTCATCCATAATTGCACAGAGTGCAAAGTTTCATCGAATGCAATATTTCGCCCAAGAATGCCTCATGAAATGCAAAAATGGGGATCGGGTGCCTGGTGGATAGGATGAACCGCGTGGAAGAAACCTTGCCCCCTTGCCCCGAATGCGCCGGCGAATACACCTACGAGATGGGCGCGTTGATGGTCTGCCCGTCCTGCGCGCACGAGTGGGCGCCGACCGATAGTGTCGGCGAGGACTCGGGTGTGGTGAAACTGGGTGTGGTGAAAGATGCCGTAGGAAACATCCTTGCGGACGGAGACACGGTGACGGTCGTCAAGACACTCAAGGTGAAGGGCAGTCCGACCGGCATCAAGTCAGGTACGAAAGTGCGCAACATCCGCCTTGTCCAGGGCGTTGGCGACCACGACATCGACTGCAAGGTCGACGGCATCGGACCGATGCAATTGAAGTCGAGTGTCGTCAAGAAGGTGTGACCGGACAGCGATAGATGTCGGCTCGAAATCCTGTTCAGTTTCGACGGTTCGATAGCCACAATCGAGGAGATCTTCGACCGCTCGAACGAATGGACCGAACTGTGCCGAACTCGATCTGCCTGACGCCCGCACTCGATAACACCACACTCGATACAGACGAGCAGTGGGAACGCATCGTCGATGCGCTGACACGCAGGGGATTCCTCGGCGCCGGGCTCGGTGTCGCGGCCGCGACCTTGCTGGCAGCGTGCAGCAGCGACGAAAACGGCTCGGCGCCAAGTGGTCTCGTCACAGTGCAGGATGAGACGGGCAGTGTCGAGATTCCGTCGGATCCGCAGCGAATGGTCATCGCCCACGTCAGCGCCATGGCGACGGTCCTCGACCTCGGTGTGCCGCCGGAGAAGATCGTCGGCGGCTTCTTCGGTCTCGAAGGGGTGGGCGGCGACGCGGTGTTGCGCACGATGCCGGAGGCGGCGAACATCCCGAACCTCGGCACGGCGGGAACGTGGAACAAGGAAGCGATCATCGGCGCGTCGCCAGATCTGATCGTCATGCTCCTGACCGCCGGAAATGCTTATGCGGCAAAGTCCTACGACGAACTCTCTGCGACCGGTGTTCCAGTGTTCGCCGGCTTCAACGGGTACCTCACGTGGGACGAGATGAAGAAGTTGGTCACCTCGATGGGCGTCGCGGTCCGACGGGAAGAAGCTGCTGCGGAATTGAACGCGAGAACGGAAGAGCGCCTCCTCACAATCAAGGATCGGCTCTCGGCCCTCGGCTCGCTACCGTCGGTGACGCTGCTGCGTACCGGCGAAAACGGTGTCGTCTACAACCAGGTCGACGCTCTTCTCGATGCTCTCGGTTTCCCGGGCGATCGAGCTACATCGGAGGAGTTCACCCGCACACTCACAGCGGAGCAACTCGATCAGGTGACCAGCGACGTGATCATCGTGGGTGCATTCCAGGACCAGCAGGACGTCCGCGCGCAGTTGGCAATGAACCCGCTCTGGGAGCGTCTTCCCGCTGTCCGCTCGGGGAACGTCCATTACGTCGACGACAGCCTGTGGGGCTCGGGCTATTCTCCTCGCGCGACCGAGCTGCGACTCGACGACATCGAGCGGATCTTCAGCTGACTCCGTCGTGTCACCTCGACTTATCGGTGCATTACCTCGAGAATCATGATCATGGACAAAATCAGGTTCTTCGAGCTTGTCACCGAATGGTTCGAAGTACTCGGTGTTGTCGCCATGGTCCTCGGGTTCGTGTTCGCATTCGTGATCGCGGGGCGCGCCTGGAGTCGAACGCGCGACGGTAGTTCAGCGTTTCGCACTCTGCGCGAGACGATGGGTGCGGTCATCCTTCTCGGGCTCGAGATCCTTGTCGCCGCTGATCTGGTGAAGACTGTGACGTCTTCACCGTCGCTGACCGACGCCGCAGTTCTGGGCATGATCGTTCTGATTCGGACCGTGTTGAGCCTGTCGATTCAGATCGAGATCGACGGGGTACTTCCGTGGCGCAAGGCGTTGGTGTCAAGTCCGGAACTCCTGGTACGCGCAGCGCGCGGATCAGGAGGCCGAACGACGCCCGACGCGTCGAGTTCGTAGCGATAGCCGTTGCGAGTGAAAGGTCGGGCAGATGACAGCAGTGCGTACCGAGCATCCCACTGTCGACGAGAGGCGGGCGCGCGGCCGCCAGGCGCGTAGAGATACGCCATTGGCCGCGCTCGCGGATCTGACAGAGAGTGACCGCGATCCGATATCACTGCTGGAATTGCAGGCGAAGTCGCGGGTACAGGACCTGGTGCCCATCCGATACGGGCGCATGTCGGCGTCCCGGTTCTCGTTCTTCCGTGGTGCTGCCCTGGTGATGACGGACGACTTGTCCCGAAGCCCTGATTCCGGCCTGAACAGCCAACTCTGCGGCGACGCACACCTGAGCAACTTCGGTATCTATGCGACGCCCGAGCGAAAGCTCGCGTTCGACATCAACGACTTCGACGAAACGTACCCGGGGCCGTTCGAATGGGACGTGAAACGACTGGCCGCCAGTTTGGCGATCGCAGCGAAGGACAACGGATACTCCGGCAAAGAGCGTAAGAAGATCGTTCGCGGGTGTGCGGCCGAGTATCGCGAAACCCTGATCGCTCAGGCAGGATTGGGGAACCTCGCAGTTTGGTACGCGCACATCGCACCCGAAGACGGACTGGAAGAACTTCGCGTCGATTTGAAGAAGCGAATGCTCGAGCGGACCCAGGCGACGTTGGACAAGGCTCGTCGCCGAGACAGCGCTCAGGCTGCCGGCAAATTCACCGAAATCGTCGACGGGAGAAGGCGGTTCATCAGTGACCCGCCGCTGATCGTGCCGGCAGAGGAATTGTTCGCGGGCACCGACCTCACTCAGATCGAGGAGTTGCTACGTCAGCGCGTTCGTTCCTATCGAAGCACGTTGCAGTGGGACCGTCGGGTGTTGCTCGAAAGCTTCGAGATGACGCACATCGCGCGGAAAGTTGTCGGTGTCGGGAGCGTCGGAACGCGCGCGTGGATGATCCTGATGAAAGGCGTCGACGACGACGATCCGTTGATCCTGCAGGTCAAGGAGGCGCAGCCGTCCGTTCTCTCGGCGTACGTCGATGGCCCCACCTTCTCCAACGAGGGCGAACGAGTAGTGAACGGGCAGCGCCTGATGCAGGCCACCAGTGACATCTTCCTGGGGTGGGAGCGCGGACCGGGACTCGACGAGGATGAGCACGACTTCTACATCCGCCAACTTCGGGACGGCAAGGGATCAGCGGTCATCGAAACCATGAAACCTGAAGGGATGGAACTCTACGGGCGACTATGCGCGAGGGTCCTGGCCTATGCGCATGCTCGCTCGTCCGATCGGATTGCGATCGCCGAATATCTCGGTGACGGAACCGAATTCGATTTCGCGATCGGGGAGTTCGCGGCTGCCTACGCCAAACGCAACGCACGCGATCATGCCGCTTTGCTGACCGCGATCGACGACGGTCGCGTGTCAGCAGAGCGGGGAGTGTGACGACTCAGGCGAACACGCCGTCGAGCCAGGCCTGCCACGCTGTCGTTGCTGATCCACCGTCAGCGCCCTCTGCGAAGAGGTGATGGGCCGCGTCGACGGTGCCGCCGAAGGCGTTTCGTCCGTAGAACCGCAGCAATGCGTCCTCGGTACGCAAGCCGATGAACCAGTCGTTGATGTAGTCGACAATCGCGTCGACGGTTCCGATTCCGGGGACTTCCACCGACGTGGCGTCACCGACAGCGGTGCCCGAGGTGATTCCGAGGGCGCTGCGAAGCGTTCCCATCGCTTGCGGCGAGGACGAGGATTCCGGGCCTTCGGCCGAGACATAGGTGACGGGTTTGCCGGCGAAGTACCGCACGTATTGGCCGAGACTGTGCAGGTAGAAGTCCGTGTGCTTACTCGCGCCGTCGTACTGGTTGTCCCAGTCCTCGGCAAACACTCCGGCGTGGACGTAGCGGACAACGGCGGTACTCTCGTCGCGGGCCTCGACGACGTACTCGAGGTTGTTGAACCAGCCGTCGGGGCCTTGCATGTGGATGGCTAGCTCGCGGGGCGGCTCCCACGTCGCGATGATCGGGCTGTCCGGACTACTGCCGTCCGCAGGGATTTCGAGCGGAGACGGGAACATCCAGCCGGCCGTCTCTGCCGAGATTGCGGCCCAGATCTGCTCGGGAGTTCCGGGGACGACCACCTCGCGGCGGATTTCGAATTTCTCGGACATCGCTACTGCTCCGTTTCGGGTGTGGTGACGTGGGGTGTGGTGAGACTGGGATGCAGGGCGACAACCAAGCGGTGTTTGCGCCCGACTTCGGAATTGCCGTCGTGGTATTTGGCCACAAGTGAGTTGACCGACTCGCCGAGTTCGCCGGCGAAGGCGGCGCGGTCGGCCGCCGTGGCAAAGGTGATGTCGCTGTCGATGGCAAAGGACGCCAACGGTTTTCCGGCCGCAGTTGCGCCGGCGATCAGTTCGCCGACCTCTCGGACGATCCGCGCCGCGAGAGTGACGAGCCAGCGCGCCGAGAGCTGATCCGGGAACCGGCTCGGGTCCGGCGCGAGCGCGGACATTGCAGCGGGGGAGATGACGTACGACGCGGCGCTGGCCTGCATGATCCGCTCCGTCATGTTTCCCCGCTTGCGCTCCTCGACGAGTTCGACGAGTCCGTGTTCCTCGAGAGTGCGCAAGTGGTAATTGATCTTCTGGCGCGTCAAGCCCACTCGGGGTGCCAGCGAGGATGCTGATGCCGGGACTGCCAGTTCAGCCAGAATCCGTTGGCGGATCGGATCGAGCGAGGCCTCGGCAGCTGCGGGACGATCGATGACTGCAACTTCCAACATGAGAAAACCATCCCACCGACAACCAAATCTGTCAAGACAGAAAAAATTGTCGGCGGGATGGTATTTCGGAGGTTCTCTACCGCTTCAGATCGGGCGGATTGTTCAGATCCCGCGCCGAGTACGTGTCACACGAGGAGATCTGGCCGGTCTGGTATCCGGTCTTGAACCACGCCTGCCGCTGTGCGGAGGAACCGTGTGTCCAACCTTCGGGGTTGACCCGTCCGGTCGTGGACTTCTGGATGCGGTCGTCGCCCACCGATGACGCCGCCGAGAGGGCGTCCCGAATATCGCTCTCGGACAAGGGCTTCAGGAATGGTTGACCGGTCGCTTCGTCGGGAATCGTGTCCGCAAAATGTGCCCAGACGCCGGCGTAGCAATCGGCCTGGAGTTCGGTGCGAACCGCGCCGGACTGCTCGCCCTGTGGGTCAGCTTGCGCGCGGCCGATGTCGCCGAGCTGATTCTGGATGTGATGTCCGAACTCGTGAGCGACCACGTACTCCTGTGCGAGCGGTCCGGCACTGGAACCGAAACGGTCGACGAGCAATTGGAAGAAGCTCGTATCGAAGTACGCCGTTTGGTCCGCCGGGCAGTAGAACGGACCGACATCACTCGACGCCTGGCCGCAACCGGTGTTGACCGAACCGCTGAACAGGATGACTTCGGGTCGCACGTATGCCGTGCCGGTCTGCTTGACCAACTGCTGTTCCCAAACGTCGTCGAGGCTTCCGACGGTCAGTGTGACGCGGCAGTTCACATCGGCGTTTGCCTGAGCGCCGGTGCACTCGTCGACCGACGACAGTCCGGTCGACGAACTCGAAGTTTCGGTGGACGTGCCCAGTAGTGAGCCGGGGTCACCGCCGAACAACAGCGCCAGGATCAGAACGATGATGCCGCCCGCGCCACCGCCGATCGCGATCTTGCCGCCGCGGCCACCGCCGCCCCCGCCGCCTTGAACCTGAACGCGTCCCGCTTCGCCGCGGGCCCCCTCGTTGAAGGTCATCTATGTCCGCTTTCTGCTGTCGTGAACAAGTGCTTGCCGTCACTTCTGGAGATAGCTTCGCATGCGATGCGGGTCCGCGTTTCCGCTCTGCGCAGTTCGCTCCGTAGGATCGCAGGCAAAGTAGTCGGTCGTCGGTTATTGGAAGTAGTTCGAAAGGAATCCCGTGCTGCGCACACATCTCGCCGGTTCATTGCGACCCGAGCAGGCAGAGCAGACCGTAACGCTCACCGGTTGGGTAGCCAGGCGTCGTGATCACGGCGGAGTGATCTTCATCGATCTCCGTGATGCATCCGGAGTTGCGCAGGTAGTTTTCCGGGCAGGTGACGTGGCCGAGCAGGCGCACCGTCTGCGCGCGGAATATTGCGTTCGCGTAACCGGAACGGTCGAGGTTCGCCCCGAGGGCAACCAGAACTTCGAGATCCCCACCGGAGCGATCGAGGTCAACGCCACCGAACTCGAGGTTCTCAACGAAAGCGCACCGCTGCCGTTCCAGCTCGACGATCAGGTCGGCGAAGAAGCACGCCTCAAGTACCGATACCTCGACTTGCGTCGTGAAGGGCCCGGATCCGCAATTCGCTTGCGTTCCAAGGTAAGCGCCGCAGCGCGCGGCGTTCTCGCGCACCACGAGTTCGTCGAGGTCGAGACTCCGACGCTCACGCGTTCGACGCCCGAGGGTGCCCGTGACTTCCTCGTACCGTCACGCCTGCAGCCCGGTAGCTTCTACGCACTGCCGCAGAGCCCGCAGCTGTTCAAGCAGCTACTCATGGTCGGCGGCATCGAGCGCTACTACCAGATCGCGCGTTGCTACCGCGACGAGGATTTCCGCGCCGATCGTCAGCCCGAGTTCACTCAGCTCGACATCGAGATGGCTTTCGTCAACCAGGACGACATCATCCTGCTTGCCGAGGAAATCCTGACGGCGCTCTGGAAGCTCGTCGGCCACGAGATCAAGACGCCGATCGACCGCATGACCTACAACGAGGCAATGCGTCGTTACGGCAGCGACAAGCCGGACCTGCGTTTCGGTATCGAACTCGTCGAGTGCGCGGAGTTCTTCAAGGACACGACCTTCCGCGTCTTCCAAGCCGAATACGTTGGCGCCGTCGTGATGCCCGGTGGTGCAAGCCAGCCGCGCAAGCAGCTCGATGCCTGGCAGGAGTGGGCGAAGCAGCGCGGCTCCAAGGGCCTGGCGTACGTGTTGGTCGGCGAAGACGGCACTCTCGGTGGTCCCGTTGCCAAGAACCTGACCGACGCCGAGCGTGAGGGCCTGGCCGCTCACGTCGGAGCCCAGCCGGGCGACTGCATCTTCTTCGGAGCGGGCGCGACCAAGTCGACGCGCGCTCTCCTCGGCGCTGCCCGTGGTGAGATCGCCCGCAAGAAGGATCTCATCGATCCCGACGCGTGGGCCTTCGTGTGGATCGTCGACGCTCCGATGTTCGAGCCGACCGCCGACGCCACTGCATCCGGTGACGTTGCTCTCGGCCACTCCGCCTGGACCGCCGTGCACCATGCGTTCACGTCGCCGAAGCCGGAGTTCTTCGACACGTTCGACACCGATCCGGATTCCGCTCTCGCCTACGCCTACGACATCGTCTGCAACGGCAACGAGATCGGCGGCGGCAGTATTCGTATCCACCGCAAGGACATTCAGGAACGAGTGTTCAAGGTGATGGGTATCTCCGAGGAAGAGGCGCAGGAGCAGTTCGGCTTCCTTCTCGACGCCTTCGCCTTCGGCGCGCCTCCGCACGGCGGAATTGCTTTCGGCTGGGACCGCATCACCGCTCTCCTCGCCGGCATGGATTCCATCCGTGAGGTCATCGCGTTCCCGAAGTCCGGTGGCGGCGTCGACCCGCTGACGGATGCTCCGGCACCGATTTCTGCGCAGCAGCGCAAGGAATCGGGTATTGATGCGAAGCCCGAGAAGAAGTCAGAGGACAAGAAGTCCGAAGGCGACACCGTCGAAGCCAAGTAGAGCCGACACCGGATCGCCATGCTGCATTTGCGGGTGATCTGCCCGACCGAGCGCACCGAGCAAGTTCTCGGTGCGCTCGCGTCGCAGCGGGGCGCGACACACATCGTCGTACTACGTGATGTCGCGGTTCATCCCGCCGGCGACATGGTGGAGGCCGACGTCGCCCGTGAGGCGGCCAACGACGTCGTCGATGCTCTGACCGCTCTCGGCGTCGCCGAGGACGGCGGAATGACGCTCGTACCAGTCGAGACGGTGTTGTCGGCGGCGGCGCGCAAAGCCGAGCGCGACGTGCCGGGTGATCCCGCGGATTCCGTCGTGTGGGAGGAATTGCTGTCCCGCACTCGGGAAGAATCAACTCTCAACGGATTGTTCGTCGCGTTCCTGACGATCGCATGTCTGCTCGCGGCAATCGGCGTTGTCACCGACTCTCAGATCACGATCGTGGGCGCCATGGTCGTCGGCCCGGAGTTCGGGCCGCTGGCCGCGCTGGCTGTGGCACTCGTACGGCGGGATCGACGGTTGCGTCGACGTTCGATTCTCGCGCTCGCCGTCGGATTCCCCATCGCGATGGGCGTGACTCTCGCCGCAACGTTCGTGGTGAAGTTCTTCGGGTGGATGGACGTCGTGAGTCTCGAATCGCTCCACGAGGTCGATTTCGTCTACAAGGTCGGGCCCATCTCGTTTGTCGTCGCGCTTCTTGCCGGTGCGGCTGGGATGCTGGCACTCGTCTCGTCGAAGTCCGCTGCCTTGGTCGGAGTGTTCATCTCCGTCACCACGGTTCCTGCCGCCGGTTTCGCGGTGGTTGCGGCAGCAAACGGAGAATGGCGGATCGCCGGGTTGTCGTCGCTGCAACTGGCTGTCAACCTGGTCGGGATCGTCACTGCCTGCGTGCTCGTCCTCTGGGTCAGAACCCGGGCCGACGAGGAATTCGAAGCAGCGTTGAAAGGCATTTCTCGATTTGTCGACGAGGACAAAACTCCATGACATCGCCGGTTCGGAGTTCTGCTCACCGACAGCAGAATTCTCGCGAGAACTGTGTGCCGGTGTGGCGATTAGGGACTTTTGTCATCGCCGCAGGTAGACGGCAATTTCTGGCGCTGTGAGGGCTTGAATTCTCCGCTGTGAGTGGATGAGCTGGGCATGATCGGAGTCACTAACGGGTAAGTTGGTCGGTGATGACCGCATTACTGGCAGACCCCGTTTCCGAAGTCGTCGCAGCTGCTGAGCAGTTGCTGACACGCCGCACAGGGGCACCCGTAACCCTGGTGGATCCAGTCGATCTCGGGGGGAGTGGCCGCACCGTCGTGCTGCGCGTACGTGTCGCCGAGAACCCGTTCTCCCTGCCTCGAACGCTGGTGATCAAGCAGGTCCGCGACAACTTCCAGGGAGCTACCAAAACCGCGATTGCGCTCCCCGCCGCGTCCGAAGGTGACTTCGACGTCGAGACCGCTTTCCTTCGTGAAGCGGTGTCGTATCAGTTCGCCAACGCGCTTGCCAAGGACGCACGCCCCGGCGCCGAACTGTTGGCGTCCGACCTCGATGCTCGCCTCTTGATCCTGAGTGATCTCGGCGACGCCACCGCAATCAGCGTCCGACTCGAAGACTCCGACCCGGACACCGTCACTCACACGCTGATGGCCATGGCGCAGGCCATGGGGCGCATGCACGCCGCGACCGTCGGCCGTGAGGACGACTTCACCGCACTGCTGCGTCGTGCCGAGGTCGCCCATTGCTCCGATGAAGTGGCGGATCAGGTGGGACGCGCAGTGGCCGGTGTTCCCGCGATGTTGGTGGAAAGTCTCGGCATCGATGTGAGTTCGGACATTCTCGAGCAGGTTCGGCACGCGCAGACACTGTTCAGTGGCGGTCGATTCCGCGCCTTCAGTCCGTCGGACCTGTGCCCAGACAACATCATCGTCAACGACGACGGCGTGCAGTTCCTCGACTACGAGTGGGGTGGCTACCGGGACGCCCTCCTCGACATCACCTACGCGTTGGTGTCGTTCCCCGGTTGCCTGTGCAACATCGACCTGACCGAAGAGCGGGCGTCGGCGATGGTCGATGCCTGGCGGGCCGAGGTCGTCGGGATGTGGCCGGCCCTGGCCGACGAGGCCGAATTGGGGCGCAGGATCGTCGAGGCCCAACTCATCTGGGTCTGGCTCAGCACCTATCTGTACCTGCCCGAGGATCATTCACGTATCGCCGCTGTCCGCGAGCACTATCTCTCGATTCCACGGGCCGACGCACTGGTGGGACGCTGGGCAAGACTCGCGCGTTCGGCGAAGCTCGCCGGCAACGACGCCGTCGAGGCACACGCCCGCGACGTCGTGGCGGCGCTGCGCACCGAGTTCAGTTGAGTTTCTGACTGATCACACGCAGAAGGGCGCCCGTGCATGCAGCACGAGCGCCCTTTTTCGGTCGAGTCCGCTCAGTTGTCGGAGACCAGATCGTTCTCGGACAGGTCCGTCGCCGCGAGCGCCGTCGCCAGATCAGGATGGCGGAACGTCGACGTCACCTGGTCGGCCACGACTCGGAAAGCCGAGGCCAGGGTCGCGGACTTGTCCGGTTCGGCCGCCCACGTTGCGGTCTGTTCGACGACGACCACGCCGTGGTGGACGTACATCTTCCCGGGGACGAGCGTGATGCCGGCGTTGGTGGCCCACTCGCGCAGGGCAGCGAGTCCCTGGCTCGCGCCCTTGGGGCCGCCTACCTCGATGTCGTCACTCGACAACTGCAGAAGTGTGTCGATGTCTTGGGAGTTGAGTGCATCGTGCCACGCGAGGACGGTGGCGATCTCGGAGGTGCTCATGGCGACAACGCTATTACAGCGCCTTTGCCGAGGACGTGAGGGCTGGCGGAACCGCGGGTTGTGTCAAGCGTCGGTGGTCTCTAGTAGCGTCGATTCGTGAGCGATTGGCAAGCGGAAGACAGTGTGGGGGCGAAAGACGGCGTGGTGGCGGAAGACGGCGTGGTGGCGGAAGACGGCCTGTTCGAGGCAACTCCGGAGGAATCCGCGATCGTCGACGAACCCGATGTCGTGTCTGTCGCCGAGCGCGCATTGTCCTCGGTGCCGCCTGGAGCTCCTCTGGCCGTCCGCATGCGTCCCCTCACCCTCGGTGAAGTTGTCGGTCAACAGCACCTGCTCGGCCCTGGTGCTCCGTTGCGCAGAATGGTCGAGGGGTCCGGCGCTGCATCGGTCCTCCTGTACGGACCTCCCGGCACCGGCAAGACCACGCTCGCGTCGTTGATCTCGGGCGCTACCGGCCGTCGGTTCGAGGCATTGTCTGCCCTGTCCGCCGGCGTCAAGGAAGTCCGCGGTGTCATCGAACTTGCCCGCCGTCGTCTGCTGAACGGCGAACAGACCGTCTTGTTCATCGACGAGGTCCATCGTTTCTCCAAAACCCAGCAGGACGCCTTGCTCGCCGCGGTCGAGAACCGGATCGTGCTCCTGGTCGGCGCGACCACCGAGAACCCGTCCTTCTCGGTCGTCTCCGCGCTGTTGTCGCGCTCGTTGGTCCTGCAACTGCAATCGCTCACCGCTGCGGATGTCCAGGAACTGCTCGAGCGTGCGGTCACCGACGAGCGCGGGTTCGGGGGAGCGATCGCGATCGACGACGACGCGATGGAACACCTCGTTCGTCTGGCAGCCGGTGACGCACGCCGAGCCCTGACGGCACTCGAGGCCGCTGCCGGAGCTGCACTGGACACGGCCGGTGACGCTCCGGGCCCGGTGGTGCTCGACCTCGCGACCGTCGAGGCCAGTGTCGACAAGGCCGCGGTTCGGTACGACCGTGCCGGGGATCAGCACTACGACGTCATCAGCGCCTTCATCAAGAGCATTCGCGGCTCCGACGTCGATGCCGCCCTGCACTACCTCGCTCGGATGCTGACCGCGGGCGAAGACCCTCGTTTCATCGCGAGGCGTCTGGTGGTTCATGCCAGCGAGGACATCGGCATGGCGGACCCGATGGCGCTGCAGACTGCCACCGCCGCTGCCCAGGCAGTGCAGCTGATCGGTATGCCGGAGGCTCGTCTGGCGCTGGCACAGGCCACCATTCATCTGGCGACGGCTCCCAAATCGGGTGCGGTGATCGCCGCTCTCGGTGCAGCCATGGCCGACGTGGCCGCCGGAAAATCCGGACTGGTACCGCCGCATCTGCGTGACGGGCACTACAAGGGTGCCGAGCAATTGGGCAACGCAGTCGGATACAAGTACCCGCACGACACACGTGATGGTGTTCTGCGGCAACAGTATCCACCGGACGATCTGGTGGGTGTCGACTATTACCAGCCCACCGCACACGGCAACGAGCGAGAGATCGCCGATCGGGTGAGCAAACTCCGCCGAATCGTTCGTGGCTGACGCCTGCCAGGTTCCACCGGTCGACGCGTTAGTCTGGACACCCATAGCTCGACGCTCTTGAAGGTAAGGACCGGTTAGTGCAAACCCACGAGATCCGCAGGCGATTCCTCGACCACTTCGTCAAGGCCGGCCACACCGAGGTGCCCAGCGCCTCGCTGATTCTCGACGACCCGAACCTTCTGTTCGTCAACGCGGGCATGGTTCCGTTCGTGCCGTTCTTCCTCGGGCAGCAGACGCCGTCCTACTCGCGCGCGACGTCTGTGCAGAAGTGTGTCCGCACCCTGGACATCGAAGAGGTCGGCATCACCACCCGCCACAACACCTTCTTCCAGATGGCGGGCAACTTCTCCTTCGGTGACTATTTCAAGAAGGAAGCCATCTCCCACGCCTGGCAGTTGCTGACAGGTTCGGTCGAGGACGGCGGATACGGCATCGATCCCACGCGCTTGTGGGCAACCGTCTATCTCGACGACGACGAAGCGTTCTCGATCTGGCGCGACGAGGTCGGTGTGCCCGAAGAGCGCATCCAGCGCCGCGGCATGAAGGACAACTACTGGTCCATGGGCATTCCCGGACCGTGCGGCCCCTGCTCGGAGATCTTCTACGACCGCGGCGCCGAGTACGGCGTCGAGGGCGGCCCGGAAGCCGACGAGGATCGCTACATCGAGATCTGGAACCTCGTGTTCATGCAGAACGAGCGCGGCGAGGGCACCAACAAGGGCGACTACCCGATCCTCGGACCGCTGCCGAAGAAGAACATCGACACCGGCATGGGCGTCGAGCGCGTTGCGTTCCTCCTGCAGGGCGTCGAAAACGTCTACGAGACAGACCTTCTCCGCCCCGTCATCGACAAGGCCGCCGAACTGACCGGCAGCGTGTACGGGACCGATCACACTTCTGACGTCCGTTTCCGCGTCATCGCCGACCACGCACGCACCGCCGCGATGTTGATCGCCGACGGTGTGAACCCCGGCAACTACGGCCGCGGATACGTCCTGCGCCGGTTGCTGCGTCGTATCGTGCGCTCGGCCAAACTGCTCGGCAGCGAGCAGCCCACCATGCGCGAGTTCATGATCGTCGTCCGCGACACGATGGCGCCGTCGTACCCGGTTCTGGAAACCGACTTCACGCGCATCGAGAACGTTGCCGTCGGTGAGGAGACCGCGTTCCTCAAGACGCTGGCGTCCGGTTCGGCCCTGTTCGAGAATGCTGCCGAGACGGTCAAGTCGTCCGGAAAGTCGGTCATCGCCGGCGATCAGGCGTTTGCACTGCACGACACCTACGGCTTCCCGATCGACCTCACGCTCGAAATGGCATCCGAGGCCGGTCTCACCGTCGACGAAGACGGCTTCCGCACGCTCATGGCCGAGCAGCGCAAGCGCGCCAAGGACGACGCTCAAGCGCGCAAGCACGCGCATGCGGACCTCACGGTATACAAGGAACTGCTCGATCGAGGTGCCACCGAGTTCACCGGTTTCGACGAGCTCGTCTCCGAGGCTCACGTCCTCGCACTGATCGTCGACGGTGTCCGCGTGCCGGTCGCGAAGGCCGGTCAGGACGTCGAGGTCATCCTCGACCGCAGCCCGCTCTACGCCGAGTCCGGTGGACAGATCGCCGACATCGGTTCGCTCACCGCGCCGGGCCTCGAAGCCAAGGTCAACGACGTGCAGAAGATCGCCAAGAAGGTCTGGACGCACAAGGTGACGGTGCAGAAGGGCGAGATCACCGAGGGCGACGTCGTGCTCGCGCACGTCGACGCCGAGTGGCGCAAGGGTGCAACCCAGGGGCACTCCGGTACCCACATGGTGCACGCGGCGCTGCGTCAGGTGCTCGGCCCCAACGCCGTTCAGGCGGGTTCGCTCAACAAGCCGGGTTACCTCCGCTTCGATTTCTCCTGGCAGGGCGCGCTGTCCGACTCCCAGAAGCAGGACATCGAGGCACTCACCAACGAAGCCGTGGCGTCCAACTACGCGGTCAACACATTTGTCACGGATCTCGACAAGGCCAAGGCGATGGGTGCGATGGCACTCTTCGGTGAGAACTACGGCGACGAGGTTCGTGTCGTCGAAATCGGCGGTCCGTTCTCGATGGAACTGTGCGGCGGTACTCACGTCGGAAGCTCCGCCCAGATCGGTCAGGTCACGCTGCTCGGTGAGCAGTCGGTCGGCTCCGGAATCCGACGCGTCGAGGCGTACGTCGGTTTGGACTCCTACCGCTACCTCGCCAAGGAACGCGCTCTCCTCGCCGGACTCTCCTCCTCACTGAAGGTTCCTTCGGAAGAGGTACCCGCCCGCGTCGAGGCGCTCGTCGAGCGACTCAAGGTGGCCGAGAAGGAACTCGAGCAGACCAAGGCCAAGGCTGTGCTGGCGTCGGCAGGCGAGTACGTCGCCAAGGCCAAGCGCATCGGCAGCGTCCTGGTCATTGCCGAGCCTGCTCCCGCGGGAGTCGGCGGCAACGATCTGCGCAGCCTCGTCACGGACATCAAGGGCCGACTCGGCTCCGAACCCGCCGTCGTAGCTCTCCTCGGTGACGTCGACGGCAAGGTCCCGTTCGTGGTCGCATCCAGCAAGGCGGCCCAGGGTCTCGGTGTGAAGGCCGGCGAGCTTGTCGCGTCCTTCGGTCCCAAGATCGGTGGCCGCGGCGGCGGAAAGCCCGACATGGCCCAGGGCTCGGGTTCGGACTCTGCCGGAATCCCGGCGGCGCTCGATGCGATCCGGGACAGAGTCGGAGAGCTGGCGGGCGGCAGCTGACGGTGGTGGCTACGCAGCAGGGTCCCGATCGCCCCGGCATCGACGACCCTGGTCGCGGGCGGCGCATCGCCATCGACGTCGGCAGTGTTCGCATCGGCGTCGCGTCAAGCGACCCAGACGGCATCCTCGCGACACCGGTGGAAACGGTTCCACGCTCGAAGGAGCGTGGGCCCGACGCGCCGGATATCCGGCGCATTATCGCCATCGTGTCCGAATACGAGGCCGTTGAGGTTATCGTCGGACTGCCACAGACGCTGCGCGGTGAGCAAGGTAAAGCCGCCGGTATCGCGACTGCATTCGCCAAACGACTGCAGCGGGCCGTCGAACCGATCCCGGTGAGACTGTCCGACGAACGACTGACGACCGTCACGGCTGCGCGCAACCTCCGCGAAAGTGGAGTCAAGGCTCGCGGCCAGCGGCCGATGATCGATCAGGCTGCGGCGGTGGAAATCCTGCAAGGCTGGCTGGACGAGCGGAGTAGAGCTGTGAAACCAGGGGAGTCGTCGAAGGACGCTGCACTGGAGGGCGATCTGTGAACGCGCGGTGGGATGAGGGCGGCGGAAGCCGGCCCACCAGTTCGTTCGACTTCGACAACGACGAGACCATGGTCATGCGTGCGTTGCCGCAGAACATCGATCCGCCACACATGTCGCGAGCGGAGGCACGCAAGCAACGCGAAGCGCGCAACAAGCGCGCCAAGCGAGGTAAGAAGGTTGGTGTTCTCGCTCTCCTGGTGTTGGTGATCGCGGTTCTCGGTGTCGGTGCATACGGTGCCCTCTGGTACATGGATCGCAACAAGGCCGCGGAGGACTTCGCCGGCCCGGGCGGCGCACCCGTGGTCATCCAGATCAACAGTGGAGAAACCGCATCGGAGATCGGTGCGACGCTGGAGGCGAAGAACGTCGTCGCGAGTTCGGCTGCTTTCTACAACGCTGCGATCGCCAATCCGTCGGAGATCCAGAAGGTACAACCCGGCTTCTACCAGGTGCCGGTGCAGAGTAGTGCCGCGAGCGCACTCGACAGTTTGGTTGCCCCGGACTCTCGTGTCGGCAGTGTTGTCATCGCCGAAGGGCGTCAGCTGCACGACAGTTCGGACGCGCAGACGGGCTCGCTCAAGAAGGGCATCTACAACCTCATTTCCGAGGCGAGTTGTGTCGGCCCGGTTTCTGCTCAGAAGTGCGTCTCGACGGACGAATTGAACACTGCGGGAGCGTCTTCCGATCTGGCTTCGCTCGGCGTGCCGGACTGGGCGATGTCGTCGGTCAAGAGCGTGCCGGACAAGGACCGTCAGCTCGAAGGCCTGATCGCCGCCAGCAGTTGGGATTTCGACCCCACTGCGACGCCGACCGAGATCCTGCGTTCGTTGGTCGAGGGCAGCGCCGCCAAGTACGAGGCCACCGGGATCCTGACAGCAGGCAGCGGAGTCGGAATGTCGCCGTACCAGTTGTTGGTGGCAGCGTCGCTGGTCGAGCGTGAGGCATTGCCTGGCGACATGGCCAAGGTCGCGCGGGTGATCGTCAACCGACTCGCAGTCGATCAGCCTTTGCAGTTCGACTCCACGGTCAACTACTCACTCGACACCACCGAGGTCGCCACGACCGATGCGGACCGTGAGCGCGTCACGCCCTGGAACACGTACGCAATGCCCGGTCTGCCTGCGACGCCTATTGCTTCACCGAGCATCGACGCGCTGAAGGCCGTGGAATCTCCGGCGGCCGGTGACTGGTTGTACTTCGTCACGATCAACAAGGAAGGCCAGACGCTCTTCACCAAGAGTTACGAGGAGCATCTGGCCAACATCGAACTGGCACAGCAAAGTGGGATTCTCGACAGTGGACGGTAGTACCGCGACTTCGCTCGCGACGCCGCGTAAGGCGGCAGTTCTCGGAAGCCCGATCGCTCACTCGAAGTCGCCGTTGCTGCACCTTGCTGCGTACGAGGCTTTGGGTCTGAGCGATTGGACCTACGAGCGGATCGAATGCACCGGCGAGCAGTTGCCTGCCCTCGTTGACTCACTCGGCCCCGAATGGGTCGGCCTCTCCGTGACGATGCCGGGCAAGATCGCAGCACTCGACTATGCCACCGAACGCACACCGCGAGCGGTGACCATAGGCTCGGCCAACACCTTGGTTCGCATCGAGGGCGGTTGGCGTGCCGACTGCACGGACGTCGACGGAGTCAGCGGTGCGTTGATCGCCGGCGGCGTCGGCGATCTCAGCGGGACTTCGGCGGTAGTTGTCGGCGCGGGAGGCACCGCGCGGCCGGCACTGGTCGCGTTGGCCGACATGGGAGTTCGGGCAGTCACCGTGGTCGCGCGTGATCCGGGACGTGCGTCCGGGGCCGTCGAATGCGGCGGCGCGGTCGGGTTGGACATTGATCTGGTCTCCTTCGACGACGCACGGCTGGGCGGGATCTGTGCCGAATCCTCGGTCTTGGTCAGTACCGTTCCCGCGGATGCGGCAGCGCCCTTTGCCCAGCAATTGGGGAAGGCGCGATTTGTCCTCGACGCGATCTACAACCCTTGGCCGACGCCACTCGCTTCGGTTGTCGAGGCGGCTGGTGGCACGGTGATCGGTGGCCTCGAGATGTTGCTCAATCAGGCCTTCGGGCAGGTAGAGCAGTTCACGGGCAAGCCCGCTCCGCGAGAGGCGATGGCAGCCGCTGTCGCTTAGCTCTGTTCACAGTGTCGAGGTAGTCCACAAGACGATTCGTATTGTGCCGCTGGTGAACGCCAGACACCAAGCTCGAAACCATGTGGACGTTGGTGGTCTTGGCAGGCGCTGGGGTAGCCGCGGGTGCCGGTGCTCGGGCGATCGTCGACAGTTGGTTGCGACGACACGGTTATCGACCAGTCGTGGCTCTCTGTTGTGTGCCCCAGTGCGGTGTCGCCACAGGTTGGGTTGCCGTCGGCGCACTGAATACCTCGGTGGTGCAACTGATCTCAGGTCTTGCCGTGGTGTGGTGGTGCGTCGCAATCTCGACTGTCGACCTGGCCGTGCGACGGCTGCCCAACAGTTTCACGCTGCCCGGCTACGCAGTCGTGATGGTCTATGCGGCGGCGTCGGGAACGGTGTGGGTTGCTGCGGTGGGATCGGCACTGCTCGCCGGAATCCACCTCCTGGCGCACGTGATGTCGCCTGGTTCGATGGGTCTCGGCGATGTGAAGCTCTCTCTTCCGCTGGGCGCTCTGACCGGATTGGTGGGCGCTGACGCCTGGCTGTGGTCGTTGGTGTCTGCGTCGGTGCTCACCGCAACCCTGGGTGTCGTGATCGAACTGCGAAAACTGGGCCGGCGACAGTCGGGGCCGGTAGCCCACAATTCGCCCATCGCGCACGGTCCCTCGATGTGCCTGGCAGCCTGCGGTTCGATGGCGTTTGCCTGGTTGACGTGACGAGTGCAACATCCGCGGAAAACCTTGCGTTATTGACTATTCAACGACGGACCGTGATCTGCAGGAAAGACGTAACCGTCGGTTTCATAAAGGCGGGTATCGCAGGCGCGCAGTCCCAGCATGCGGCGAGTCGGACTTGCCGAATGTCCACTCCCTGACGTTGACTGAGGCTTCGGAAATGGGACAAAACGAATCTCGTTTCGCACTCGATTATCGGGGGAACCTATGCGCACAAGGCTTTTCGTCGCTGCGGCAGCCTGTTTGGCGGCTGTGGCTGCAGGGGCGGGCGTCGCCGGCGCCGCGCCTGCACCTTCGTCGGTGGCACTGGGCGGGGGCTCAGGAATCCTGCTGCCGGACGTGGATCATTCCGATCCGGAGCAAGTTGCTGCCTGCACATTGACCGCGGTCGGATACGACAACGCCGGCTCGCTCGTGGCACTCACCGCCGGACACTGCGGAGTTGTCGGGGACCGGGTGTTCGCCGAATACCTGCCCGAAGCGGGCCCCATCGGTCGGTTCTCCTACTCGAGTCCGGTCTCGGATATCGCGGTGATCGATCTCGACGACGCGAAGGTAGCCCCGCTACGTACCGTCGGCGGCACGACGATCAACGGAATCGGCGCTCCGCCTGCACCGGGCACGATCGTGTGCAAGGAAGGCCGTTCGACCGGCAACACGTGCGGTATCACCTGGGGCTACGACTCCGTCTACGGTGAAATTGTCGAGCACACGTGCTCGATTCCCGGAGACTCCGGTGGACCACTCGTCGTCGGCGATCGCCTGGTGGGCTTGATCAGCAACGGCTTCGAACCGTACTGCTTCGAGCCGCTCCCGCCGCCGTTCCATGCTCCCGACAACTCGGCGGACATCAACATCGGTTTGGCTGACATCAATGCCAACGGTGGAGGATTCCGCCTGTTCTAGACCCACAGGAACCTCTGAGATGGCCCACACGCATCGTGCGTGTGGGCCATCTGCGTTCACCCGGAGGGCCACTGTGACAACTGAGGTCTGCGACGTGGAAAGATGGTCGGCGTGCTGCGTTGGATAACTGCCGGAGAATCCCATGGTCCCGCCCTCGTCGCGATGCTCGAGGGCATGGTCGCGGGGGTCGAAGTGACCTCTGAGGCCATCTCGTCCGAACTTGCCCGTCGTCGACTCGGTTACGGCCGTGGCGCGCGGATGAAGTTCGAGGCCGACAAGGTCACCATCATCGGTGGTGTCCGCCACGGATTTACGCTCGGTGGCCCCGTGGCCATCGAAATCGGCAACACCGAGTGGCCCAAGTGGGAAACCATCATGTCCGCCGACCCGGTCGACCCGGACCTGCTCGCCGATCAGGCTCGCAATGCCCCGCTGACCCGCCCGCGTCCCGGTCACGCCGATTACAGCGGCATGCTCAAGTACGGCTTCAACGACGCGCGTCCCGTCCTCGAGCGCGCCAGCGCTCGCGAGACCGCAGCCCGTGTAGCCGCCGGAACAGTCGCACGGTCGTTCCTGCGTCAGGTATTCGGTGCCGAGGTCGTTTCACACGTTATTTCCATCGGTGCTTCCGAGCCGTACGTCGGGCCCGTGCCGGATGGCAAGGACCTGGACGCGATCGACGCGAGCCCGGTCCGCGCATTCGACAAGGCTGCCGAAGAGTCGATGATCGCCGAAATCGAATCGGCCAAGAAGGACGGCGACACCCTCGGTGGCGTCGTCGAGGTCGTCATCCACGGGCTGCCGGTCGGACTCGGCACCTTCGTCAGTGGCGCCGAGCGTCTCGATTCACGACTTGCCGCTGCCCTCATGGGAATTCAGGCCATCAAGGGCGTCGAGGTCGGTGACGGCTTCGAGACCGCGCGCCGTCGTGGCAGCGAGGCTCACGACGAAATCCGTCCGGGCCCCGACGGCATCGTGCGTTCCACGAACCGCGCAGGCGGTATCGAAGGTGGCATGACCAACGGTGAGGCTCTTCGAGTTCGCGCCGCGATGAAGCCGATCTCGACGGTTCCGCGCGCTCTGGCGACGGTCGACATGGAGAGCGGCGAAGAGGCCGTGGCCATCCACCAGCGCAGCGACGTGTGCGCGGTTCCGGCCGCCGGCGTCGTCGCCGAGTCGATGGTTGCACTTGTCGTCGCTCAGGCCGCACTCGAAAAGTTCGGTGGTGATTCCATTGCTGAAACCACTGCCAACTACCGTCGTTACGCCGAGGGCATCGCAGCCCGACCGCCTCGATAGGACTCACGTATCGATGAAGCCGAAGGCTGTACTCATCGGTCCGCCCGGCGCCGGCAAATCGACCATCGGTCGACGTCTCGCGCAGGCACTCGAACTCGAATTGGTCGATACCGACGCCGAGATCGAACGGACCACGGGTAGAACGATCCCGGAGATCTTCACCCACGACGGAGAGCCTCGGTTTCGTGAGATCGAGGAATCGGTGGTTCGCGACGCGTTGCAGGCCACCGACGGAATCGTCTCGCTCGGCGGTGGTGCGATCCTGTCCGATCGCACGCGCGAACTGCTCCAGGGCCACACGGTCATCTACCTGGAGATCAGTGTCGCCGAAGGGCTTCGCCGCACGGGGGCGAACAATCATCGTCCGCTGCTGGCCGGCGGAGATCCCAAGGTCAAGTACCAGGAGCTGATGAGGCGTCGTCGTCCGCTGTACCGGCGTTCGGCCACGATTCGGATTCGGACCGACGGCCGAAGCCCGGCGCGTGTCGTCGGGCAATTGGTGTCGAAACTTCAAGACAAATGAACAACCGGAGCGGAGTAGTGGAGCAGTGACCGAACCCGTACGTGTAGAGGTGAAGACCGCAAGTCCCTACCCGGTCGTGATCGGCCGCGGCCTGCTCGGTGACCTTGTCGCCGAGTTCGACGGCGCGCGCACTGTCGCGATCTTCCATCAGCCGCCGCTGGCGGAGACCGCGGAGGCTGTACGGGCTGCATTGGCGGAGAAGGGAATCGACGCTCACCGCATCGAAATCCCCGACGCCGAGGACGGTAAGGATCTTGCCGTCGCGGGCTTCTGCTGGGACGTGCTCGGCCGGATCGGCCTGACTCGCAGCGACGCGATCATGAGCTTGGGCGGGGGAGCGGCGACCGACCTCACCGGCTTCGTAGCGGCTACGTGGATGCGAGGTGTCAAGGTTGTTCACGTCCCCACCACTTTGCTCGCGATGGTCGACGCAGCAGTGGGCGGCAAGACCGGTATCAACACCGAAGCGGGCAAGAACCTCGTCGGTTCGTTCCACGAACCGGGAGCGGTGTTCATCGATCTCGCGACGCTCGAGACTGTGCCGCACAACGAGATCGTTGCAGGCATGGCCGAGGTCATCAAGACCGGATTCATCGCCGACCCGGTGATCCTGGACCTCATCGAAGCCGATCCCAAGGCTGCTCTCGATCCGTCGGGAACTGTTCTGCCCGAGCTGATTCGGCGCTCCGTCGAGGTCAAGGCCAAGGTCGTGGCCGCGGATCTGCGCGAGTCGGATCTGCGCGAAATCCTCAACTACGGCCACACCCTCGGCCACGCGATCGAACGTCGTGAGCGCTACAAGTGGCGCCACGGTGCCGCTGTCTCCGTCGGCCTGGTCTTCGCTGCCGAACTCGGACGGCTCGCGGGCCGACTCGACGACGCCACCGCCGATCGTCACAAGTCGATCCTCGATCTCGTCGGGCTGCCGACGTCGTACGACGGTGATGCGTTCGGCGATCTGATGAAGGGAATGCAGACCGACAAGAAGAACCGTGCCGGGCTGCTCCGTTTCGTGGTCCTCGACGGCCTCGCCAAGCCGGGCCGCCTCGAAGGGCCGGATCCGAGCCTGCTGGTCGCGGCATACTCCGCGATCGCCCGTGATCCTCGGCCGGCCGGCGGAACGGTCCTGCTGTGAGGATCAACGTCGTCAACGGACCCAATCTGGGGCGTCTGGGTAAGCGTCAGCCCGAGGTCTACGGCGCGACCACACACGACGATCTGATCGAATTGTGCGTCGCGGCAGGTAAGGACCTCGGCGTCGAGGTGATCGTCCGTCAGAGCGATCACGAAGGCGATCTGCTCGGTTGGATCCACGACGCGGCGGACGCGGGGGAACCGGTGATCCTCAATGCCGGTGGCTTGACGCACACGTCGGTGGTCCTGCGAGATGCATGCGCCGAACTGACCGCAGGTCTCGTCGAGGTGCACATCTCGAACGTTCATGCGCGAGAAGAGTTTCGGCACCATTCCTACCTGAGTCCGATTGCGACCGGCGTGATCGTCGGACTCGGCGTCGCCGCGTATCCGCTGGCGATCAGGTTCCTCGCCGAGCGAGGCTGAACGAGGGAAGTCGAAAAGCCGACCACACGAATGCGGCCCCGAGGAAAATTTCCTCGGGGCCGCATTCGGTTGTGTGGACGGCGGGCGTTACTGCTCGCGCTTGCCCAGATCGATCGCTGGGAAGACCGCGGTATCGGCGTCGGATTCCTCGACGGACATGGCGGCTCCGCTGTATGCGTGCTGCTCGGTGGGGGAGTCGTAGCCCTCGCTGACGGGCACCGGTTCGTGGTGACGCTCGTGGGACGGGGTCTGCGGAGCGGTTCCGTTCTTGCGCTGCTCACGACTGACGAAGAAACGTCCGACGGTGATGGCGATCATGGCAGGGACGAAGATGAGAAGGATCGTGAACGCCGCACCGGAGGTCACCTCGAAGAACAAGCCCTGCTGAGTGAGTTCGAGGGAGGGGACCAGGCTGAGTGCCCAGCTGGCAGCGCCGGCGACGAATCCGCCGACCAAAGCAGCTTTGAGCCACAGCATGGTCAGATCGGCGCCGTCCTCGGGTTCGGGGAAGTTTCGGCGGTCGCGAATGCCGTCGATACCACCCCAGATCGCGGCGAAGACGATGACGATCAACAGGGACAGCCAGCGCAGGGTGGACCCCTGAAGTGGCCACTGTGCGATTGCTGCACCGAGCAACGCACGAAACACAACATGTATCAGGGCCATGCCGAGGCCACGTACCAACCACGCATTCATGGGTACAGCCTAACTAGAACCCATTACACCTTGTGGCCTAACCCACACTTATTGCTGTAACCGTGAGTTTCGAGTTGATCGGCAGGTCTGCCAGGGCGGTAGGTTCGAGGGATGCCGGTCGACTTCAGAACACGCCGTGAATCCCTCAGACGCCTCCTCGCGGAGCGCGAACTCGACGCGATTCTCGTCACAGATCTCCTCAACATCAGGTACCTCACCGGTTTCACCGGTTCCAATGCTGCGCTCGTCGTCAGTGCGTCCGATTCGGCATCCGACGAACGCGCGACGGTGATCTGCACCGACGGTCGTTACGTGACGCAGGTGGCGGAGCAGGTTCCGGACCTGCGCGCTGAAATCGCCCGTTCGAGTGCTGCGCACTTGATCGAGAAGTCGACGATGCCCGTTCTCGCGTTCGAGTCACACGTCGCGACGTTCGCCGAACATCGCGCATGGACCGAGGCAGCACCGAAGATCCGGTTCGAACCGGTGAGTGGACTCGTCGAACAGTTGCGCATGGTCAAGGACGTGCACGAGGTGGAGTTGTTGCGCGCCGCATGCACTTCAGCCGATGTCGCGTTGGCGCAGTTGATCGCTCGCGGCGGTCTGCGACCTGGCCGAACCGAACGAGAGGTCGGTCGTGAACTGGAAAACCTGATGCTCGACAACGGCGCAGACGGTATTTCCTTCGAGACGATCGTGGCGGCAGGCGTCAACTCGGCGATTCCGCATCACCGACCGACCGACGCGATCCTGGCGTCGGGTGACTTCGTGAAACTCGACTTCGGCGCACAGGTCGGTGGGTACCACTCGGACATGACCCGGACGTACGTGCTCGAGTCCGTTTCCGATTGGCAACGGGAGATTTACGAACTCGTCGCGCGGTCACAAGCTGCCGGTTGCGATGCCCTCGCTCCGGGTGTCGAATGTGCGGCCGTGGACGCCGCCGCCCGTTCGGTGATCGACGATGCAGGCTACGGCGAGTTGTTCCTGCACGGCCTCGGCCACGGTGTCGGCCTCGAAATCCACGAAGCACCGGGAATCGGCAAGCTCGGCACCGGTACACTTCTTTCCGGCGCGGCGGTGACCGTCGAGCCGGGCGTGTACTTCTCCGGGCGCGGAGGTGTACGGATCGAGGACACGCTCGTTGTTCGTGAGCAGGGGCCAGAGCTGCTCACACTGACCGCAAAAGACCTTACCGTCGTCTGAGACGGTTTCCCGACCCCTAGGAGACGCGAAGCAAGTGGCTTCCACCAGTGATTTCAAGAATGGTCTGGTTCTGCAGATCGAAGGCCAGCTGTGGACGATCATCGAGTTCCAGCATGTCAAGCCCGGCAAGGGCCCTGCCTTCGTGCGCACCAAGCTCAAGAACGTGCTCTCGGGCAAGGTAGTGGACAAGACGTTCAACGCCGGTGTGAAGGTCGAGACCGCCACGGTCGACCGTCGTGACATGACCTACCTGTACCACGACGGCAGCGACTACATCTTCATGGACGGCGACACCTACGACCAGGTGTCGATCAGTGAATCCACCGTCGGCGACCAGTCGCGTTTCCTGCTCGAGAACATGGCCGTCCAGGTCGCGACCCACGAAGACGTTCCCCTCTTCGTCGAGCTTCCGGTCACGGTCGAGCTCGTCGTCAAGCACACCGATCCGGGCCTGCAGGGCGACCGCTCCACCGGCGGCACCAAGCCTGCCACCCTCGAGACCGGTGCCGAGATCAACGTGCCGCTCTTCATCAACACCGGTGACAAGCTCAAGGTCGATTCCCGTGACGGCAACTACCTCGGGCGTGTGAATTCCTGAGTGTCCGGCACACATAAGAAACTCGGTGCACGCCACAAGGCGCGCAAGCGTGCCGTCGACTTCCTCTTCGAAGCCGAGGCACGTGACCTCGATCCGGTCGCGCTCGCATCGGAGCGTTCCGATCTGTCCGTCAAGGACGACGCGGTAGCACCCGTCGCGGCCTACACCGTCACGTTGGTGTCCGGCGTTGCGGAGAACCTGGACCGGATCGATCAGGTCATCTCCTCGCATCTGCAGGATTGGACGCTCGAGCGTCTGCCCGCCGTCGACCGTGCGATTCTGCGTATCGCCGTGTGGGAGCTCTTCCATGCGACGGACGTTCCGCCGGTTGTCGCCGTGGACGAGGCCGTCGAACTCGCGAAGCAGCTCTCGACGGACGACTCTCCGGGATTCGTCAACGGAATCCTCGGTCAGGTCGTTCTCGTTGCGCCGCAGGTTCGATCGGCTGCAGCTGCGACCTCGCAGCGCGCGCAGGAATCGGATTCGGGTACCGAGTAGCAAGTTCTGTTCCACCACCGCCGTGCGAGTGTCACCGTGCGCGTTGTGTGTCTGCACACAACCGGTCTCAGTCGCTGCTCGCACGGCGGGATCAGGTCTGTCGGCTGATAGGGTGGGGACCGTCAGACATCCTTTAACGATCCGTCCAGTGAGGCGGAGAAGGAGGTCGCTGTATGAGCGTGCCCGAAGGGTCTCGCCCATCCGATCTTGCAGGTCCAGGCAGCGCCAAGGCATCCGCTGGTGCCGAGGCAAGTAGTGAGACCCGTGAATTGTTGTCCGCCCAGGATGTGGGCCGGACCATCGCGCGGATCGCTCACGAGATCATCGAGAAAACCGCGCTCGACGGACCCGAGGGAACAGCCCCTCGTGTGGTCCTGATCGGCATCCCGACGCGCGGAACCACCCTCGCCACGCGACTGCGCGCCAAGATCGAAGAATTCTCCGGTGTGCGTCTTCCCATCGGATCTCTCGACATCACGCTCTACCGTGATGATCTCCGCACCAAGCCGCATCGCCCGCTCGAGCGCACGTCCGTCCCCGAAGGTGGCGTCGACAATGCTCTGGTCGTCCTGGTGGACGATGTCCTCTTCTCCGGTCGCACCGTGCGCTCCGCCCTCGATGCGTTGCGCGATCTCGGTCGCCCCCGGGCCGTCCAACTCGCAGTGCTGGTCGATCGCGGTCATCGCGAACTGCCGCTGCGCGCCGACTACGTCGGCAAGAACGTCCCGACCGCGAGGTCAGAAGACGTCAAGGTTCTCCTCCAGGAACACGACGGCAGGGAAGCGGTAGTCATCTCCGGAGGTAAGAGCGCGTGAAGCACCTTCTTTCCATCGCGGACCTCGATCGTGAGTCCGCGGTAGAACTTCTCGACGAGGCAGAACGCTTCGAGCAGGCGCTGCTGGGCCGCGAAGTACGCAAACTCCCGACGCTGCGCGGACGCACGGTCATGACGGTGTTCTTCGAGAACTCGACGCGCACCCGGGTGTCCTTCGAGGTGGCCGGTAAGTGGATGAGCGCGGACGTCATCAACGTCAGCGCATCGAGTTCCTCGGTGTCCAAGGGCGAATCCCTGCGCGATACCGCGATGACCCTGCGCGCGGCCGGTGCCGACGCTCTCATCGTGCGGCATCCGGCTTCGGGTGCCGCCCATCAGATCGCCAAGTGGACCGGAGCGGCCGACGACGGTGGCCCGGCAGTCATCAACGCAGGTGACGGCACGCATGAGCATCCCACTCAGGCGCTTCTCGACGCTTTGACCCTTCGCCAGCGCCTCGGCGACATCGAGGGCAAGCGGATCGCGATCGTCGGCGACATTCTGCACAGCCGTGTGGCCCGGTCCAACGCGCTGCTGCTCTCGATGCTCGGCGCAGAGGTCGTCTTGGTGGCGCCTCCGACACTGCTGCCGGTCGGCGCGCACACGTGGCCGGTCACGGTCTCGCATTCGCTCGACGCCGAACTGCCCGGACTCGACGCGGTGCTGATGCTGCGGGTCCAGGCCGAACGCATGAACGGCGGCTTCTTCCCTTCGCAGCGCGAGTACTCGATCAACTACGGCCTGTCCGAGAAGCGACTGGCGATGCTGGCCGATCACGCGGTGGTCTTGCACCCCGGTCCGATGCTGCGCGGCATGGAGATCGCATCCGCCGTCGCTGATTCCTCGAAAACTGCTGTACTGCAACAGGTTACCAACGGCGTACACATGCGCATGGCTGTCTTGTTCCGACTGCTGGTCGGGTCGGAGGACGGTGCGCTGTGACCAGAAACGAGAACGGAGAATCACCCGTGAGTGTCCTGCTCCGCGGAGTCCTGATCTACGGAGAAGGTGAGCCCACCGACGTCCTCGTCGGCGACGGCACGATCCTCGAGATCGGCGTGGACCTCGATCCGGCCACGGCATCCGAGGTGATCGATGCCGGCGGGCAGATCCTGCTTCCCGGCTTCGTGGACCTGCACACCCATCTACGTGAGCCTGGTCGCGAAGACACCGAGACCATCGAAACCGGAAGCTCCGCGGCCGCTCTGGGTGGATACACCGCGGTCTTCGCGATGGCGAACACGAGCCCCGTCGCCGATTCGGTGGTCATCACCGATCACGTCTGGCGACGCGGACAGGAAGTCGGCCTCGTCGACGTCCACCCCGTCGGCGCAGTCACCGCAGGCCTGGAAGGCAAGCAGCTCGCCGAGATGGCGACCATGGCGGCAGGCGTCGGCAAGGTCAAGATGTTCTCCGACGACGGTCACTGCGTCTACGACCCACTGATCATGCGTCGCGCGCTCGAATACTCCAGCTCGTTGGGCGTCCTGATCGCGCAGCACGCGGAAGAACCGCGTTTGACGGTCGGTGCGGTCGCCCACGAGGGTCCCACGGCCGCGCGTCTCGGACTGGCCGGTTGGCCGCGAGCAGCCGAAGAATCGATCGTGGCCCGTGACGCACTGCTCGCGCGTGACGCCGGCGCCCGCGTTCACATCTGCCACGCATCCACCGCCGGAACCGTCGAACTCGTGAAGTGGGCTCGCAGCCAAGGGATTTCGATCACCGCCGAGGTCACCCCGCATCACCTGCTCCTCGATGATTCACGTCTCGAGACGTACGACGCCATCAACAAGGTCAACCCGCCGTTGCGTGAGGCCAGCGATGTTGCTGCCCTGCGCAAGGGTCTGGCCGAGGGCATCATCGACTGCGTGGCCACCGATCACGCTCCGCACGCCGAGCAGGACAAGTGCTGCGAATTCGCGGCCGCCCGCCCCGGAATGCTCGGCCTCGAGACCGCGCTCTCGATCATCGTGCAGACGATGGTCCAGCCCGGCCTGTTGGACTGGCGCGGTGTTGCGCGGGTCATGAGCGAGCGCCCGGCGGCGATCGTCGGACTCGACGACCAAGGCCGTCCCATCGAGGTGGGGGAGCCCGCCAACCTGACATTGGTCGATCCGTCGGCCGAGTGGACGGTCCACGGACCCGACCTGGCGAGTGTCGCGCATAACACTCCGTACGAGTCGATGACATTGCCCGCACGGGTCACGACCACACTGTTACGTGGCCGCATCACCGCACACGACGGGAATGTGCGGCTGCGGAGTAGCGAGGAGTAGCGCGTCATGGACAGAGCACTGTGGATCATCGGTCTGGCGATCTTCTGGGTCGCAATGATCGGCCTGATGTACGTCGGCTGGCGTGGACGCGCTCGACGCCAGAAAGACAAGATCGGCGAACTGCCGACGGTACCGGCAACCCTGGGTGAACTGCTCGTCCTGCCGACCACCGGCCTGTACGTCGGTAGCACCATCGCACCCAGTTGGCAGGACCGCATCGCCGTCGGCGACCTCGGTTTCCGCGCCACCTGCGAGATCAGCCGCTACAGCGGCGGAATTCTGGTCGAGCGTGACGGTGCGTCGGCCATCTGGATTCCGGAGAAGTCGATCCGTGCGATCCGCACGGAGAACGGTCTTGCCGGCAAGGTCATGAGCAAGGACGGCGTCCTGGTGATTCGCTGGGAATTGCCGAGCGGAACCGAGATCGACACGGGCGTGCGCGGTGACGACAAGACGGTTTATCCGGACTGGGTCAAGCCGGTAACTGCTTCGAACAAGACTGCTTCGAACAAGACTGCCTCGAACAAGACGAATGACAACGAAGACGCAAGCTCTGGCGACATCGAGCAGAACGGAAAGAACGCATGAGCGGCTTTGGCAACAGCCCCGCAGTACTGGTCCTCGAAGACGGACGGGTGTTCCGCGGAACCACCTTCGGTGCGGTTGGACAGACCCTGGGCGAAGCGGTGTTCAGCACCGGCATGACCGGCTACCAGGAAACGCTCACCGATCCCAGCTACCACCGCCAGATCGTGGTCTCCACCGCGCCGCAGATCGGCAACACCGGCTGGAACGACGAAGACGACGAGTCAGTCGGACCGACCGGCGAGAGTGCCGGTGCCAAGATCTGGGTTGCGGGGTACGTCGTTCGTGACCCCTCGCGCGTCACCTCGAGCTGGCGTGCAACCGGTTCGCTGCAGGCCAAGCTCGAAGAGCAGGGCATCGTCGGAATCGCCGGGATCGACACTCGTGCCCTGGTTCGCCACCTGCGTACTCGCGGTTCGATGAAGGCAGGCGTCTTCTCCGGTGAAGCCATCGCCGCCGATGACGAACTGGTCCGACGGGTTCAGGATCAGCCGACCATGCTCGGCGCCGATCTTGCCGGTGAAGTCAGCACCACCAGCGGCTACGTCGTCGAGCCGAAGGGCGGGGAGGCGCTGTACACGGTTGCCGCGATCGACCTCGGTATCAAGACCAACACCCCGCGCATGTTCGCCGAGCGCGGTATCCGCGTCCACGTGTTGCCGTCCAACGCGAGCCTCGAACAGATCCTCGACCTGAAGGCCGACGGAGTGTTCCTCTCCAACGGCCCGGGCGACCCGGCCACCGCCGACGGCGCAGTGCACCTGACAAAAGAGGTCATCGGACAGGGCTTGCCGCTGTTCGGTATCTGCTTCGGCAACCAGATCCTGGGCCGCGCCCTCGGCCTGAGCACGTACAAGATGAAGTTCGGCCACCGCGGCATCAACATCCCGGTGATCGAGCATCAGACGGGTCGCATCGCGATCACCGCGCAGAACCACGGCTTCGCACTCGAAGGTGAAGCCGGCCAGGAATTCGACACCCCGTTCGGTCGCG
Organism: Rhodococcus sp. ARP2; assembly: GCF_001029585.1. Lineage (NCBI taxonomy): Bacteria > Bacillati > Actinomycetota > Actinomycetes > Mycobacteriales > Nocardiaceae > Rhodococcus > Rhodococcus sp. ARP2. The sequence goes on along the minus strand of NZ_LEKE01000024.1, from coordinate 132,914 downwards.
CCGTGGTAAGCCACACCTGCGCCAATGACGGAGCCGTCGAAGGTGTTCGCCTGCTCGACGATTCGGCCTTCTCGGTGCAGTACCACCCGGAGGCGGCAGCCGGCCCGCACGACGCTGCGTACCTCTTCGACCGCTTCACCAGCCTGCTCTCCGCACGGAAAGAAACCGGAGTCAAGAACTAATGCCACGCCGTACAGATCTCAAGCACATCCTGGTAATCGGCTCCGGTCCGATCGTCATCGGTCAGGCCTGTGAGTTCGACTACTCGGGCACCCAGGCTTGCCGCGTCCTCCAGGAGGAGGGACTGCGCGTCAGCCTGGTCAACTCCAACCCGGCCACCATCATGACGGACCCGGAGTTCGCCGACGCCACGTACGTCGAGCCGATCACGGCCGAGTTCCTCGAGAAGGTCATCGCCAAGGAAGCGTTGCAGGGCAACAAGATCGACGCCGTCCTCGCGACGCTCGGCGGTCAGACCGCTCTCAACGCCGCTGTGGCGCTGCACGAGCAGGGCATCCTCGAGAAGTACGACGTCGAGCTGATCGGCGCCGACTTCGACGCCATCCAGCGCGGCGAGGATCGCCAGAAGTTCAAGGACATCGTCGCCAAGGTCGGTGGCGAATCCGCGAAGTCCGCAGTTTGCTACACGATGGACGAAGTACACGCCACGGTCGCCGAACTCGGTTACCCGGTCGTCGTGCGTCCGTCCTTCACCATGGGCGGCCTCGGTTCCGGCATGGCGTACGACGTCGACGATCTCAACCGCATCGCCGGTGGCGGTCTGGCCGCGTCGCCGACGGCGAACGTCCTGATCGAGGAATCCATCCTCGGCTGGAAGGAATACGAACTCGAGCTGATGCGCGACAGTCGCGACAACGTCGTGATCGTCTGCTCCATCGAGAACGTCGACCCGGTCGGTGTCCACACCGGAGACTCGGTCACCGTTGCTCCGGCGATGACGCTGACCGACCGCGAGTACCAGGCGATGCGCGACCTCTCCATCGACATTCTGCGTGAGGTGGGCGTCGACACCGGCGGCTGCAACATCCAGTTCGCGATGGACCCGGCCGACGGCCGCCTGGTTGTCATCGAGATGAACCCGCGCGTTTCCCGCTCGTCGGCGCTGGCGTCGAAGGCGACCGGTTACCCGATCGCCAAGATGGCCGCCAAGCTTGCCATCGGCTACACGCTCGACGAGATCGTCAACGACATCACCAAGGAAACCCCGGCTTGCTTCGAGCCGACACTCGACTACGTCGTCGTCAAGGCTCCGCGGTTCGCTTTCGAGAAGTTCCCCGGTGCCGACGGAACCCTGACCACCACGATGAAGTCGGTAGGCGAGGCCATGAGCATCGGCCGCAACTTCACCGAGGCTTTCGGCAAGGTCATGCGTTCACTCGAGACCAAGCGTGCGGGTTACTGGACCGGCGCCGACATCGAGACGGAGAGCCTGGACGCCCTGCTCGCCGATCTGAGCGTTCCGCAGGACGGCCGCATGTACGGCATCGAGAAGGCATTCGCCCTCGGCGCAACTGTCGAGCAGCTCTTCGACGCCACCAAGATCGATCCGTGGTTCCTCGACCAGTTCCAGCAGATTCACGAGCTCGGTGAAAAGCTTCGCGCTGCAGAGTCTTTCGACGAGGCTGCCCTGCGTCAGGCCAAGTACCACGGCATCTCGGACCGCCAGATCGCGGCTCTGCGCCCCGAACTCGGTGGTGACACGCACGCAGGTGAGGACGCCGTTCGCGCTCTGCGTGATCAGCTGGGCGTGCGCCCCGTCTACAAGACCGTCGACACCTGCGCCGCAGAGTTCGAGGCCAAGACGCCGTACCACTACTCGACCTACGAGCTTGATCCCGAGGCCGAGTCCGAAGTTGCTCCGCAGACCGAGCGACCCAAGGTTCTGATCCTCGGATCCGGCCCCAACCGCATCGGCCAGGGCATCGAGTTCGACTACTCGTGTGTCCACGCTGCCCAGACGCTGTCCGAGGCCGGGTACGAGACCGTCATGGTCAACTGCAACCCCGAGACCGTCTCCACGGACTACGACACCGCTGATCGCCTGTACTTCGAGCCGCTGACATTCGAGGACGTCTTCGAGGTCTACCGCGCGGAGGCGCAGTCGGGCACCGTTGCCGGCGTCATCGTCCAGCTCGGCGGCCAGACCCCGCTCGGATTGGCGAAGCGCCTCGAAGCTGCCGGCGTTCCCATCGTGGGAACCAGCCCCGCAGCCATCGACCTGGCGGAGGACCGCGGCGAATTCGGTCGCGTGCTCACCGAAGCCGGTCTGCCTGCACCGAAGTTCGGTACCGCCACCACGTTCGACGGCGCCCGCGAGATCGCAGCAGGCATCGGCTACCCGGTGCTGGTGCGTCCGTCGTACGTGCTCGGTGGACGCGGCATGGAGATCGTCTACGACGAGGCTTCACTCGCCGACTACATCTCGCGTGCCACGGAGATCTCCGACGATCGTCCGGTCCTGGTCGACCGCTTCCTCGAAGACGCGGTCGAGATCGACGTCGACGCTCTGTGCGACGGCACCGAGGTGTATCTCGGCGGCGTCATGGAGCACATCGAGGAAGCCGGCATTCACTCCGGTGACTCGGCGTGTGCGCTCCCGCCGATCACTCTGGGCCGTGCGGACCTCGAGAACGTCCGCCGCTCCACCGAGGCTCTCGCAAAGGGCATCGGCGTCAAGGGTCTGCTCAACGTCCAGTACGCACTCAAGGACGACATCCTCTACGTGCTGGAAGCAAATCCCCGCGCCAGCCGTACGGTTCCGTTCGTGTCCAAGGCGACGGCCGTCCAGCTGGCCAAGGCATGCGCCCGCGTCATGCTCGGCGAATCCATCGCCGACCTGCGCGCAAGCGGCATCCTGCCGGCGACCGGCGACGGTGGAAACACCCCGGCCGGTGCACCGATCGCGGTCAAGGAAGCTGTGTTGCCGTTCAACCGCTTCCGTCGCGCCGACGGTACCGGCGTGGATACCTTGCTCAGCCCGGAAATGAAGTCCACCGGTGAAGTCATGGGTATCGACTTCGACTTCGGTACGGCTTTCGCCAAGTCGCAGACGGCCGCCTACGGGTCGTTGCCCACCACAGGCGCGGTGTTCGTCTCGGTCGCCAACAAGGACAAGCGTTCGCTGATCTTCCCGGTCAAGCGCCTGGCAGATCTCGGATTCACCATCCTTGCCACCGAAGGAACCGCAGATGTGTTGCGGCGCAACGGTATCGAGTGCAAGCAGGTGTACAAGCAGTCGGGTGAGGATGTTCCGGCCGGTGCCGAGACCATCGTCGACCAGATCCGCAGCGGCGAGGTCGCCATGGTCATCAACACCCCGTACGGCAACAACGGTCCGCGTGTCGACGGCTACGAGATCCGAAGCGCAGCAGTCGCGTCGAACATCCCGTGCATCACGACGGTCCAGGGCGCCTCGGCCGCCGTGCAGGGCATCGAAGCGGCCATCCGCGGCGACATCGGAGTTCACTCCCTGCAGGAACTGCACGCAGGTCTTCGTCAGCCGGCACAGCAGTCGTGAGTCACAGTTGGGGGCATCGTCTCCGGTCCGCGATCGCGGACCGGGGGCGGCTGTGCGTCGGTATCGACCCGCATCCCGCGCTTCTCGACGCGTGGGGACTGCCACGTACCGCCGAAGGTCTGGAGACTTTCGCCGAGATCTGCGTCGAGGCCTTCACCGGTGAGGTTGGACTCGTCAAACCTCAGGTTGCGTTCTTCGAGGCGTACGGAAGCGCCGGCTTCGCCGTGTTGGAGCGGACCATCTCGGTTCTTCGCGATGCTGGAACGCTTGTCGTCGCGGACGCCAAGCGCGGTGACATCGGTTCGACGATGGACGCGTACGCGCAAGCCTGGTTGGGTGATTCGCCGTTGGCCTCCGACTCGGTCACCGTTTCGCCGTACCTGGGATTCGGGGCGTTGGCTCCGACACTCGAACTGGCAAGGCAGAACGCACGCGGGATCTTCGTGCTGGCACGAACCTCCAATCAGGAAGGCGGCGTACTTCAACAGTCGTCGGCTGACGGTGTGAGCGTGGCTCAGTCGATCGTCAACGCTGCGGTCGATGCGAACTCCGACGGCCGTGACACCGTCGGACTGGTGGTCGGTGCAACTCGGGACCACGGTCTGGACCTGTCGCAGTTCAACGGCCCGATTCTCGCTCCGGGGCTCGGCGCGCAGGGTGCGACGGCAGCGGATCTCGCAGACATCTTCGCGGGATCGACCGAACTCCTGCTGCCGAACACTTCCCGTGGGGTGCTCAAGCATGGTCCTTCGGTATCGGCACTTCGGGAGGCAGCAATGCGTGACCGAGACGAGATCGAAGCCGCATTGGCGCACTGATCCGTGAGTGACCTCGAGGCTCGTTCGAGCGGTGGAACCCGGTGGTACCGTCCGTCGGTGAATCGTTGGTGGCAGATCGGACTTCTCGTCGCGGCGTGCGCGCTGCTCGCCTCCGGGTTCCAATCCGTCACCGGCGTACACGGCGACGATCTCGCCGTGTACCGGACGGCGGGTCAAGCCGTCCTCGACGGCTCGAACCTGTACGACGAGTCGTTCAACGCGAGACTGCCGTTCACTTATCCGCCCTTCGCTGCGCTCGTCGCCGTTCCGGTCGCCTTGGGTTCCTGGGGTGCGGTCCAGTGGGGATGGAGTTTCGTCAGCCTCCTGATGCTGGCCGCGATCATCGTGCTCAGCTATCGCGAAGTCCCGTTCACACGTAGGCGGCCCGTCGTCGTCTACGTAGGTTTCCTGGTCCTGTGGACGGCGGCATCGCCGATCTCCGATCACCTCGGGTACGGGCAGGTCGGGTTGTTCCTGACACTCCTGTGCCTGATCGACGTGCTGGCTCGACCACGGTGGATTCCCGAGGGTGTGCTGGTGGGGATCGCCGGGGCCGTCAAACTGGTGCCTCTCGTCTACATCGGTTACTACGTGATCACCGGGCGTTGGAAAGCAGTTGCGGGCGGCCTCGCCGGCTTCCTCGGCGCCTCGGCACTCGGCTTTGCCGTTCTCCCGCGCCAGACGATCGACTACTTCGGTGACATCGCCTCACTCTCGGGGCGCGTCGCGGTCGGTGACCCGTCCGTGTTCGGTAACCAGTCCGTGCGTGGAATGGCCTTACGGCTACTCCCCGAGGGCCTGGTGGGTCCGGCATGGCTCGTCGCCTGTGCAGTGTTGGGTGTCCTCGGAATTGTCGCGACGCGGCGCGCTCAGCGCCTGCGAGGTGATCTTGCCGGTTTCACGGTGGTGGCTCTGCTGGCGGCAATCGTGACTCCCATTGCCTGGACCCACCACTTCGTGTGGTTGGTGCCGGCGGTGGGTGTGCTCCTCGTTCCGATCAAGTCGGGCGTGGGGGAGGACACCCGATCGGTACCCGCGTGGTCCTGGATCGCGATCGGCCTCACCGCCGCGGTCGTGCTGTTTCGGCTTCCTCGGGTCGGCGCGGACATGGATATCCCGGTCGTCGGCTTCGTCCTGGAGAATTCATTGCTCTGGGCGAGCCTCGCGGTAGTACTCGCTCTGGCCGCCCCCGGCGTGAGCCGCACCGAACCGGACACGGTCGATGCCGACGATCCGAAATCGTCGCTGCCGACCTGAAAACAGGCCGCGACACGCGCATGGGCGTCGAAAATGCTCGAAATTTTTGGATGTGTCGGCGACCACGTTCATTCCCGCAGGTAACGATTTCGCACACACGCATGGGGACGTCGCACCCGATGTATCGAAATGCTTTGTGTTACAGTCTATTTCGGTACTGTACGCACGTTCGTGTTGCGTCGAATCCGTCTCGATCCAGCCGAAAACGGCGATGATGTGTGACATCGATTCGACGCGCATAACCCACCGCGATCTGCATCGGACCGCGGGGGGTGGGTTAGCAATTCGCGCCAGGCGTGAGTACGGTCGCTATCGCTGCTGGTTATCAGCGGAATAGACAAAATTTGCACACGACGAGACGGAGGAACCGTGGCCCTTCCCCAGTTGACTGATGAGCAGCGCGCTGCTGCTTTGGAGAAGGCAGCTGCTGCCCGCAAGGCCAGGGCTGAGCTCAAGGAGCGCCTGAAGCGTGGCGGCACCGACCTCAAGCAGGTCCTCAAGGACGCCGAAGACAACGAAATCTTGGGCAAGATGAAGGTTTCGGCACTGCTCGAGGCGCTGCCCAAGGTGGGCAAGGTCAAGGCTCAGGAGATCATGACCGAGCTGGAGATTGCACCGACCCGTCGCCTTCGTGGCCTCGGTGATCGGCAGCGCAAGGCTCTGCTCACCAAGTTTGACTTCGAGGCCTGAGCCGACAAGTGATGATTGCTGACGCGGCAGTGTCTGATGATTGCTGACGCAACAGTGTCAGAGAGCAAGACCGCAGTGCGGAGGGGTCGGCTGGTTGTACTGGCCGGCCCTTCGGCTGTCGGTAAGTCCAGCGTCGTTCGCGAGCTGAGAACTCGGTTGCCTGAACTCGTTTTCAGCGTTTCGGCGACCACTCGCGATCCCCGTCCCGGTGAAGTGGACGGCAAGGACTACCGATTCACCTCCCGTGAAGAATTTCAACGGATGATCGACTCCGGTGAACTTCTCGAATGGGCGGAAATCCACGGCGGTCTACAGCGCTCCGGCACCCCCGCAGCTCCGATCGAAGAAGCGCTCGAAGCTGGAAAGCCCGTACTCGTCGAGGTCGATCTCGCCGGAGCACGAGCTGTCCGCAAGGCGATGCCCGAAGCTCTGTTGGTGTTCATGGCTCCACCGAGCTGGGACGTTCTGGTGCAACGGCTGACCGGACGGGGAACCGAAACGGAAGACGTCGTGGCACGCCGACTCGAGACGGCCCGAGTGGAATTGGCCGCACAGGACGAGTTCGACACGGTCATCGTGAACGAGGATGTAAGCCGTGCTTGCGATGAGTTGGTATCCTTGTTGGTTGGGAACTGATTCCGCACCCTTCGGGAACCGATTTCCGCCCCGTTTCTCAGATATCCGGATCGATAAAACTAGTTCTTCGATGAAGATCTAATTCAGGAGACACAAGAGTGAGCAGCACTTCAGCCGCGTCCGCAGCAGGTCAGGGCGCTCTGCCTGCCTACGACACCCCGCTCGGCATCACCAACCCGCCGATCGACGAGTTGCTCGAACGCACCTCTTCCAAGTACGCCCTGGTCATTTACTCGGCCAAGCGTGCGCGCCAGATCAACGACTACTACAACCAGCTCGGTGACGGCATCCTCGAGTACGTCGGACCTCTGGTCGAGCCCGGTCTGCAGGAAAAGCCGCTGTCCATCGCGTTGCGTGAAATCCACGCTGATCTCCTCGAGCACACCGAAGGCGAGTGAGCACCACGTCTGCCGCACCCGAACCTCGTTCGGGTGTCGGGGGAGTGTCCGACGCGCCCACATCGATACGTAAGCGCATTGTCGTCGGTGTCGGTGGGGGTATCGCCGCGTACAAAGCGTGCTCGATCATCCGCAGCTTCACCGAGAGCGGTCATCACGTCCGTGTGATTCCGACCGAATCCGCTCTGGAGTTCGTCGGCCGCGCCACGTTCGAAGCACTCTCCGGCAACCCGGTTCACACCGGCGTCTTCAACGACGTCCCGCAGGTTCCGCATGTCCGCCTCGGACAGGAAGCCGATCTCGTTGTCATCGCGCCGGCAACCGCTGATCTGATGGCGCGAGCTGTCATGGGCCGCGCAGACGACCTGTTGACAGCCACCTTGTTGACCGCACGCTGTCCGGTCGTCTTCGCCCCCGCAATGCACACCGAGATGTGGGAGCACCCCGCAACGGTGTCCAACGTGGCGACACTGCGCTCGCGCGGCGTCCACGTGATCGAACCTGCCTCCGGGCGTTTGACCGGAAAAGACACCGGGGCCGGTCGACTTCCCGAACCCGACGAGATCGTCGGGTTGGCATCGTTGCTCCTCGAGCGCTCGGACGCGTTGCCGCGCGACCTGGAAGGTCGCCGCATTCTGGTCACCGCCGGCGGTACTCGCGAGCCGCTCGATCCGGTGCGCTTTCTCGGTAATCGCAGCTCCGGCAAACAGGGCTACGCGCTCGCCCGTCTGGCCGCACAACGCGGCGCTCACGTCACGCTGATCGCCGGTTACACGGCCGATCTTGCCGACCCCGCCGCTGTCGACGTCGTGCACATCAAGACGGCCGAAGATCTCCGGTTGGCAGTGGAGAAGCACGCACCGGGACACGACGGAGTCGTCATGGCTGCAGCTGTCGCGGACTTCCGCCCCACCACCGTCGAAGGCAGCAAGATCAAGAAGGGCGCAAACGAACCCGACTCGATCAGCCTCACCAGAAACGCCGACATCCTCGCCGGTCTCGTCGAAGCGCGTCGTGACGGCGATCTGGACGCTCGAACGGTGATTGTCGGATTCGCCGCAGAGACCGGTGACGCCCATGGTGACGTTCTCAGTTACGCCCGCTCCAAGCTTGCCCGCAAAGGTTGCGACCTCCTCGTGGTCAATGCGGTCGGCGAGGGCAAGGCGTTCGAGGTCGATCACAACGACGGTTGGCTGCTCGGTTCCGACGGCTCGGAGTCCGCGCTCGAGCACGGATCCAAGGCTTTGATGGCCAGTCGAGTACTCGACGCCCTGGTCAAGCTCTTCCCCGAGTAGCGACACGCGCCCGGTGGTGAGAGTTACCCCACGATAATCGGGTGAGCACAAGGGTGTTGCGCAGGCGGTCCAACCGTTATCGTCGGCTCAGCCCCCAGCTAACAAAGCATGACAAAACGGTCACCGAACGGTGATTCGGATACTTCAATAAGCTGTAGTCAAGAACTCAGTCGTCGAGAGGGAGATCTGTGAGCAAGTCCGGCAGTCGGCTATTCACCAGCGAGTCCGTCACCGAGGGGCACCCGGACAAGATCTGTGACGCGATCAGCGACTCGATCCTCGACGCGCTGCTCACCCAGGACCCGCGCGCCCGCGTGGCCGTCGAAACTCTGGTCACCACCGGCCAGGTTCACGTAGCCGGCGAGGTCACGACCACTGCGTACGCAGACATTCCGAAGATCGTGCGCGACACGGTCCTCGAGATCGGCTACGACAGCTCGGCAAAGGGCTTCGACGGTAACTCCTGTGGCGTCAACGTCGCGATCGGCGCGCAGTCGCCCGAGATCGCGCAGGGTGTCGATCACTCGCACGAGGCTCGCGTCGACGGAATCAGCGACGACGAGATCGACCGTCAGGGTGCGGGCGACCAGGGCCTGATGTTCGGCTACGCCACCACCGACACGCCGGAACTGATGCCGCTGCCCATCGCGTTGGCTCATCGTCTCTCTCGCCGGTTGACCGAGGTCCGTAAGTCCGGCGTGCTGCCGTACCTGCGCCCGGACGGCAAGACCCAGGTCACCATCGAGTACGACGGTGACAAGGCTGTCCGTCTCGACACCGTGGTCATCTCCACCCAGCATGCCGCTGACATCGACCTCGACAACCTGTTGACGCCCGATCTTCGCGAGAAGGTGCTTCACTCGGTGCTGACCGACGTGAACCTCACCGATCTCGACACCTCCGATGTTCGTCTGCTGGTGAACCCGACGGGCAAGTTCGTCCTCGGTGGCCCGATGGGTGACGCCGGTTTGACCGGCCGCAAGATCATCGTCGACACCTACGGCGGAATGGCTCGCCACGGCGGCGGCGCGTTCTCCGGCAAGGACCCGTCAAAGGTCGACCGAAGCGCTGCCTACGCCATGCGTTGGGTGGCCAAGAACGCTGTTGCCGCAGGTCTGGCCGACCGCATCGAGGTTCAGGTCGCATACGCCATCGGCAAGGCAGCTCCGGTCGGACTCTTCGTCGAAACCTTCGGCACCGAGAAGACCGATCCGGCACGGATCCAGAAGGCGATCACCGAGATCTTCGACCTGCGTCCGGGAGCGATCATCCGCGACCTCGACCTGCTGCGTCCGATCTACGCGCAGACGGCGGCATACGGTCACTTCGGTCGCACCGACATCGACCTCCCGTGGGAGAGCACCGATCGTGCCGACAAGCTGCGTAGCGCAGCTGGTCTCTGATCACTGACGTACAGACGGGGCGCGGGTGGGCGCGGAAAGAGTAGCGGCAGAAGTCGATCCGGTCGCCCGGGTGCTGCCGATGCTCCCGCTCGCTCACCTCGACCGTGAATTCGACTACCTCGTTCCTCGTGAACTCGAAGCGGATGCGCAGCCCGGAGTCCGGGTGCGCATCCGCTTCGCTGGTCGTCTGGTGGACGGTTTCATCGTCTCGCGCGAGGCCACCAGTGACCATCAGGGGAAGTTCGGCTGGCTCGAACGCGTCATCTCGTCCGAGCGGGTCCTGACGGCCGAAATCGCGCAAGTCGTCGATCGTGTGGCGGAGCGTTATGCCGGAACCCGCGCCGATGTTCTCCGTTTGGCGGTACCGCCGCGCCACGCGAAGGTCGAGGCGGAACCGTGGGAGCCCGCCGAGCCGCCGTCCGCTCCTGAACCGATCGAAAATGGTTGGCATCTCTACAGATTCGGTGACGCCTTTCTGTCCGCGATTCGCGAGTCGAAAAGCCCGCGTGCGGTCTGGCAGGCGTTGCCTGGTGAAAACTGGCCACTGCGCCTGGCCGAACTGGCCGGGGCTGTAGCGGCAAGTGGTAAATCCGCGATCCTGGTTGTGCCCGATCAACGCGACCTGGACCGCGTCGTCGCCGCATGTACCGAACTCTCCGGAGCGGATGCAGTGGTGGGTCTGTCCGCAGGCCTGGGGCCGGCCATGCGATACCGAAGGTGGCTCGCTGCACTGCACGGGACCGCCCGGATCGTCGTCGGCACGCGCAGTGCAGTTTTTGCGCCGACGCCCGAGACCGGTCTTGTCGTCGTCTGGGACGACGGCGACGACAACTTGTCCGAGCCGCGGTCGCCGTATCCACATGCCCGCGAAGTTGCCGTCCTGCGTGGCTACGTCGCCGAGTGCGCCGTCGTGATCGGTGGGTTCTCCCGTACGGCAGAAGCGCAGGTACTCGTCGACTCGGGATGGGCGCACGATCTGGTCGCTACGCGGGACGTCGTTCGTGCTCACGCACCCAAGATCACCGCGCTTGCCGACAGCGATCAAGCCTTGGCCCGCGATCCGGGAGCCAGAGCGGCTCGTTTGCCCGCTATTGCATTCGCGGCCGCCCGGCGCGCTCTGGGTGAGGGCAACGGAGTCCTGGTGCAGGTGCCTCGGCGGGGGTACGTACCGACCCTGGCCTGTGGAAAGTGCCGTGCCCCGGCACGGTGCCGTCGGTGCAACGGCCCACTGGCTCTTCCCGCTGCGGCAGGTCCCGACGGCGCCGTGACACCGGCATGCCGCTGGTGCGGGGTTGCCGATGCCGCCTACCGATGTCACGCGTGCGGGGCGAAAGCGTTGCGCGCGGTGGTAGTCGGTGCCGGCCGGACCGCCGAAGAACTCGGGCGGGCGTTTCCCGGTGTGAAAGTTGTTCTGTCCGGGGGCGGTGATGTGGTCAAGGAACTGCCACACGGGCCCGCGTTGGTGGTCTCGACAGTGGGTGCGGAGCCGGTGATGACCGGCGGCTACGGCGCCGCGCTCTTGCTCGACGGTTGGGCACTGCTCGGCCGGCCCGATCTTCGAGCCGCCGAGGAAACACTCAGACGCTGGATGTCGGCTGCTGCCATGGTGATTCCGCTGTCCGAAGGCGGTGAAGTTGTGGTTGTCGCAGACTCGGGTATCCCGACGGTGCAGGCGTTGGTCCGATGGGATCCAGTGGGGCACGCACAATCTCAATTCGAGGAACGGGACGAGGTCGGCTTTCCTCCGGCCGTTCACATGGCTGCGATCGACGGTGGATCCGCAGCAATTGCGGAGTTGGTGGACTCAGCTGATCTGCCGGCAAGTGCTGTACTACTCGGACCAGTGGAATTGCCTGCGGGGGAGAGGCTTCCGTATTCCGGTGAGGACGAGAGCGGTGTCGCGCCGGAGCGAATGCTGGTCCGCGTTCCACGCAAGGACGGTCGCGGCCTCGCGGACGCTCTGGCACATGCGAGGGCCGCGCGCAGTGCGCGGAAGTCATCGGGTCCGGTCCGCATTCAGATCGACCCACGCCGCATCGGCTGATTTTCGAGTCCTCAGAGGCATGCTTGTGTGCAGCAAAAATCTTGCGCAACCCGATATGACGATATATCGTCGAACTATCAACGATAGTGATGGAGGTTCGACGATGGATGCAAGTTTCCCGAACGAGGGGATGTTCGGCCGACGCGGTTTCTTCGGCGGTTTCGGCCGTGAGCAACGGCCACCATTTGTGATGTGGGTGCCGACGGACGACGGCGCGCCGGGCGATGGTCCCGGCGATCGAGACGGTGGACGACGCGGTCGACCGCACGAGCGGCCGGGCTTCGGTGACATGCCACGCAGAGGCCATCGGCGGGGGCGTTTCGGTCCAGACGGCGGACCCGGCCCCGGCTTCGGTCCGGGCGCTCAGTTCGGTCGCGGGCGAGGACGTGGCGGACGAGGTCGTCGTGGAGATGTGCGCGCTGCGATTCTGTTGTTGATCGCGGAAGAGCCGATGCACGGCTACGAATTGATTCAGCAGATCGTCGAGCGCAGCGGCGGCGTCTGGAAGCCGAGTCCGGGTTCCATTTATCCCGCGCTGTCCCAACTCGAGGACGAGGGACTGGTGATCATCGAAAAGGTCGCCGGCCGAAAGACCGCCAAGCTGACCGAGGAAGGCGTCGCATACGTCGAGGAGCATCGCGCCGATCTCGGGGCACCGTGGGATGACGTTCGTCTCAGCGTAGGGGAGCCGGAGCAGGACCTTCGTGAACTGATCGGCCAGCTGATGGGCGCGGCCGGTCAAGTGGCTGCTGTAGGCACACCAGCGCAGGTCAAGGCCGCAGCCGACGTGCTTGTCGAGGCGCGCAAGTCGCTCTACCGAGTGCTTGCCGGTGATGACGCCGATGAAGGCGGCAATTGAGACGTCGGATACCTACTGTTCGGTAGGGTATGCGCCCCGAAGTTTCTGGTGTTACGGTCAGCTCCCTCGTAGGATCAGAGCAGGAGCAGGAACAATGGCTGGCGTCAAACGGTCTGTGGGACTGACATTTTCGGTAGCAGTGGCGCTGCTGATCGGAGCACCGCCGGCGATATCGGCTGCCGCACCGACGCTCCCGTCTGCGAGTGCCGACGCGATGGACGTTCCTCTCGACATCGGTCCGGGTCAGGCGACTCGTTCCGTTGCCACGGCATATGCGCATGCTCATCCAGGATCCGCACCTGCCGGGTCGAACGATTTCGCCTGTGAGCCTTCCGCCACGCATCCCCGACCAGTTGTACTCGCCCACGGAACCGACACCGAGGCGTACGCGGATTGGGCGGCCCTGTCGCCGGCACTGGCAGCTGACGGCTATTGCGTCTTCGCCCTCAATTACGGCGGTGCGATCGAAGAAGAAGACGGGGACGTCGCACACGAGACTTACGGCGTCGGCGACATAGTCGGTAGTGCCACAGCGTTCGGTTCTTTCGTCGATCAGGTGCTGACCGCGACCGGAGCAGACAATGTCGACGTGATCGGCTACTCCCAAGGCGCGACGGTGACGCGGTACTACGTCAACAAAATGGGCGGCGACGCCTACGTCGATCATTGGGTCGGTTTGGCTTCGCCGACCTACGGCGGGGTGATGTTCGGGTTGGTTCCCATCGTCCGTGCGATCCCCGGCGGAGAAGACTTTGTCGAAGATGTCTTTTCGCGAGCTGTCCGCGAGCAGATGCAGGGGTCGGATACGTTGAACGCCCTCAACGACGGCGGCGACACCGTACCCGGAGTGCGCTACACGACTATCGGGTCCGCTGTCGACGAGATGATCCAGCCGTCCTCGAACATCGCGCTCCGTGACGCCGGTGCAGAAAACATCGTCCTCCAGGATCTGTGCCCGTCGAACCTGACCGGCCACTTCCGCATGCCGTACGACCCCTACGTGATCGACGTCATCCGGACGGTCCTCGACCCCGATGCCGAGCGGCACGCTTCGTGCAGCGCGGTGCCGCTCGGCACGGATATTCCGCAAGTGGTCATCGACGCAAATTCGTGAGCTGCAAATTCGTGAGCTGCTAACTCGTGAGCACCGAGATCACGTGGGTCGGGATGTTTACTCGGCGAGCTTGGCAGTGGCCTGCGCCCACAGGAAGAACTTGTTCGTTCCGAGGTCGCGGACGGTCTTGATGTTGAACGCTGCCTTCAAATGTTCTGCGTCCGAATCGCTTACGCCGTTGAGTGCCGCGACCGGGGCGTCCGCCAATTCTTCGACGGACTTTCCTGCGTAGGCCTTGTCGAACTTACTGTCGATGCCTGCCATCTAAGTTCCTCCGTGTGATCGGTGTATCCCGTATCAGCCTCCGCCGAGTGGCGACGACAGAGACAGTCAATACCGAGGACCGGTGAATCTGCAGGGTTCTGATCAAAGAAATTGCTGAGAAAGTGGTTCGGTGTGGCGCGAGGTAGGTCGTAGCTCCCGCAGTCCTTAGACTGACAGTTCCACCCACCGACACATCCGGGAGCATTTTCGTGAGTTGCAGTCCACCGCGTTCGACAGGCCGATCGGCTGATCAGAGTCCGAAGAGCCCAACGAAACGGGAGAGCTGACATGCGCGTCGTGTTCGCCGGAACGCCCGAACCCGCGGTTCCTTCGCTGCGGCGTCTCATCGAGTCCGCCAACCACGAAGTGGTAGCCGTCGTCACGCGTCCGGACGCTGTGGCGGGCCGCGGTCGCAAAGTCACCCGCTCGCCGATCGGTCTGCTTGCCGACGAGTACGGCATCCCGGTCCTGACACCGGTCAAGGCGTCCGATCCCGACTTCGCAGCCGAACTCGCCCGCCTGGAACCGGACTGCGCACCCGTCGTCGCCTACGGAAACCTGTTGCCGCAGAACGTCCTCGACATTCCGAAATACGGTTGGGTCAATCTGCATTTCTCGCTGCTTCCGGCGTGGCGCGGCGCCGCGCCGGTGCAGGCTGCGATCAGTGCCGGTGACGAGGTGACGGGCGCCAGTGCGTTCCGTTTGGAAGCCGGCATGGATACCGGCCCCGTGTACGGAGTGATGACCGAGCGGATTCGCGACACCGATACGGCAGGCGACCTGCTCGGGCGTCTGGCGGAAAACGGCGCTGCCCTGCTCGAATCGGTACTCGACGGCCTGGAGGCCGGAGAGATCAACGCGGTTCCGCAGTCTGCCGACGGCGTCTCGTACGCCCCCAAGGTGACTGTGGACGCGGCCCGCGTGCGGTGGGAATTGCCCGCTCGCACGGTGGACCGGCACATCCGAGCAGTCACACCCGCGCCTGGGGCATGGACGATGATCGGTGATCTTCGAGTCAAGGTCGGCCCGGTCACCGTTACGGACGAGACCCTGGCAGTCGGTGAGATCTCGGTACGCAAGGATGGTCTGTACATCGGTACCGCGACCACCGCGGTACGACTCGGGCAGATTCAGCCCCCGGGCAAGAAATTGATGTCGGCAGGGGACTGGGCACGCGGTGCCCGACTCGACGCGGAGGTACGAGCACAGTGACCGAATCACGACGACCGGCACGGCGGACACAGGGTCCCGGAGCCAAGAATGCAACCGGCGGCAAGAACACCAAGCCGAAGCAGGCCAAGCGGCCGGATCCGGCAACCGCCGGGCTCGATCAGCCGCGACTGGCTGCGCGCGACGTCCTGCGCGCGGTCCGTGAACGTGACGCATACGCGAACCTGGTTCTGCCCGGGCTCCTGCGCGACCGCAAACTCGACGCACGCGATGCGGCGCTGGCAACCGAACTCGCGTACGGCGCGGCACGTGCTCAGGGCCTCCTGGATGCGGTGATCGCCCACGCAGCGGGTCGGCCGATCGAAGAGATCGACGGAACCCTGCTCGATGTTCTTCGACTCGGCTCGTACCAACTGCTGCGTACTCGTGTCGCACCGCACGCTGCTGTTGCCACCTCGGTCGACCTCGTCCGCGCCGAAAACGGCCAGGGCCGAGCAGGATTCGTCAACGCGGTCCTGCGCCGTGTCTCCGAACGCACCCAGGACGAGTGGGTCGAGCTGCTAGCCCCGAAGGACCCGGTCGGCCGACTCGCCTTCGAGCACGCGCATCCCCTGTGGATCGCGCAGGTATTTGCCGACTCGCTCGGCGCCGCAGCCGGAGAGCTCGAAGACGTTCTGATCGCCGACGACGCCCGCCCCGCCGTGCACCTCGTCGCCCGCCCCGGTGAGATCTCCGCCGAGGAGCTCGCACTGGTGACCGGCGGCGAGATCGGGCCGTACTCGCCGTACGCCGTGCATCTCGACGGCGGTGACCCCGGACAACTCGAGGCGGTCCGCCAAGGCCTGGCAGGAGTGCAGGACGAGGGCAGTCAGCTGGTTGCCCGCGCCCTCAGCATTGCTCCTCTCGAAGGTGAAGACTCCGGACGCTGGCTCGACCTCTGTGCAGGTCCAGGAGGAAAAGCGGCACTTCTCGGTGCTCTTGCCGGCATCGAAGGTGGTCGACTCGACGCCGTCGAGCCGGTCGAACACCGTGCCGAGTTGATTCGCAAGACCACTCGCGAGCTTCCCGTGGACGTACACGTGGCGGACGGCCGCGAATCCGGGCTCGAACCCGGATACGACCGCATCCTCGTCGACGCTCCCTGCACCGGGTTGGGTGCGCTGCGTCGGCGCCCGGAGGCACGTTGGCGTCGCCAGCCGTCCGATGTGGCTCCGCTCGTGAAGTTGCAGCGTGAATTGCTTGCTGCTGCAATCGAACTGGTTCGCCCCGGCGGAGTGGTGCTGTACTCCACGTGCTCGCCGCACTTGTCGGAAACGCTGGCAGTGGTCGCCGATGCGGTGCGGCGTCATGGCGTCGTGGAACTCGACACCAAGGAATTGGTGCCAGGTGTCCCGGACGTCGGAGACGGATCGTCGGTTCAGTTGTGGCCGCATCGACACGGCACGGACGCTATGTTCATGGCCGCTTTGCGCAAGCCGCTGGCCTGATCGGATGACTTCTGGGCATCGGTAGTCGTATGGTGCCTACATGGTTACGTGGGAACAGGTTGTAGTACTGGGTTCGGCTCTTCCCTCCGTGGAAGAGTCGACCTCGTACAACACCCCGGCACTCAAGGTGGCAGGTAAAACTTTTGCGCGGCTCCGCACCGAAGCGGAGGGCGCTTTGGTCGTGATGTGCGGTCTGGACGAGAAGGAGGCGCTACTCGCCAGTGGCGAGGCGGCTTTCTTCACCACAGATCACTATCACGGGCACGGATCGATCCTCGTGCACCTCGAACTGATCGACGAGGTGCAGTTGGGCGAGATGCTCGAAGATGCGTGGCGGATCAAGGCGCCCGCCAAGGTGCGAAAGCTCCGCACCGTCGTCAAGAACTGATCGGATTTCACCGGCTCCGATGTGCATGCACGGTCGGTGATGAGTCACAGCCGATGTGCATGCACGGTCGGCGATGAGTCACAGCTAAACTCGGCGGCGTGGCTTCCCCGATGATTGCACCGTCCATTTTGTCCGCAGATTTTGCTCGACTCGCCGATGAAGCGACTGCCGTGTCCGGCTCCGACTGGCTTCACGTCGACGTGATGGACGCGCATTTTGTTCCCAATCTCACGCTGGGTCTGCCGGTGGTCGAGAGTCTGCTGAAGGCGACGGACATTCCTCTCGACTGCCATCTCATGATCGAGAATCCGGAGCGCTGGGCGCCGCCGTACGCCGAGGCCGGTGCGTACAACGTCACGTTTCACGCCGAGGCCACCGACGATCCGCGTTCGGTTGCCCGCGATATTCGTGCAGCTGGTGCCAAGGCGGGGCTGAGCATCAAGCCTGGAACCCCGATCGACGACTACCTGGAAATCCTCAAGGACTTCGACACCCTCTTGATCATGAGCGTCGAACCCGGATTCGGTGGTCAGTCCTTCATGCCTCAGGTGCTCGACAAGGCACGCGCAGTTCGAAAGCTCGTCGACTCGGGTGAGCTGACGCTCCTCGTCGAAATCGACGGCGGCATCAACGCTTCCACGATCGAGCAGGCCGCCGAAGCAGGGATCGACTGCTTCGTCGCCGGTTCGGCGGTGTACGGTGCGAGTGATCCCGGTGAGGCGGTGCGCAAGCTGCGCGCGCAGGCCGCCTCGGCGTCGCCGCACCTGACGCTGTCGGTCTGAGCCGCTCGATGGCAAAGGGTGGACAGGCGTCGACGGCTGATCTCGACGCCGCGATGCAGATCGCGCTGGCCGCAGCTGATTCCGCGCGCGGATTCACCAGCCCCAACCCACCGGTCGGCGCGGTCATCCTCGCTGCCGACGGAACCATCGCGGGCGTCGGTATGACGCAACCGCCCGGTGGACCGCACGCCGAGGTTGTAGCTCTCGACGAGGCCGGCGATGCGGCACGTGGCGGTACGGCCGTGGTGACACTGGAACCGTGCAATCACCAGGGGCGAACCGGGCCCTGCTCGCAGGCATTGATCGATGCCGGAGTCTCGGCGGTCGTCTACGCAGTCGGTGATCCCAATCCCGAGGCTTCCGGCGGCGCAGCGACGCTCATGCGCGCTGGAATCAGCGTCACGGCCGGACTCCGGGCACCCGAGGTGGAAGCTGGTCCACTGCGAGCCTGGCTGCACAAACAGCGCACCGGTCGCCCGCACATCACGTGGAAGTACGCGGCCAGTCTGGACGGACGCAGCGCCGCCGAGGACGGAACGAGTCAGTGGATCACCGGTCCGCAGGCGAGGGCGCGCGTGCATGCTCAGCGGGCGCAGATCGATGCGATCGTGGTCGGTACCGGCACCGTGTTCGCCGACGATCCGTGGCTGACGGCGCGTCAGCCCACCGGTGAGCTCGCGGCGCATCAGCCCGTACGCGTCGTCGTCGGAAAGCGTGAAATACCTTCGACGGCAAGCGTTCTCGATGACACCGCACCGACTTTGGTGCTCAACGCCGACAACATCGACGAAGTAGTCGAGGCGTTGGGGGAGTACACAGACGTACTTCTCGAGGGTGGGCCCCGTCTGGCCGGAGCATTCCTCGCCGCCGGATATGTCGACGTCATCGAGGCGTACATCGCTCCGATACTGCTCGGCGCGGGCGCTTCCGCGCTCGTCGATGCCGGAGTGCACACCATCACCGACGCCCACCGATTCCGTTTGGAGTCCGCGGTAACGATCGGCCCCGATATTTTGTTGAGTCTGGTTCCGGAGAGTTCTGCTCCGGGGAACGAGGAGTAGGGCGCGTGTTCACAGGAATTGTGGAAGAACTCGGCGAAATTGTCGCCAAGGAAGAACTGGTCGATGCTGCACGCTTCACGGTGCGCGGGCCACTGGTCACCTCCGACGCTGGTCACGGCGATTCGATCGCGGTCAACGGCGTGTGCCTGACGGTCGTCGATGTGCTTGCCGACGGTTCGTTCACCGCAGACGTCATGCAGGAAACGCTGAACCGCTCGAGCCTGGCGAAGTTGGATGTCGGCTCTCGCGTCAACCTCGAGCGCGCCGCGGCGCTGAACAGTCGACTCGGCGGCCACTTGGTTCAAGGGCACGTCGACGGAACTGGCCACGTCATTTCCCGCTCGCCTTCCGAGAACTGGGAGGTAGTGCGGATCGCACTGCCGGACTCCATATCCCGATACGTGGTGGAGAAGGGTTCGATCACTGTCGACGGAGTCTCGCTGACGGTCTCCGCGCTGGGCGGCGACCGCGGGTTCGAGTACTTCGAGATCTCGCTGATCCCGACAACGCTCGAGTTGACGACGCTCGGAACCGCTGTGGTCGGTACGCCGGTCAACCTCGAGGTGGACGTGATCGCCAAGTACGTCGAGCGGCTTCACTCTGCCGGTCGGTAGGACCAGGCTGATCGGACCCGTCCGATTGGTCGTAGGGTTGTCAGTGCATCCGTCGGATGCACTTGTTGTATTCGATGATGTTAAAAGTCAAGACTTTGGAGTGCGAGCACGTGACCAGGTTCGACAGTATCGAGCGCGCAGTAGCAGATATCGCTGCAGGTAAAGCTGTTGTCGTCGTGGACGACGAGGATCGCGAGAACGAGGGCGACCTCATCTTCGCCGCCGAGAAAGCCACCCCGGAACTGGTGGCGTTCATGGTCAGGTACACCTCCGGCTACCTGTGCGTGCCGCTCGACGGTGACGATTGCGATCGGCTGGGCCTGCCCCCGATGTACGCCACCAACCAGGACAAGCACGGCACCGCCTACACCGTGACCGTCGACGCCCGTGAGGGAATCGGTACCGGCATCTCGGCGTCGGACCGCGCTGCGACGATGCGTCTGCTCGCCAACCCCGAATCCGGTGCCAACGATTTCACTCGTCCCGGCCACGTCGTTCCGCTCCGCGCGAAGGAAGGCGGAGTGCTGCGTCGTCCGGGCCACACGGAAGCTGCAGTCGACCTCGCCCGCATGGCGGACCTGCGTCCCGCCGGCGTCATCTGCGAAATCGTCAGCCAGAAGGACGAAGGCGCGATGGCTCAGACCGACGAGTTGCGAGTCTTCGCCGACGAACACAACCTTGCTCTGATCTCGATCGCGGACCTCATCGCGTGGCGTCGCAAGCACGAGAAGCACGTACTGCGCATCGCCGAGGCGCGCATCCCCACCCGCCACGGTGAGTTCACCGCTGTCGGCTACACCAGCATCTACGACGAGGTCGAGCACGTTGCGCTGGTGCGCGGCGACATCGCAGGCCCCGACGGAGACGGTAGCGACGTACTCGTCCGCGTTCACTCCGAGTGCCTCACCGGCGACGTCTTCGGTTCGCTGCGGTGCGATTGCGGCCCGCAGCTCGACGCCGCACTGGACATGGTCGCCCAGGAAGGCCGCGGCGTTGTCCTGTACATGCGCGGACACGAGGGTCGTGGCATCGGCCTCATGCACAAGCTGCAGGCCTACCAGCTCCAGGACGCCGGTTCCGACACAGTCGACGCCAATCTCGAACTCGGGCTACCGGCGGACGCCCGCGACTACGGCATCGGTGCGCAGATCCTCGTCGATCTGGGGATCTCGTCGATGCGTCTGCTGACCAACAACCCGGCCAAGCGTGTGGGTCTGGACGGCTACGGCCTGCAGATCACCGATCGCGTTCCGATGCCGCTGCGCGCGAATGCGGAGAACCTCACCTACCTGCGCACCAAGCGCGATCGGATGGGTCACGATCTGATCGGACTGGACGAGTACGAGGCGAACCAGAACACCGCACAGCCGGGAACCGCACTGTGAGCGGCGAAGGTCAGCCGAAGCTCGCGATCGCCGAGGCCAAGGACCTGAAGCTGGCGATCGTTGCCGGGCAGTGGCACGCGACGATCTCCGAGGCTCTGATCGCCGGCGCGCAGCGCGTCGCGCAGGAGGCACAGATCAAGGACGTGACACTGGTCCGTGTCGCTGGCGCGATCGAACTGCCGGTCGTTGCGCAGGCATTGGCTCGCACGCACGACGCCGTCGTCGCACTCGGTGTTGTCATCCGCGGCGGCACGCCGCACTTCGAGTACGTGTGCGACGCGGTCACCGCGGGCCTTACACGCGTCTCGCTCGACGAAAGCACTCCCGTGGGGAACGGTGTCCTGACCACCGACACCGAGCAGCAGGCTCTTGACCGTTCGGGGCTGCCGGGTAGCGTCGAGGACAAGGGCGCACAGGCCTGCGCCGCCGCACTGGACACCGCAGTGACCCTGCGCCATCTCCGAGCACCATGGACCGAGGATTCGTTTCGATGAGTACACCCGGCGACAACGAGAACTGGGAACTGATTGCGTCACCGCGTAAGTCGACGCGATACGCGATCGGAGTTGCTGTCCTCCTGGTGATCGTTCACGTCACACTTGCACTCCTGCTCCGCCAGGGGTCCACCGGCGTGTACTTCCGAGCCGCGGACCAACTTGCGATGGCAGGCATCGGCACCATTCTGGCTCTCGGTGTACTGATGTTGACGCGGCCCCGGGTCAAGGTGGGCAAGCAGGGAATCGCCGTACGAAACATCTTGGGCGAGAAGATCGTCGACTGGGATCTGTTCGAGGGACTCTCGTTCCCCGACGGCGCCGCCTGGGCACGCATCGAATTGCCCGACGACGAGTACATGGCAGTGATGGCGATCCAGTCCAACGACCGTGAGTACGCCGTCGACACGGTCGGCAAGTTCCGCGAACTGGCCGACCGCTACGCACCGGTCGCGCACAAGAGCAACTGACGTCTTCCGACCGGTTCGGTGCCCGCATCCTGCGCGTTTCCGAGTCGGTCGGTGGCGGCGACTAACCTGAAACCGTGCCGGATCCCTCGACTTACCGCCCCGCTACCGGAACCATTCCGGCTGCGCCGGGCGTCTACAAATTTCGCGATCCGCATGGTCGGGTCATTTACGTCGGAAAGGCGAAAAGCCTCCGTTCACGTTTGAACTCGTACTTCGCGGACGTCACGACACTTCATCCCCGTACTCGGCAGATGGTGACCACCGCCGGCAGCGTCGAGTGGACCGTCGTCAGTACCGAAGTCGAAGCGCTTCAGCTCGAGTACAACTGGATCAAGGAATTCGATCCGCGGTTCAACGTGCGGTACCGCGACGACAAGACGTATCCGGTTCTCGCCGTGACGCTCAACGAAGAGTTCCCGCGGCTGTTCGTCTACCGCGGTCCGCGGCGCAAGGGCGTCCGCTACTTCGGTCCCTACTCCCATGCCTGGGCCATCCGCGAAACACTCGATCTGCTGCTGCGAGTGTTTCCCGCACGAACGTGCTCGTCCGGAGTCTTCAAACGACACAACCAGATCGGCCGGCCGTGTCTGCTCGGCTACATCGACAAGTGCTCGGCGCCCTGCGTCGGGCGAGTCAGCGCCGAGGAGCATCGTCAGATCGTCGAAGATTTCTGCGACTTCCTCGCCGGCCGCACGGACAAGCTGGTCAAAGATCTCGAAAAGCGCATGCAGCAGGCTTCCGAGGAGCTCGACTTCGAGACCGCGGCCCGTCTGCGTGACGATATCGGCGCTTTGCGCAAGGCGCTCGAGAAGCAGGCCGTCGTACTCGGTGACGGCACCGACGCCGATCTCGTCGCCTTTGCAACCGATGATCTCGAAGCCGCCGTTCAGGTGTTCCACGTGCGCGGCGGACGCGTGCGGGGTCAGCGTGGATGGGTCGTGGAGAAGGCAGGCGATGCCATCGACTGGGCCGCACTCGACGCCGAGTCCGACCTGCCGATCCTGGTCGAGCAGTTCCTCACCCAGTTCTACGGTGAGCAGGCGGCACTCGACCCGGGAGCGGGCTCCGAGGCCGGGATCAGCGCCGTTCCCAAGGAAGTTCTCGTGCCGGTCCTGCCTGCCAACGCGACCGAGATCCAGGCGTGGCTGAGCAAGCTTCGGGGATCGCAAGTGCAACTGCGGGTTCCGCAACGCGGCGACAAGAAAGACCTCGCCGAAACGGTCCAGCGAAACGCGAAAGAGGCTCTGGCGCAGCACAAGCTCAAGCGCGCCGGCGATTTCACCTCGCGTTCTGCGGCGCTTCAGGGCATCCAGGAAGCACTGGACCTGGACTCGGCTCCGCTACGAATCGAATGCATCGACATCAGTCACGTCCAGGGAACCGACGTCGTGGCGTCACTGGTCGTGTTCGAAGACGGGCTCCCGCGTAAGTCGGACTACCGCCATTACGCGATCAAGGAAGCTGCCGGCGACGGTCATTCCGACGACGTGGCGAGTATCGCCGAGATCACTCGCAGGCGGTTCCTGCGACACAACCGCGACCTGGGCATTCTCGCTGCGTCGGCGTCGACCATGGACGCGGACGGTGGGGATCTGGCTCCCGAAGCGGCGATCGACCCGGCGACGGGCCGGCCTCGGCGGTTCGCCTATCCACCCAATCTGTTCGTCGTGGACGGCGGCGCCCCTCAGGTCACGGCCGCAGCGGCGGTCCTCGACGAGCTGGGGGTCACCGACGTCGCGGTAGTCGGCTTGGCCAAGCGACTCGAAGAGGTATGGGTACCGGGGGAAGAAGATCCGGTCATCCTTCCCCGAACGAGCGAGTCGTTGTACCTCCTGCAACGCATCCGAGACGAAGCCCACCGCTTCGCGATCACGTTCCATCGCAGCAAGCGCTCGAGGCGGATGACGGCTTCGGCTCTGGACTCGGTCAAGGGGCTCGGTGAAACTCGTCGTACTGCTCTGGTGGCTCACTTCGGTTCCGTGGCGAAGCTGAAAACGGCAACGGTCGAGGAGATCATGCAGGTCCCCGGTATCGGTGAGACCACAGCCACAGCAGTTCTGGCCGCACTCGGCACGGATTCGGCTGCAGCCGATGCGGGTGCTGAAGCTCGAGCGCTGCCAGCCGCGGTAGGGGATGATGAGCTGGACAAGGAATCCGAATCGTCTGTTACCTCTGCTGACGCGCCAAGCGCCGAATCCGGTAGCGGTGACGAGGGCTCCGAGTCGCGAGAATTGTCCATGCCGACGACGGGGCCGAGTGCACAGTGACTACCGACAGCGCCAAAGACAGTCGAACGATGGATTTCCTGCTGGTGACGGGATTGTCCGGAGCCGGTTTGAGTACCGCTGCCAAGGTGCTCGAAGACCTCGGCTGGTATGTCGCGGACAATTTGCCACCTGAGCTCATTTCCCGGATGGTCGGTCTGAGCATGACCTCCGATCCGCCGGTCGATCGTCTCGCCGTCGTGATCGACGTGCGGAGTCGACTCTTCACCGGCGATCTCGGGTGGGTGCTCACCGAACTCGAGGCGGAGCCGATCCACACTCGGGTGCTGTACCTCGAAGCATCCGACGACGTGTTGATCCGACGGTTCGAACAGGTGCGCCGCAGTCATCCGTTGCAGAACGACGGCATCGACGGCACGTTGTCCGAAGGGATCGCAGCCGAGCGTCGGCAGTTGGCCGTGGTGAAGGCGGCCGCCGATCTGGTCATCGACACGTCGGCGCTGAAGGCACATCAGTTGCGTCAGAAGATCGAAACGGCGTTCGGGAACGATGCCAACCGCACGATGAAGGTGACGGTCCAGTCGTTCGGATTCAAGTACGGCCTGCCGATGGACGCCGATCTCGTCTGTGACGTTCGATTCCTGCCCAATCCCCACTGGATCCCGGAACTTCGCCCGCACACCGGTCAGGATGCCGACGTCCGCGACTACGTGTTGTCCCGCGAGGGTGCGGAAGACTACCTAGACACCTACCGACATCTGGTCGATTTGACGATCGCCGGATATCGGCGAGAAGGAAAGCGCTACATGACAATTGCGGTCGGGTGCACCGGCGGTAAGCACCGAAGCGTGGCCATGTCCGAAGCTCTCGCGAGGCGTTTGGGTTCCGAGGACGACATCTCGGTCAGCATCGTGCACCGGGATCTGGGGCGCGAATGAGTGAACCGACACATAGCTCGCGGGAGAAGCCAGATGGGCCGGCCATCGTCGCGCTCGGCGGCGGGCACGGATTGTTCGCCACGCTCCAGGCCGTCAGACGCCTGACGGTCGACGTCACCGCAGTGGTCACGGTCGCCGACGACGGTGGTTCGTCGGGCCGGCTGCGCGCCGAACTCGGCGTCATCCCGCCCGGTGACCTCCGGATGGCGCTCGCGGCTCTCGCGTCGGACGAACCCGAGATAGTCGACTGGACTCGGACCATTCAGCATCGCTTCGGCGGTGTCGGCGCACTTGCCGGGCACTCGGTGGGCAATCTCATCCTGGCCGGACTCACCGAGGTGCTCGGCGATCCGGTCGTCGCGCTCGACGAGATGGCGCGACTGCTGCGAATCCGTGGCCGCGTGCTGCCGATGTCGCCGATCGCGCTCGAGATCGAAGCCGACGTTCAAGGACTCGAAGAGGACCCACGCGTCAGCCGCTGCATTCGTGGACAGGTCGCCGTCGCGACCACGCCGGGCAAGGTTCGGCGTGTGAGACTGCTCCCGTCCAATCCGCCCGCGTGTCCCGAGGCTGTGACTGCGATCGATCGTGCCGATCTCGTGGTTCTCGGCCCGGGATCGTGGTTCTCGAGCGTGATCCCGCACGTACTGGTACCCGAACTTGTCGAATCACTGTCGTCGACGAATGCTCGAAAGGTGCTGGTGCTCAATCTCGCACCCGAGCCGGGGGAGACCGCCGGATTCTCCGCAGAGCGTCACCTGCACGTACTCTCCCAACACGTGCCCGATTTTCGGGTCGACTACGTGGTGGTCGACTCGGCGTCGGTACCGGCCGGGCGTGAACGTGAACATCTGCAGCGTGCGGCGGATCAATTTTCAGCCGAAGTCAGGTACGCGGATGTCGCGGACACCTCACCGGGCGCAGCGCATGTACACGATCCGGCAAAACTGGCCGATGTACTGGCTGAACTGTCGAGCAGTGCGGCAGTAGGGGATTCGACACAGTCTTCCCTGCAAGAACAGCAATCCGAAGAACAGAGGGAGAACGCTTCGTGGCAATGACAGCGGAGGTCAAGGACGAACTGAGCCGGTTAGTGGTGACTCAGGTCAGCTGCCGCAAGGCAGAGGTCTCCGCGTTGCTGCGCTTTGCCGGTGGGCTCCACATCGTCGGCGGCCGGGTGGTCGTCGAAGCAGAGGTGGATCTGGGCTCTACGGCGCGACGTCTGCGCCGGGAGATTTTCGACCTGTTCACCTACAGTGCCGATGTTCACGTACTCAGTGCGGGCGGGCTTCGAAAATCCGCTCGCTACATCGTGCGTGTGGCGAAGGAGGGTGAGGCCCTCGCGCGCCAGACGGGACTGCTCGATCTTCGCGGGCGCCCGGTTCGCGGCTTGCCTGCGCAGGTCGTCGGCGGAAGTGTCGGCGACGCCGAAGCAGCTTGGCGCGGTGCGTTCCTCGCGCACGGTTCCCTGACCGAACCCGGCCGTTCGTCGGCGCTCGAAGTGAGCTGCCCCGGCCCGGAAGCTGCACTGGCATTGGTCGGAGCTGCGCGGCGTCTGGGGATCTCGGCGAAGGCACGTGAGGTTCGCGGAACGGATCGTGTGGTGATCCGCGACGGTGAGGCCATCGGCGATCTCCTGACCCGAATGGGAGCCCAGGACACACGCCTGGTGTGGGAGGAGCGACGGATGCGACGCGAGGTCCGCGCCACCGCCAATCGTCTCGCCAATTTCGACGACGCAAACCTGCGACGCTCTGCTCGCGCTGCCGTTGCGGCTGCTGCGCGCGTCGAGCGTGCGTTGGAGATCCTCGGCGAGGACGTGCCCGATCACCTCGCGGCGGCCGGCGCACTGCGCGTTGAGCATCGGCAGGCGTCCCTCGAAGAACTCGGCCAGTTGGCCGACCCGCCGATGACCAAGGACGCCGTTGCCGGACGTATCCGTCGCCTGCTCTCCATGGCTGATCGCAAGGCGAAGGAAACGGGCA
The DNA here is from genome assembly GCF_001029585.1 of Rhodococcus sp. ARP2. NCBI lineage: Bacteria > Bacillati > Actinomycetota > Actinomycetes > Mycobacteriales > Nocardiaceae > Rhodococcus > Rhodococcus sp. ARP2. The sequence goes on along the minus strand of NZ_LEKE01000024.1, from coordinate 105,599 downwards.
TACCCGACACCGAATCCGCAGTGAATGTGGAGCTACTCGAAGAGGGGTGACCTGCCCTCCGTCAGGGTGGGCTGCGCACGTTCGGGCCACGCGCATTAGGGTATGAGTCACATCGACCGATGAACCCCACGTCCGCGTCGTGCACACACGGATTCGGAGTATGCGTGGGTCAAGTTGCACACCAGAATCATGGTCAAAGGAGCGAATTGTGACTGTCCGGGTTGGCGTAAACGGTTTCGGCCGTATCGGACGTAACTTCTTCAGGGCGGTGGATGCGCAGAAGGCGCTCGGAACCACCGATATCGAGATCGTGGCAGTCAACGACCTGACTGACAACGCGACGCTCGCTCACCTGCTGAAGTACGACTCCATCCTCGGCCGTTTGCCGTACGACGTGTCGCTCGACGGTGACGACACGATCGTCGTCGGCGATCAGCGCATCAAGGCCCTCGCACACCGCGGCCCGTTGAACGAGCTTCCCTGGGGCGAGCTGGGCGTCGACGTCGTCGTCGAGTCCACCGGCATCTTCACCGACGCCGCAAAGGCCAAGGGACACCTCGAAGCCGGCGCCAAGAAGGTCATCATCTCGGCTCCGGCCAAGGGTGAAGACATCACCATCGTGATGGGCGTCAACGACGACAAGTACGACGGCAGCCAGAACATCATCTCCAACGCGTCGTGCACCACCAACTGCCTCGGCCCCATCGCCAAGGTTCTCGACGACGAGTTCGGCATCGTCAAGGGTCTGATGACCACGATCCACGCGTACACCCAGGATCAGAACCTGCAGGACGCTCCGCACGCAGACCTCCGTCGCGCCCGCGCAGCTGCCCTCAACATCGTTCCCACCGGCACCGGTGCAGCCAAGGCAATCGGCCTGGTTCTCCCGCAGCTGCTCGGCAAGCTCGACGGCTACGCACTGCGCGTGCCGATCCCCACAGGCTCGGTCACCGACCTCACCGCGAACCTGAAGAAGTCGGCTACCGCCGACGAGATCAACGCCGCGATGAAGGCCGCTGCCGAAGGACCCCTCAAGGGCATCCTGAAGTACACCGACGCACCGATCGTCTCCTCGGACATCGTCACCGACCCGCACTCGTCGATCTTCGACTCGGGTCTGACGAAGGTCATCGACGACCAGGTCAAGATCGTTTCCTGGTACGACAACGAGTGGGGCTACTCCAACCGCCTCGCCGACCTCATCGGCCTCGTCGCCAAGTCTCTCTGAGCGGAGTTTCGATAACAGTGGCAGTTCAGACGCTGAAGGATCTGCTGGACGCTGGGGTCGAGGGGCGCACCGTACTGGTGCGTTCCGACCTCAACGTCCCGTTGGATGGCGGAGAAATCACGGACCCGGGCCGCATCGTCGCGTCCGCTCCCACCCTGCGGGCACTTGCCGAGGGTGGAGCGAAGGTCATCGTGACCGCGCACCTCGGGCGCCCCGACGGTCAGCCCGATCCCAAGTTCTCCCTCGCACCGGTTGCCGCGAAGTTGGCCGAAATCCTCGGTCGCAACGTGCAACTCGCCGGTGACGTCGTGGGACAGGACGCGCTGGCTCGTTCCGAAGGACTCACCGATGGTGACGTCCTGATGCTCGAGAACATCCGTTTCGACCCTCGCGAGACCAGCAAGGACGAAGCCGAGCGGGTCAAGCTCGCCAAGGCTCTCGTCGAGCTGGTCGGTGACGACGGCGCATTCGTCTCCGACGGATTCGGTGTTGTTCACCGTAAGCAGGCGTCGGTCTTCGACGTCGCGAAGCTGCTCCCGCATTACGCCGGTTACCTGGTCGGCGCCGAGGTCGAGGTGCTCGCCAAGCTCACGCAGGACGCTGCGCGTCCGTACGCGGTAGTGCTCGGTGGCTCCAAGGTCTCGGACAAGCTGGCCGTCATCGAGGCACTGGCACCGAAGGTCGACACTCTGGTGATCGGCGGCGGAATGTTCTACACGTTCCTCGCGGCTCAGGGTGTCTCCGTGGGCAATTCGCTGTGCGAAGAGTCCATGATCGAGACCTGCAAAGGTCTCCTCGACCGGTACGCCGACGTCATCCACATCCCTCAGGATGTTGTCGTCGCGGACTCCTTCTCGGCCGATGCCGAGTCGAAGATCGTTCCGTTCGACAAGATTCCCGACGGCTGGATGGGGCTGGACATCGGACCGGAGTCGGTCAAGCGCTTTGCCGCGATCCTGACCGGCGCCAAGACGGTGTTCTGGAACGGCCCGATGGGCGTGTTCGAGTTCCCGAAGTTCGAGGCAGGCACCCGCGGTGTCGCCGAAGCAATCGTGGAGGCAACCGAGAAGGGCGCCTTCAGCGTCGTCGGCGGCGGCGACTCTGCAGCAGCCGTTCGTCAGCTCGGTATCCCGGATGAGGGCTTCTCGCACATTTCCACCGGTGGTGGCGCTTCCCTCGAGTACCTCGAGGGCAAAGAGCTGCCTGGCATCGCAGTACTGGAAGGCTGATCCGACATGGCACGTAAGCCGTTGATCGCCGGCAACTGGAAGATGAATCTGAACCACCTCGAGGCTATCGCCCTGGTGCAGAAGATCGCTTTCTCCTTGCCTGCGAAGTACTTCGACAAAGTGGACGTCACGGTCATCCCGCCGTTCACCGACATCCGTAGCGTCCAGACGCTGATCGAGGGCGACAAGCTCCTCCTCACGTACGGCGCGCAGGATGTCTCGGCTCAGGACTCGGGTGCGTTCACGGGTGAGATCAGCGGCTCCATGCTGGCCAAGCTCGGATGCACCTTCGTCGTGGTCGGCCACTCGGAGCGTCGCACCCTTCACAGTGAGACCAACGAGACCGTCCTCGCCAAGACCAAGGCCGCTCTCAAGAACGGCCTCACGCCGATCGTGTGCATCGGTGAAGGCCTCGAGATCCGCGAAGCGGGCGATCACGTTGCCTACAACGTCGACCAGCTCAAGGGTTCATTGGCGGGCCTGAGCGCGGAGGAGATCTCCAAGATCGTCATCGCGTACGAACCTGTTTGGGCCATCGGCACCGGCCGGGTCGCTTCTGCCGCCGATGCACAGGAAGTGTGCGCTGCGGTACGAGCAACAGTTGCCGAACTTGCCGACGCCGAGGTCGCAGCCGGCGTTCGCGTTCTGTACGGCGGCAGCGTCAGCTCCAAGAACGTCGGAGAGATCGTCGGCCAGACTGACGTCGACGGCGCTCTGGTCGGCGGCGCGTCGCTCAAGGCTGACGAGTTCGCGACACTGTCTGCGATCGCTGCAGGCGGTCCACTCCCGTGATGTGATCGGGTAGTGAGCTGGAAACTGCAGGACACTGTCACTGCATGACACTGAGCTGTATGACACTGAACTGCGGGCGTGTGACCGAGTAGGTCACACGCCCGCAGTTTTTTGATTCGCCGGATTCAGCTCACGAGTTTGGTTTCCAAAGCGCCGACGAGTTCGGGAGCAAGGTCCAACCCGGTGGTCAGATAGTTCTCGACGGTCCCGTAGTGGTGCTCCACCTGCTCGAAGGCAGCGCCCAGGTAACTTGCGTCGACGGACAGCAGCAACCGGATCACCTCGCCCTTGTCTGCATCTGTGGCGGCGGCGATCGTTGCGACCGTCGCATCGATGTACTCGGCCGAGTACGTATTCGTGAGCAGGTAGTCCGCCATGATCGTTTCGCGCGGTACACCGGCGAGTGTTTGCAGTAGTGCTGCTGCCCAGCCTGTTCGGTCCTTGCCTGCCGTGCAGTGGAAGAGTTGCGGCCCGGCGGTAGTGGCCAGGGCGGCGAACAACTGCGAGAATCCGCTGCGAGTGACCGGGTCTGCGACAAAGCTGCGATTGATGTTCTGCATGAAAGCTGTTGCAGCGTCCGCTGTTCGGAGAGCCATCGCTTCGGCGTGGATGTTGCCGGACAGGATGGGAATGTGGGCGTACATAGCCGGCGTAGGCACGGTGTCGGGAGTTTCGTTCGCTTCGGTTTCGGAGCGCACGTCGTAGACGGCGGTCAGCCCCAGCGATTCCACGATTGCAAGATCCTCAGGCGAGGGCGTCAGCACGTTTGCGCGGTAGAAAACTCCGCGGCTCATCGCCTGTCCGCTGGTCGTGACGTACCCGGGGCCGGCCACGTCGCGGAAGTTGTGAATCGAAGCCAGACGTGGTGTGTCAGGCAAGGGTATGTCGGGCAGGGCAGTGTCGAGCAGGGCAGTGTCGGGCAGGGCAGTGTCGGGCAGGGCAGTGTCGGGCAGGGCAGTGTCGGAAAGCATGGAGCCGGCCTTTCGGAGGTAGAGTCGCGTCAACTGAAAAACTACTGAATCGGTATCTCGACAGTGTGATCGATGCCACTGACCAAGAGTCGTGCCTGGCCGGGTGCAAAGTCATGTGCGAGGCGGGTATGTGGTCAGGCTATCTGTGCGCGCCTGTATGGTGTTATCGGTTGTAGTTGTCCCTATTGGATTGGTGGACGTAGACAGACATGAAACTGTTCCTGGATATCCTGCTGGTCATCACCAGCTTGCTCCTCATCGCCTTGGTGCTCCTGCACCGCGGTAAGGGCGGCGGTTTGTCGAGTCTGTTCGGTGGCGGTGTCCAGTCCAGCCTGTCCGGATCGACTGTTGTCGAGAAGAACCTCGACCGGTTGACGGTCTTCACCGCGTTGATCTGGCTCATTTCGATCGTCGGCATCGGCCTGGAGATCAAGTTCGCCTGATTCTCGGCTCATGACTTGCAGCCGGTAGTTTTTCACACACGAATTTCAGACACGGAACCCCGCCTATCGAGCGGGGTTCTTTGTTTCGGTCGATAATTGAGTGATGACTGAAACCGCGTCGCATCGAGAAACACCGCGAGAGGCCACCGAGCCGCTGCGCGAAGACATCCGGCTTCTCGGCGGAATACTCGGACAAATAGTGCGAGAGCAAGCCGGCGACAATGTTTTCGATCTGGTCGAGCGAGCCCGTGTCGAGTCGTTCCGAGTCCGTCGGTCGGAGATCGACCGCGCCGAACTGGTGTCGCTGTTCGCCGAAATCAGTACGGACGACGCCATTCCCGTCATTCGTGCGTTCAGTCACTTCGCGCTGCTCGCCAACCTGGCCGAGGACATCCACCGCGAGCGTCGACGGGCCATCCACGTCAACGCGGGTGAACCGCCCCGCGACAGCACTCTCGCCGCCACGTACACCAAACTCGATGCAGCCGATATCGATTCGGCTACCGTCGAAGAAGCGCTGCGGGGCGCCCTGGTCTCGCCCGTCATCACCGCTCACCCGACGGAGACTCGACGCCGCACGGTGTTCGAGACGCAGAGTCGGATCACCGAGTTGATGCGATACCGCGAGCGCACGGCGCTGAGCGTCGCAGAAACCGCTGATGTCGATCTGCAATTGCGCCGTCAGATTCTGACCCTGTGGCAGACGGCTCTGATCCGGCTCAGCCGCCTCCGTATCCAGGATGAAATCGAGGTAGGCCTGCGCTACTACGACGCGGCGTTGTTCGAGGTGATTCCGAAGATCAATGCCGAGGTCCGCAAAGCTCTGCGCACGCGTTGGCCGGACGCCGGGCTCCTGCCGGAACCGATCCTGAGGCCGGGTTCGTGGATTGGCGGTGACCGGGACGGCAATCCGTACGTGACCGGCGAAATCGTCCAGCGCGCCACGTCGCGCGCTGCGGCGACTGCTCTCGAGCATCATCTCGAGGAACTCGAACATCTCGAGCGTGAACTGTCGATGTCGGCGCGGCTGGTGTCCGTCACGCCCGAACTCGATCTGCTGGCGTCTACCTCTGGCGACGATTCTGCATTCCGGGCCGACGAGCCGTACCGTCGTGCGATTCGCGGTATCCGCGGGCGATTGAGCGCAACCGCACTGACGGTATTGGGGGAGTTGCCCGCACACGGTGCTGATGAAGGTCTCGAGGCGTACACCGACCCGGCACAACTGCAGCGGGATCTCGGAATCATCGACACCTCGTTGCGTCGTTTCGGCGACGAGACCATCGCTGACGATCGACTCGATCGGCTCCGAGAAGCGGTGGAGGTGTTCGGCTTTCACCTGTCCGGTCTGGACATGCGGCAGAACTCCGAGGTACACGAAAGCGTCGTCGCAGAACTTCTGGCGTGGGCCGGAGTTCACCCGGACTACACGTCCTTGCCGGAAGCCGATCGAATCGAATTGCTGTCGGCCGAGTTGACGACGCGGCGACCACTGACTTCGCCGGACGCCGAGTTCAGCGAATTGACCACCAAGGAACTGGCCATCATGGCGGCCGGCGCCAAGGCAGTGCGGGTTCTCGGAGCGGGCGCAGTACCCAACTACATCATCAGCATGTGTACCTCGGTCAGCGACATGCTCGAAGCTGCGGTGCTGCTCAAAGAGGTTGGAGTGCTCGATCCGGGCGTCGGTAGCGAGCCCTCCTGCCCGATCGGAATCGTCCCGTTGTTCGAGACGATCGAGGATCTGCAGGGCGGCGCCGACACATTGCTGGCGACGCTCGACATCCCGATCTATCGTGCGATCGTCCGTTCTCGCGGTGACAGTCAGGAAGTGATGCTCGGGTACTCCGACTCGAACAAGGACGGCGGATACCTGGCCGCCAACTGGGCGCTGTACCGTGCCGAACTCGACCTCGTCGATGCCGCGCGTAAGAGCGGAATCAGGTTGAGGCTCTTCCACGGCCGCGGCGGAACCGTCGGACGTGGCGGCGGACCGAGCTACGAAGCGATTCTCGCGCAGCCCCCCGGTGCAGTCGCTGGTTCTCTGCGAATCACCGAGCAGGGTGAGGTGATTGCGGCCAAGTACGCCGAACCGCGTCTGGCGCACCGCAACCTCGAAACACTCATCGCCGCGACTATCGAGTCGACGTTGCTCGACGTCGAAGGTCTTGGCAGCGACGCAGATGCGGCCTACGCGGTGTTGGACGAGTTGGCGGCACTCGCCCGTACCGCGTACAGCGAATTGGTGCACGACACACCAGGATTCGTGCAGTACTTCGAAGCGTCGACACCGGTCGCCGAGATCGGAGCACTCAATATCGGCTCTCGTCCGGCCTCTCGCAAGCAGACCAAGGCGATTTCCGATCTGCGTGCCATTCCTTGGGTGCTCTCGTGGAGTCAGTCTCGCGTGATGCTTCCGGGTTGGTACGGAACCGGCGCCGCGTTCGAAAGATGGATAGACGGAGACGACACTCGGCTTGCCACGTTGACGGCCCTGTACGAGAAGTGGCCGTTCTTCCGAACCGTGCTCTCGAACATGGCCATGGTGATGTCGAAGTCTGATCTCGGTTTGGCGGCCCGCTACGCGGACCTCGTGCCCGACGCCGAACTGCGCGATCGAGTCTTCGGAATGATCACCGACGAGCACGAACGCACAATTCGCATGTACAAGGCAATCACAGGCAACGAGAACCTCTTTGCCGACAACTCGGGCCTCGAGCGTTCGGTTCACAACCGGTTCCCGTACCTCGAACCACTCAACCATCTACAGGTCGAGCTGATCCGTCGGTACCGTTCCGGCGACGAGAGCGATCAGGTGCGTCGGGGTATCCAGCTGACGATGAACGGCCTGGCCACTGCGCTTCGTAACAGTGGCTAGGTAACAGCGGCTGGTTCTGCAGGTTTACCAGGGTGTGCGTGCGGCGACTCTAGAGCTGTCGCACGCACACCCAACGCTGCGCACCGGACCGAACGGGGACCGCAGTGGATCTGCAATTGGACGGACGAACTGCCGTGGTTACCGGCGCGGGAAAAGGTATCGGGTTGGCGATCACTCGGGCCTTGGTGGCCGAGGGAGTCCACGTCGTCGCGGGCTCGCGGACGCTCTCGCCGGAACTCGAATCGCTGCAGTCCGGCGGCGCCGTCACCTTTGTCGGCGTCGACCTCGCGAGTGTCGAAGGATCTACCCGACTGCTCGAGGTTGCAGCAGCGAGGGGCGGCGTCGACATCTTGGTCAACAACGTCGGCGCCGTCACTCCGAGAACGAGCGGCTTCGCGGCTATCACGGACGAAGAGTGGGCGTCGTCATTCAATCTGACGTTCTTGTCGGCTGTACGCACTGTTCGCGCTGCGCTGCCGGAGTTGATCCGCAGAGGTGGTGGGAGCATCGTGACGATCAGTTCGGTCAACGCATTCTTGCCTGACCCCACGGTGATCGACTACAGCGCCGCCAAAGCGGCGTTGACCAACTTCTCGAAGTCGTTGTCGAAAGAACTGGGAGGGAAGGGGATCCGCGTCAATACCGTCAGCCCTGGTCCGGTGCAGACGGAGTTGTGGCTCGGCAAGCACGGAGTGGCCTCGACGCTGGCGAAGGCGAATGGTTCAGCGGCCGACGATATCGTCGAAAGTGCCGCCGCCGGCGCCGAGACGGGCCGCTTCACCTTTCCCGAAGAGGTAGCGGACCTGGTGTTGTTCCTCGCCAGCGATCGCGCGGGGAACGTGACGGGCGCGGATTTCGTGATCGACGGCGGGCTGATCAAGACCTTGTGATCATTGCTGCCTGAAACCTGATCATGTGCGCGACGGACGACGACATGATGCACAGGATCACTGCAGACGCGATGACCACCCACAGTCCCCACCCGATGGACGGTCCGGCGGTGTGCCCTGCGACCTCGGTACTACGTCGCACAATGGACGCGGCGTTTCCGACGGCAACGATCAAGACGGCGATTCCCACCAGCGGTCCCGTGCAGTGATTCTTCATCTCGGGCGTGACGTCTCGAACCATGAGGGTGATAAGCGCGGTTACCGAGCCCAGAGCGAGGACGAGTGTGATCACTCCGCATTCGTCGATACCACTGTGGTCGAGGGCGGAGGACGACGTCCACGGGCCGAGGCTTCCGGCGACGATCCCGGCGCACGCCCACAGCGAGCCGATGAGGCTAGGTCCGAAACGGTCGGGCATGAGGGAGGGAATTGCGCGGGTCGACGGCGGCTGAAACCCGAAGGCGCGTTGGTGATCCGGCTGATTGGGTGTGAACGTCACGCGACGGACCACCTTTCCTCCGCGCCGTCGTGGCGCCCAATCCAATGCTTTTTCGGAGTCTAGGGCCGCCCACTTCACTTTTTGCCGAATCGAGCGAAATTGATCGAACCGGCAGTACCAGTCAGTGCACGAAGTCCAGAGCTTCCTTGATCCACGCATTGAACTCGACGTTCGAACTCGTCCCGGTTCGGTCGACGACGATCCATCCCTTGCTCATCGGCTTACCCCGCATCTCGGGCCAACTTGCACCCTTGTGCGTCAGGAGTTCGTCAACTCGATCGGGGTCACACCGAACCATGATGTTGCCGTGTGAGTTCGCACTGGCGGCCAGCTTCCCGTTCACCATGAAGCTCAGCCCACCGAACATCTTTACTTCTTCGACGTCGCTCTCGCCCGAGAGCGCATCGCGGATACGCTCAGCCAGCGCCTTGTCGTATGCCATGGATGCCTCCTGGGGTGGAGTTCCAGGTTAGATCAGGTGGCGCAGGTACGTCTGCGGGTCGTGAAGGAACCGCTGCCAGTTCGAGACCAGATCGAGGTCCTCCCAGCTCGCGGCTCGGATTCCCCATTCGCCGATCTCGAGCAGATTGGCGTTCGGCAGTGCCGCGATGATCGGCGAGTGCGTCGCGATCACCGCCTGCGCGCCAGATTCCACCAGCTCACCGAGCAGCGCGACCAGCGTCAAGGTCCCTTGGAATGAGAGTGCGGCATCGGGTTCGTCGATCAGATAGAAGCCGCCGTCGGAGGTCCTCGACGACAAGATCTCGAGCAGCGCCTCACCGTGGGAGAGGTGATGGTAAAGCGGTTCAGGTCGCGTGGGATTGGGGTTGTCCTCCAAATACGTGTACAACCCGTGCAAGGTTTCGTCTCGGAGGTAGTACGCCCACTTCGACGCGCCGGGGCTCCGCTCGACCACAAGGTCGAGGGCGCTCGGTTCACTCGATCTGGTCTGATGTCGCGTATTGGTCGACCCGCCTTCGGCATTGAGACCGAGAACGGCGGCAAGAATTTCGATGACGGTCGACTTCCCCGCTCCGTTTTCGCCGACCAGAATGGTGACACCCGGTGGAAGTTCAAGACCGTCCTGAATGATCTGCGCAACCGCGGGCACCGTCATCGGCCAGCTGCCTACGTCAGCGCCCGACGATGTCCCGGCCTTGATGCGTCGGATGGGTTGTCTCTGCACGGCCATACGCTCTCACAAGGCTCCGACGGGAACTGAGGTTAGTGGCGCTGCGCGAGCAATTCGACGATTCGAGCCACGAGATCGAGGGGGATCGGTTTGTTCAGCGGGAACTTCACGGTTGATTTCGCAGCCCGGTACGGGTCGACGGACTTCTCGAACTCTGCGTCACCTGCCGGGAGTGGGTACATCGAGATGTGGTGTTTCCAGCCTGCGAAGTGAACCAGGTTCTTCCCATTCACCGTCATGGTCGGCATCTGATAGCTGATGGTTTCATCGAGGCCGGGAACAGTGCTGTGGATCGTCTCGCGGATGCTCCCGAGGGATCGCTGCACGTCGGTGGGAAACGACGCGATGTAATCGTCGATCGTCGCGAATTCGGCCATGAAACGGATCTTAATCACTGTCGGATTCAGTTGGCTCGCCAAAAATCGGGGCGGCTGCCGTCGGTGTCGGTGAACCCGTATGCCGTTCCGAGTTCGCCTGAACTGACCGATCGCTGATTCCATCGCTTCCGATTCGAATCGGCGGCGAGGGCGGCGATCGCACGTCCTGTGAATCTTGGTGACTCGGAGCGGGCAAAATCCGGAGGTGCAGTCGGCCCATCCCGCTCCGGCGACAAAGCGTCACGCCAATTCGATTCGCCGACACCAAAATTGTCGAGCATCATCTCCGATCGCAGGAACCCCGGAGTGATGGCGACGGCAGTACAGCCGAACGGGGCAAGTTCGTGGCCTTGCGAAAATGCAAGCCTGTTCACGGATACCTTCGCCAGGTCGTAGAACACCGAGATGCGATAGTTCGATGCGTTGTATTCGGTAGTGCCGTCGGTTATTTCGGCGACCAGTCCGCCTGGCCGATCGATCATCAGCGGCAGGAGGTGGTGCGACGTGGTGATGTGGGTGTCGATCGCCAGGCGCAGAATGTGAAAGCCCTTGTCCAGATCGTGTTCCCACACCGGCGTGTTCCACTCCGCCGGCCCACCCTTGAGTAGTTCCGCGCCCCAGATGTCATTGACCAAGATGTCGATATGTTGATAGTCGGCGCGCAAGCGTTCGGCGAGATCAGCCACTTGTTTGCTCTTGAGATGATCGACGGCAATCGGCACGCCGACGCCGCCCAGTTCGGTGACAAGCTCTGCCGTCTCCTCGATGGTTTCGCCGCGCGGATAGTCCGACTGAAGTATTCCGGCAGATGTGCTCCGGCCAGTGCAGATGACGGTTGCACCGGCCTCACCCAGGGCTGCGGCGATTCCGCGTCCGGCGCCCCTCGTCGCCCCGGCAACAACAGCCACTCGCCCGCGAAGTGCATCCGGATTCGGTGTCCACGACATTGTTCGATTGTTCTCGCCTGGATTGCTTCGTTCAAGAGTGAAAGCGATCTGCGGAACCGAACCCTACTTCGCGGCGTCCAAGGTAGTAATCGCTCGAAAGAACGAGACAGGGGGAGAGATGAATCATTGTGCAGGGCAGAGTGCCCTTTGGAGACAAGGGATCTCGGGATTGAGTTCCGTTCCGTCAAAAGGAAATTCGCATCGGATCCGGACTCGGCGGGTAGTCATGACTCGCCACTGTGAAAATGTCCTCGATGTACCACCGGGCCGGGAATCGCCTGAAGACGATTCCCGGCCCGGTGTGAAATCAGATCCGTGAAATCAGATCAGAGCTGCGAGGCAGCGTCCGTATCGAGGAACCAACGCGTCGCCACCAAACCGGTGGCGCCGGCGGACGGCCAGTCCTCGGACGAAGCACCTCCGACAGCTTTGGCAACGGCCTCGGCCTTTGCAGCACCCGAGACGAGCAGCCAGACCTCTTTGGCACGCCGAACAGCAGGCAACGTCAGGGTGATCCGTACCGGTGGCGGCTTGGGGGAGTCCGTCACCGCGACAACGAAACGAGCTTCCTCGCGAACGGCGTCGGTGTGCGGGAACAACGAGTTGACGTGTCCTTCTCCACCCATGCCGAGCAGGTGCACGTCGAACGTCGGAACCTGATTGCCGTGTGCCTGAGCGCCCAGCAGTTGTTCGTACGCCGTCGCCGCCCCGTGCGGATCACCGTCGTAGATACCGTCGGATGCGGCCATCGCATGCACCCTGTCGGGATCGACCGGCACGTGATCGAGAAGCGCCTCACGAGCCTGGACTTCATTCCGCTCGGGATCGCCGGACGGCAGGAACCGTTCGTCGCCCCAGTACAGATCGATCTGCGACCAGTCGATGTCGCCGGGAGCGTCACGCAACTTCTCGAGAAGTGCGATCCCGGTTCCGCCACCCGTCAGCACGATGGATGCGAACCCGCGAGCCTTCTGGGCATCAACGATTGTCGTGACCAGGCGTGCGGCAGCGGCATCGACCAGTTGGCCGGCGTCGGGAAACTTCTCTACGACAACATCACTCATAGGTCACCTTGTCCAACCCAGCCAGAGCTTCTTCGTAGATCTCGTCCGGATCGAGCCGACGCAATTCCTCGGCGAGGCAATCGCGCGTCTCTCGACGACCGAGCGAGACCAGCGAGTCGGGCTGACCGGTGCGGATCAGGGTTGCGGTCGTACCCTCCTGTGGGCGGCTGATGGAGATGCTGCGAGTCTCCAGCTTCAGCTCGACGGTGAGCTCACCCGTACGTCGGATGACCGGACCGTCGATCTTGGCAGCCAACCAACCGGCGAGAATATCCAGTGCCGGTTCGGTTTTGAGACCGGAGACCACCGCTGAGGTGATCTTCTCGTGCGGCGGCTGATCGAGAGCCGACGCGAGCAGTGCGCGCCAGTAGGTGACGCGACTCCAGGCGAGATCGGTGTCACCGGCGGTGTACGACGCGAGTCGTCCCTTGATGGTGGCAGTCGGATCCGGGGCACCGGTGGCGTCGGTGATACGACGGATCGCAAGCTTTCCGACGGGGTCCTTCGCCGGAATCTCGGGTGCCTCGAGGGGCCACCACGCGACTACCGGTGTGTCGGGGAGCAGGAACGGGATGACGACGCTGCTCTCGTGGTCCGCCAGGGGACCGTAGAGGCGCAGCACCACGACCTCAGAGGCGCCGGCATCCCCACCGACGCGGATCTGAGCATCGAGCCGAGGCTCGCTCTGCTCGTCGCCACGCAGAAGCACGATGACGCGGCAGGGGTGCTCACGGCTTGCTTCGTTGGCGGCCTCGATTGCGGCCTCGGCGTTCCCGGTGTCCCTGGTGCAGACGACAAGCGTGAGCACACGTCCCAAGGTGACAGCGCCGCCGGTCTTACGTACCTCGACCAGTTTCTTGCTGACCTGGACCGTGGTGGTGGAGGGCAAATCGAGAATCACTAGGGTCGCCTCCATTCGCGTCCGGTGCGTTGCATCATTTCGTCCGCAGACGGTGGTCCCCACGTTCCAGCCTCGTAGGGTTCCGGCTTGCCGCCGGCTGCCCAGTGTTCGAGGACGGGATCGAGGATTTCCCAAGACAATTCGACTTCGGCATTGACGGGGAAGAGAGACGGCTCGCCGAGCAACACGTCGAGGATGAGTCGCTCGTACGCCTCCGGTGACGACTCGGTGAAAGCCTGACCGTACGAGAAGTCCATGTTGACGTCACGGACTTCCATGCTCGATCCGGGAACCTTCGAGCCGAACCGCATGGTGACGCCCTCGTCAGGCTGCACGCGGATCACGAGTGCGTTCTGGCCGAGATCTTCGGTCATGGTCTTGTCGAACGGCAGGTGTGGTGCGCGCTTGAAGACCACCGCGATCTCGGTGACGCGGCGGCCGAGACGCTTGCCCGTGCGCAGGTAGAACGGCACGCCCGCCCAGCGACGGGTGTCGACCTCGAGGGTGATGGCGGCAAAGGTCTCCGTCGTGGAGTCCGCTGCGAAGCCCTCTTCTTCGAGGAGTCCGACCACCGGCAACCCGCCCTGCCAACCACCTTCGTATTGTCCGCGGGCAGTGGTCTCGTCGAGTGGTTCGGCCAGACGCGTTGCCGAAAGAACCTTGATCTTCTCCGCCTGCAGATTGAGCGGTTCGAAGCTGATGGGTTCTTCCATCGCCGTGAACGCGAGCAATTGGAGCAGGTGGTTCTGGATCACGTCACGGGCCGCGCCGATGCCGTCGTAGTACCCGGCACGCCCACCGAGGCCGATGTCCTCGGCCATCGTGATCTGGACGTGGTCGACGTAGTGCGCGTTCCAGATCGGATCGAACAACTGGTTCGCGAAGCGCAGAGCCAGGATGTTCTGGACCGTTTCCTTGCCGAGGTAGTGGTCGATACGGAAGACCGTGTCCTCGGGGAACACCTTGTTGACGACGGCGTTCAGTTCGCGAGCGCTCTCGAGGTCGTGACCGAACGGCTTCTCGATGACAACTCGTCGCCACTGACCGTCCTCGGCCTGCGCGAGGCCTGACGCCGACAGTTGCTCGAGCACCTGAGGAAACGCGTTGGGCGGAATCGCAAGGTAGAACCCGTGATTGCCGCCGATACCACGTTCGTTGTCGAGCGTGGCCAACGTCACGGACAGGTTCTGGAAGGCCTCGGCCTCGTCGAAACTGCCCTCCACGAACCGGATACCTTCGGCGAGCCTCTCCCAGACGTCCTGACGGAACTTGGTGCGAGCACCGTCCTTGACTGCTTCGAGGACGACGTTCGCGAAGTCCTCGTCCGTCCATTCACGCCGGGCGAACCCGACCAGAGCGAATCCGGGCGGCAACAGTCCACGGTTGGCGAGGTCGTAGATGGCTGGCATGAGCTTGCGCCTGGCGAGGTCGCCGGTAACACCGAAGATCACCAGGGCACAGGGCCCCGCAATGTGCGGAAGCCGTTTGTCGGTGCTGTCCCGAAGGGGATTCACCCAATCTGATGCCGCCGCGGAATCGCTCACAGGCTCAGCTCTTCTGGGTTGCTGCGCGAAGCTGCTCGGCAGTTGCGTCGAGCAACTCGTTCCAGGACACCTCGAACTTGTCGACGCCCTCGGTCTCGAGGACCTTGAACACGTCCGCAAGATCGATGCCGACAGCTGCGAGCTGATCGAAGACGACCTGCGAGTCCTGAGCGGTGCCCGAAATCGTGTCGCCCGTGATCTCACCATGGTCGGCGAGAGCGTCGAGCGTCTTCTCCGGCATGGTGTTGACCGTGTTGGGCGCAACCAGCTCGGTGACGTAGAGCGTGTCCGGGTAATCCGGGTTCTTCACGCCGGTCGACGCCCACAGCGGGCGCTGAGCCTTGGCGCCATCGGCCAGGAGAGCCTGGAAGCGCGGCTGCACCTCGAAGATCTGCTGGTACGCGTTGTACGCCAGACGAGCGTTTGCGAGTGCAGCCTTGCCACGAAGCTCGAGAGCTTCCGGCGTGCCGATCGCCGTGAGGCGGTTGTCGATCTCGGAATCCACACGGGAGACGAAGAACGAGGCGACCGACTCGATGGACGAGATGTCGCGGCCGGCAGCCTTGGCGGTGTCCAGACCGTCGAGGTACGCGCCCATGACAGCTTCGTAGCGCTCGACCGAGAAGATCAAAGTGACGTTGACGCTGATGCCTTCACCGATCACCTTGGCGATGGCGGGGATACCGGCCAGCGTCGCGGGGATCTTGATGAGGACGTTCGGGCGGTCGACGATCTTGTGCAGCTCGATCGCCTGCGCGACAGTCGCGTCGGTGTCGTGCGCCAGACGAGGATCGACCTCGATGGACACGCGGCCGTCGACGCCGTTCGATGCCTCGAACTGCGGGGCCAGGATGTCGCACGCAGCGCGCACGTCGTCGGTGGTGACGGCCGTGATGGTGGCGTCGACATCGGCGCCGCGCTCGGCCAACTCGCGAACCTGAGCGTCGTAGTCGGAGCCCTTGGACAGTGCCGCCTGGAAGATCGACGGGTTGGTCGTGACACCCACGATCGACTTCGTGTCGATGAGGTTCTGCAGGTTGCCGGACTGGATGCGATCTCGCGAGAGGTCGTCAAGCCAGATGGAAACGCCTGCAGCGGAGAGCTTTTCGGTATTCACGTTCTGTGTCATCGAGATCATCCCTTCACAGATGCGAGGGAGCGCTGCGCGGCTTCGACAGTCGCGTCGGCGGTGATGCCGAACTCCCGGTACAAGGTCTTGTAATCGGCGGAAGCGCCGTAATGCTCGAGCGAGACGGCCTGGCCGGCGTCGCCGAGGATGCGCCACCACGGCATTGCGATACCGGCTTCGACGGACACGCGTGCGCGGACGGCGGGCGGAATGACCTCGTCGCGGTACGCCTGATCCTGCTCGAGGAACCAGTCGAGGCACGGCACGGAAACGACGCGGGTTGCGACGCCCTGAGCTTCGAGGGTCTCGCGAGCCTCGGTGGCCAGATGCAGTTCGGAACCGGTCGCAAGCAAGATGACCTCGGGCGAACCGTTGGCAGCGTCGACGAGGACGTAAGCGCCGCGCTTGACGCCTTCGGCAGCCTTCTCCTTGGTGCCTTCGAGAACCGGGATGTCCTGGCGGGTGAGCGCCAGAGCCGTCGGGCCCGTCTTGTTCTCGAGTGCTGCCTGCCATGCGAACGAGGTCTCGTTGGCGTCACCCGGGCGGACGACGGCGAGGTTCGGGATCGCTCGAAGAGCAGCGAGGTGCTCGACCGGCTGGTGAGTCGGGCCGTCTTCGCCGAGACCGATGGAGTCGTGGGTCCAGACGTAGGTGACGGCAGTCTTCATCAGTGCAGCCAGGCGAACCGCCGGACGCATGTAGTCGGAGAAGACCATGAAGGTTCCGCCGTACGGGCGGGTCGGGCCGTGCAGCGCGATGCCGTTGAGGATCGAGCCCATCGCGTGCTCACGGATACCGAAGTGAAGCGTGCGGCCGTAAGGCTGCGCAGTCCAGTCGCTCGTGGAGATGGAGAAGGGGCCGAACGAATCTGCGCCCTTGATGGTGGTGTTGTTGCTGCCGGCGAGGTCGGCGGAACCGCCCCACAGTTCGGGCAGGATCGGTCCGAGCGCGTTGAGTGCCGAACCGGAGGCCTTGCGAGTCGCAACGCCCTTGGCGTCGGCCTCGTAGGTCGGGAGAGCGTCGGCCCAGCCGGCAGGGAACTCACCGGCGAACAGGCGGTCGAAGAGTTCCTTGCGCTCGGACTCACGTGCGGCCCACGCGTCGAACTCGACCTGCCATGCCTTGTGTGCGTCGGCTCCGCGCGAGACGACCTCACGGGCGTGAGCCAGAGCGTCGGCGTCGACGTCGAAGGACTTGCTCGGATCGAAGCCGAGGGCTTCCTTGACCGCAGCGACCTCGTCGGCACCGAGTGCGGAGCCGTGAACGTCGCCGGTGTTCATCTTCTTCGGCGCCGGGAAACCGATGATGGTGCGGAGCAAGATGATGGACGGACGATCGACGACGGCCTTGGCAGCGGCAACCGCGTCGAGGATGCCGGAGACGTTCTCGCCACCCTCGACGTGCTGAACGTGCCAGCCGTATGCCTCGTAGCGCTTTCCGACATCTTCGCCGAGAGCGATGGCGGTGTCGTGCTCGATGGAGATCTTGTTGTCGTCGTAGAAGACGATCAGGTTGCCCAGTTCCTGGACACCGGCGAGAGACGACGCCTCGGAGGTGACGCCTTCCTCGATGTCACCGTCGGACGCGATCACGTAGATGTGATGGTCGAAGGGAGAGGAGCCGACCGGGGTCTCCGGATCGAACAGCCCGCGCTCACGACGCGCAGCCATGGCCATGCCGACTGCGGACGCAAGGCCCTGGCCGAGCGGACCGGTGGTCATCTCGACGCCGACGGTGTGGCCGACCTCGGGGTGACCGGGGGTCAGTGCGCCCCATGTGCGGAGAGCTTCGAGGTCAGCAAGCTCGAGACCGTAGCCCGACAGGTAGAGCTGGGTGTACAGCGTCAAGGACGAATGGCCACAGGAAAGAACGAAGCGGTCACGGCCGACCCATTCTGCATCCGAAGGATCGTGGCGCATGATGCGCTGAAAGAGGGTGTATGCCAACGGCGCCAAGCTCATTGCAGTTCCGGGATGGCCGTTGCCGACCTTCTGAACCGCGTCGGCGGCGAGCACGCGGGCGGTATCGACAGCCTTGGTGTCCAGGTCGGTCCAGTCCGAGGGGTGGACGGGTTGCGTGAGGACGTGGATCTCGTCTGTGATCGACACTGGCAGATGTCTCCTGACATGGTGTACGTGGATTGCGAGGGTGGGGTGTCCCTCCACTGCGTAACCCAGCCTAATGGTCCTGGCTGTCCGGGTCGATTCGGTTCCTCAATGGCTGCGGTCTACCATCGTTCGTAGTAGAGGACAGTGTCAGCAGTGTGTCGTGAACAGTTAGTGCGGTAACGCGTGGTGCAAGGAGAGAACGTGCGGACAGGGCAACAGCCGAGCGGACATGGCTTCGGCAGCCCAGGTGCCGCCCCGCGGGCGACCAATACCGATACGGTGTGGGGTCGCGCAACGGGCAAGGTTCTGGCTTATATCGCGCTCACGAAGCCGCGAGTTATCGAATTGCTGTTGGTGGCAACCATTCCGGCAATGCTGCTGGCAGCTCGCGGAACGGTCGACATCGTTCTGATCCTCAGCACCCTCTTCGGTGGCTGGATGGGCGCGGCGAGTGCGAACTCGCTCAACTGCGTCGTCGACGCCGACATCGACAAGGTCATGAAGCGCACCGCGAAGCGTCCGTTGGCCCGCGAGGCGGTGCCGACCCGTAACGCACTCGTCTTCGGACTTCTTCTCGGACTCGCGTCGTTCCTGTGGCTGTGGTGGCGAGCCAACCTCCTGGCCGGCATCCTCGTCGTGATCACGATCGCGTTCTACGTCCTCATCTACACGATGGTTCTCAAGCGTCGTACCTGGCAGAACGTCATCTGGGGTGGCGCAGCCGGATGTATGCCCGTCCTCGTAGGCTGGGCCGCTGTCACCGGGTCGCTGAGCTGGCAGCCCGTCGTGCTGTTCCTGATCATCTTCTTCTGGACGCCGCCGCACACCTGGGCGCTCGCGATGCGATACAAAGAGGACTACAAGGCGGCAGGCGTTCCCATGCTTCCGGTGATCGCCACCGAGGAGCACGTGACCAAGCAGATCCTGTTCTACAGCTGGGCGATGGTCGTCACGACGCTTGTCCTCGTCCCCGCGTCGGGCGTCATCTACGCCGCAATCACCATCGTCGCCGGTGCGTGGTTCCTGCTCATGGCTCATCAGCTGTACCGCAGCGTTCGCGGCGGTGCTCAGGTCAAGCCGCTGCGCCTGTTCCTGCAGTCGAACAACTATCTTGCGATCGTTTTCGTCGGCCTCGCTGTCGACTCGGTTCTCGGACTCCAGACGATCAGCGACATGCTCAGCTGATTCTGCTGTGCGCCTTTATTAACCGCGGGCGGTTAATAAAGGCGCACAGCACTTCGCTAGGGAATCAGAACGATCGACCCGGTCGTTGCTCGACCCTCCAGATCCCGATGCGCTGTTGCCGCATCGGCGAGGGGATACTCGGCGCCGACGCGAATATCGAGCTTCCCGGCCGCAATGGCGTCGAAGACATCACCGGCACGCCAGCTCAGTTCCTCACGAGTGCGAATGTGATGCGCGAGCGTGGGACGCGTCAGGAACAGCGAACCCGATGAATTGAGCCGCTGCGGATCTACGGGCGGAACAGGTCCACTGGCCGCACCGAACAATGCGACAGTGCCGCGAATACGGACGGAAGCCAGGCTCGAATCAAAAGTTGTCGCGCCGACGCCGTCGTATGCCGCCGCTACTCCTTCGCCGCCGGTCAACTCCCGGACTCGCGCTGCTATGTCCTCGTCGTACCGCAGGACCTCCGAGGCACCGGCGCCGCGCGAGAGTTCTTCCTTCGCATCCGACGACACAGTCGTGATGACCTTCGCCCCGAGGCTGACGGCCATCTGCGTCAGGATCAACCCGACGCCGCCCGCGCCTGCGTGCACGAGCACGGTGTCGCCGCTCTGGATCGGATACGTCGACTTCGCGAGGTAGTGCGCCGTCATCCCCTGCAGGAGCGCCGACGCTGCGGCCGATGCCGGGACACCGTCAGGCACTTTCACGGCGACTGCGGCGGGAACAGCCACCTTCTCGGCGTAGCTGCCCGTGGCGGCCGCCCACGCGACACGGTCACCAACGGCGAATTCGGTGACGTCAAAACCGACAGCTTCGACGACGCCGCTGCCCTCGTCGCCGGGAATGTAGGGGAGCGGACGCTTGTACTGGCCCATTCGGAAATACGTGTCGATGAAATTGATGCCGATCGCTTCGGTCCTGACGAGTAGATCGCCTGGGCCGGGTGTCGGTTCGGGTTGTTCGGTCAGAGTCAGAACCTCTGGTCCGCCGGTCTCGGTCACGTAGATGGCTCGCATGGTTTCTGTTCTACACCCGAGACGGCCGACGCTCAGTCCATGCCTGGTGTCGCTTCCGGGCTACCGACCAGTATTGTCGAGTCATGAGCACCGATACCGAGAAGTCGGACGCCACCCCGTCCGCGCCGGAACTGCCGAAGTCCACGGTGAACGCCATCACCAAGTTCGTCGCCGAGCACGGCGGCACCGCCAGCGCCGTCATTCAGCCGGTCGGCCTGGCCGGCGTTCGCATCACTCTCGTGGGTGCCGACGGCATCCTCGGTGATCAGGTCGTCGAGGACCTCGCCACGGCCAATGCCGTCGTTGCGTCCTTCGACACCGTCACCGTTGCCGAGTGGGAGCGTGAGCTGACGAGCATCGTCACCCCCCAGGAAGGCCACTTCAAGAAGATGGCCGGTTGGGTCGCCAACCAGACTCGGTTCCCGAAAGCACGCAACGAAGCCTGAAATGACGTGTGGGGCGTAGGAACACTTCTTGGTGTTCCTACGCCCCACACGTGTCTTGAAGCGTCAGAGGGCCGGTATCGGCGAATCGGTCGGCGTGTACTGGCGGGTCTTACCCGCAGCCCAAACTGCTGCGGTCGCAGCCGTGCACAGTCCCGCACCGGCGACGTGCATGATCACCAGAACTTCCGGCACATCGGTGAAGTACTGCACGACCCCGATGAGCGCTTGGGCGAGGATCAGTCCGAGCAGGACCTTCAGACGGATCTTCACGGCCGCAGATGTCCCGACCGCATATAGACCGAATGTCAGACCCACGACCAGCGCGAGATATCCGACCAGCAGCTGTGAGTGCAGATGAACAAGCGTCACGATCTCGACCTCCAGGCGCGGAACCGTGCGCTCCAGGCCCTTGTCGCCCGCGTGGGGACCTGCACCCGTCACGAGAGTTCCGGCGACCAATACGCCGGCGAGCGCGACACCTGACAGCGCGGTAAGCCAGCGCAGCGGCTTCGGCATCACGACCAGAGTTGTTGCCTCGTCGGGTTCCGCGATCTTCGCGTACATCACCGTGGCAACCCAGACCATCAGCATCGACGCAACCAAGTGAATGGCGACCGTCCACCACAGGAGACCTGTGAGGACGGTGATACCGCCGATCACTGCCTGAACGACAGTGCCGAGCGGCATCATCCAGGCGTAGACAAGCACCTCTTTGCGGCGGCGAGCGCGAGTCACCGCGAGCACGATTGCGGCAGCGACGATGACGACCAGGAACGTGAGTAGGCGGTTGCCGAACTCGACGGCTTGGTGAATCACTGCGACCTGTCCGTGGCCGACCGGGACGAAGCTACCGGGGAAGCACTGCGGCCACGTCGGGCAACCGAGTCCCGAGTCCGTCACGCGAACCACCGCGCCGGTGACAGCGATGCCGCCCTGCGTCAGGATCACGATGAACGCGATGATTTTCTGCGTTTTCAGCGAGGGGAGAGGTAGTCGATCCACCAAGCGTAAAAATCCGGCATACACACGATTCACCACGCCAACGATCGTAGTTCCCCATCAACTACACAGTGTCGTTGGGGCCAGCTCGCTCCGCGCCTGCCCCGCGTCGTTGGGGGCAGGCGTTGAAGCAGGCGCGAAGCGAGCTGCCCCGCGTCGTCGGGACCAGCTCGCGTCAGTTCGCGCGAACGCGCACGATTCCTGAGATCGTTCCCTGGAAGTACTCGCCCGACTCGGTGATGAGTGCCGACATCTGCAGGGTGTCGTTGAGGATGGTCGACGGCAGGGGAGTCGAACCGATCTGTGACCCGTCCTTCGAGTCGATCACCGCGAACGAGTACCCGTCGAGCGGAGAGGTGCTCGGATTACCGTCCCGCGTGACGGTGTAGATCGAGCCGTCCGCCGTCGAGAGGTGCGGTACCGCGGAGCTACGAATCGTGTTGTCCCACACGACATGGCAGCCGACCGGATCGATGTCGACCCGGGTCATTCCGCCGTTGAAGGGTGCCGTGGCGGGGACCGCTGGACCGGCACCTTCAGGAGTCGTGGGGTACGGGTATCCGTAAGTGCCGGCCACGTAGACCGAATGACCGATGCCGACGGGGGAGTTCTCGCTGCCACTCGGTGAGCCGTCCTTGCTGGCCGCGGACAACACCGGCTGCGTGCACACCTCGGCGCCCGTGTCAGCGCGATAGACATGCAAGCTCACCGTCGGGTGGGCGTTGTCGACGATGGTCAGGAAATCGCTGCCCGTCGACGGGCCGAAGTATGTCGGAGTCGATCCGGTTCCCCAGCTGAGCTGACCCGGATTGCGGGCCGGCCCGCGGTCGTACGGCTGACGCCAGTCGATGACGACCTCGTCGCCACTTCGCTTCAGTTGGTAGAGCGCGTGGGTCGTTGCGACGGCAGTGCCCGTCGGGGAGGTGGAGATGCTGTTCTGCACCTGCTCACCCTCGGGGAGCGCAATGCTGTGCGCGATTCGATCCGTGCCGACGTACCCGACGGTGCCGTGCCCGGTGGCGAACCAGACATTGCCGTCCCAATCCGGGGCGAGACCGGTGACGTTGTCGTCGGCGGCAACCGCACCACTGAGATCGATGACATCCGCGAGTTCCAGCCGCCAACTGCCGTCCGGATTCTGCGCATGGGAAATACGGACCAGTTGACGGTTTCCGTCGACGGCTACGAGACGGTTCTCGTTGTCGAGGTAGGCGTAGACGCCGCCGAGGAGGCTGCCCTTCGCGAGCGGCAGTTGCGCGACCGACCGGCCCAACGGCGTGGCGTCGGCCTTCGGATCGATCAAATGGATTGTTGGGATCTGGCCGATCATCGTCGTGCAGAGCGAGACGATCATGCCGTCGGAACCCTGGAGGACCGTCGGGCAGGCGGCCATCATCGGGAAAGCTGTCACCTCGTGTGGGCCGGTTCCTGGACCAGGCAGCGGCGTGACGTCGGACGAGCCCGCGTCACCGTGCATGGTGGAAGTACCGACGGGACCGAGGTGCGGATTTGCAGGTGCGAGTGGACCGGACACCGAAGGGGTCGCCGTTGCGGGTCCGGCACACAACATCACTGTTGCGGCCACACAGCCGACGATCTGAGCTGTCCGTCGTGTACTCACGTGAACTTGAACCACCTTGCTGCGCAGACTCCGGCCACTGCGGCCCAGACGAGAAGTACGAGAATCGAGAACCAGTCCATCGAGGTGTCGAGGGCCGCTTCGAGTGCGTGTGCCAGTGCGCCGGACGGAACAATGCGCACCAGCGTGTGAACAGCGGTCGGGAGTTCACCGCTGGCGAAGACCACACTGCCGATGCCCACCATGATGAACCACAGGATGTTGGCGAGCGCGAGAACGATTTCTGCTCGCAAAGTACCGCCGAGCAGGAGGCCAAGCGCGGCAAATGTGACAGTACCGATGGCAATGACCACTGCGCCGAGTACAAGTTCGACGAACGACGGACGCCACCCCAACGCCAAACCGATAGCGCCGAGCAACAGCGACTGCAGCGCCACGACGATGATGACGGCAGCGCTCTTGCCTGCGATGATTCCCCACCGCGGTAGAGGCGTTGCACCGAGTCGTTTGAGCGCGCCGTATCGGCGATCGAATCCGACGGCGATGGCCTGTCCGGTGAACGCCGTCGACATCACGGCAACCATCATGACACCAGGGAGCACGGTATCCACCCGAGAATCGCCCAAATCGCCGATCGGAAGCAGACACAGTCCGATGAGCAGGGTGATCGGGATGAACATGGTGAGCAGCAATTGCTCACCGTTGCGGAGCAGAAGTGTCAGCTCCAGTTTGGTCTGCGCCGCCAGCATCTTGGCCGCCGAATTGGGGCGGGGATCCGGCGAGAAGGTGCCTGGCTCGAAGCGGTTCTCGGCGAGCCGTCGGTCTCTGGCAACGCTGATGGGACTGTTCTGGCCGTTCGACGCTGTTTCGTTCATGACCTTGATCTCCGTCATCCCCTCAGTTCCCGGCCCGTCAATTCGAGGAAGACGTCTTCCAGACTCCGTTGATCGACGCGAATGTCGTTGATCAGCACGTCCTGATCGGCACACCACGTCGCAACTGTTGCCACGGTTGCCGGATCGATTGCACCTTCGACGACGTAGGTGCCTGGGTTGGATTCCTCGATGCGGAACCCCGCGAGCGAACCGGCCAGCGAATCGAGGCTCAAACCGGGAACCGTCGTCAGACGGAGTTGTCCTTCGGCGCCCTTGCTGGTGACCTCGGCCGGCGTTCCCGACGCGACGATCTTGCCGTGGTCGATGATGACCAGTTCGTCGGCGAGCGCTTCGGCCTCGTCCATGAGGTGCGTGGTGAGCAGGACGCTCACGCCGTCGCGTCGCAGAGCGTCGATGAGTTCCCACACGAGCAGGCGCGCCTGAGCGTCGAGTCCAGCGGTGGGTTCGTCCAGAAATACCAATTCGGGGCGGCCGACCAGCGCGCACGCCAGGGACAGTCGTTGCTGCTGGCCTCCGGAAAGACGTCGGTACGGGGTCTTGCGCGCATCGGTGAGGCCCAGTTTGGAAAGGAGCCAGGCGGGATCGAGCGGGTCGGCCGAGTATGCGGCCACGAGGTCGAGCATTTCTCCGGCCTTGGACCCGGGGTACGCGCCGCCGCCCTGCAGCATGACGCCGATTCGCGAGCGGACTTCACCGGAGTCGGCGATGGGATCGAGACCGAGCACTCGAACCGTGCCGGCATCGGGGGTGACAAACCCTTCGCACATCTCGACGGTGGTTGTCTTACCGGCTCCGTTGGGGCCGAGCAGGGCAACGACCTGGGCCGTCTCGACAGTGAGATCGATACCGTCGACGGCTCGAACACCGTCGAAGGACTTGACGACACCCTGGATCTGTACCGCCGGCGTCGACGATCTGGAGGCTCTCGAGGTCACGGGGAATCAGCGTAAGCCCCCGCCGAGTTGTCTTCGTCTACCGGTCCGCCTTTCGTGATCTCCGCTACTGGCTTGTCGCTACGCCAGGGGAGTGAATTGCGGGTGAAGACGATGAGCGTTCCGGCGGTGAGGATGGTCGCGATGACGGCCTGCACGATCATGAACGGAAGGTATTCGGCGCCGTTGGACATCAACATGACGCTGACGATCGAGGTGAAGACGACGGCAGGGATGCGGAAAATCGGTGCGGTTGCCCACGCGGCCAGCGGAAGGATCGCCCACAGCAGATACCACGGCTGAACGACGGGGAACAGGAGAACGATCGCTCCGAGCGCGATGCCGAGTCCACCGACCGGGTGTATGCGGCCCATGTACACCGAGATCATCATCCGTGCGGTGACGAGCATGGCGACGAGAGTCGCGATGGGCCGCGTGATCGTGAGGATCGCCGTCGTGTGATCGCCGAGTCCGAGCAGTACACCGGCCAATCCCGTGCCGACGCCCAGGAGCGTCGGGATGGACATCCAACTCCGGACTGCGGTGGCGGTGTCGAGGGTGTTGATCCAACCCATACCGAGCCCACTGGCCACGCTGATGACAAACGTGACGACAGCGGCAACGACGCCCAGGAGAATCGCGGCTCCCGCCAGGGCTTTCCAGGTTCCACCCCAACGCCGAGCCAAGGCCATGCCGACAAATCCCAGCGCAAGCAAGGACGGAATCTTGACGGTCGACGACAACGCGATCAAACCTGATCCCGCAACGAGATAGAACAGCGCTTGCCCACGGATGGGCCCGGACCCTTCGACTGCGCGGAGGGCGATCTCGATTCCGGCGAGCATCAACCCGAGCATGAGCGCTTCGTTGTGGATGCCGGCCACCAAGTGGAAGAGCAACAGAGGGTTCGCGGCACCGAGCCAGAGCGAACTGACAGCAGAGACACCGCATCGCTTGGCCAGTCGAGGTATCGCCCACACGATGAGCGCGACGCCGGCCAATGCGAGCAAGCGGTGCAAGAAGATTCCGGCCACGATGTTGTCGCCGGTCAGTGAGCTGATCCCGCGTCCCAGCCACAGGAAGAACGGACCGTACGGAGCCGGGGTGTCGCGCCAGATCGTCGGAACCGTACGGGTGAGAACGTGGTCGACGCCCAGTGCCGCCTTGGGGCCGATGGCGTACGGATCGAGTCCACGGGCCGCGATTTCGCTTTGTGCCAGATACGAGTAGACGTCGCGGCTGAACATCGGCGGTGCGACCGAGAGCGGCAGGATCCACAGCAGGAGTGTGCGGTCCAACTGGGAACGGGTCATGCGCCGCGGTGCGCCGGAACGGCTGCGTATGTCCCCGACTGCAAATCGGCCCATCATCAGCCAGGCGAGAACGACGAGCACGGTTCCGGTCATCGTCATGGTGAGTGAGACCGTCGGCATACGTCCGGGAAGGCTGAGGACTCGAAGTCCTGCGGTCGGATTCTGCAGGACGGGTTGTGCGCCGGCGCCGAGCGCTCCGACTGCCATCAAGACCGCGCCGGTCGCGCCGAATCGGCGGATCCCTCGCAGTTGTGCGGTTTCCTTCGCGTTCAGGCCCGGGCGCTCGTCCTCGTCGCCGTGCAGCACCGCGGCCATACTCTGCCGGGGAGCGGATCCGAAAGGTCGAACGCCGATTGTGGAAAGCGCGAGTGCCTTGGGTTTTTCCAGCAGGATCGCGCGCGCCGATCGCGCGGTCGTCGTCTTCTCGGGGGTCTGCGGCACACCAGGCAGCGTAGCGGCTCCATCCAGCCGGACAGACAAGCACAAACAACGCACGTTGTCCGGATATTCCCGAATGTAATGCAGGTTGCCCTTAGTAGACCTGCGAAAAGAATTCCGTCACACTTGTGTTGTGAAAAGAAATGCGTCAGACCCACGAAGCAAGGAAGTTGCAGGTCAGCCCACTGTAGCGGCCTCGCCGAGTGCTGCCGCAAATCCGGTTACGGTGAGCGTCGAAGGTCAGACGCGGGCGGCAGTGGTCAAGCTGCTACTCGAAGAAGGCCCCATTACCGCCTCCGAAATCGGCACACGCCTCGGTTTGAGTGCCGCAGGTGTCCGACGTCACTTGGATGCGTTGATCGAGTCGGGCGAAGCCCGTACCGCTTCGGCGTCGTCGCTGCGTCAGCGTGGACGAGGTCGTCCCGCCAAGCAGTTCCAGATCACCGCGACCGGTCGCGGCCGCCTCGGCCACACCTACGACGATCTGGCGGGAGCCGCGATGCGGCAACTCCGTGAAATCGGCGGAGACGCGGCAATCGAGGAGTTCGCCAAGCGTCGGGTCCAGGCGATCGTCGGAGACGTCGAACCGGCTGATCCGACAGATGTCGACAACGTCGAGGCGACAGCGGACGCAATCGCCGAAGCCTTCAATGCGGTGGGGTTCGCAGCGTCGACCCGGCCGGTCGGCAACGGCGTGCAGATCTGCCAACACCATTGCCCGGTTTCCCATGTGGCAGAAGAGTTTCCGGAACTGTGCGAGGCAGAGCAGCAAGCATTCCGGCAATTGCTCGGGACTCATGTCCAGCGTCTGGCGACCATCGCCAACGGTGACTGCGCCTGCACGACGCACGTGCCCCTCGTGTCCACCGGGAGTAGATGACCGGACCACAGTGTTCTACCGAGCGTTGCCACCGTGCAGCGTTCGAATAGAGATTTTTCAGCTAGTTCTTCAAAGTCAGAACTGCTCGACCACAGCGACCAGCCCTCGCTGAACCCGAGCAGCCGTCAAGAAACAAGACTCCGGAAGGAGCTCGCATGACCGTCACATCAGACCAGGCGACTACCACTGCGGCAGCAGGCACCGAGCCGCTCACGCAGGAAGAGACCATCGCGTCCCTCGGTCATTACGGCTACGGCTGGTCCGATTCCGACGAAGCCGGAGCCAGCGCGCAGCGCGGGTTGTCCGAGGCTGTCGTGCGGGACATCTCCGCCAAGAAGAGCGAGCCCGAGTGGATGCTCGACATCCGCCTCAAGGCGCTGCGCACCTTCGACAAGAAGCCGATGCCGAACTGGGGCAGCGACCTCGAAGGTATTCACTTCGACAACATCAAGTACTTCGTCCGGTCCAGCGAGAAGCAGGCCGAGTCGTGGGAAGATCTGCCCGAGGACATCAAGAACACGTACGACAAGCTCGGCATCCCCGAGGCGGAGAAGCAGCGCCTCGTTGCCGGCGTCGCAGCTCAGTACGAGTCCGAGGTCGTCTACCACTCGATCCGTGAGGACCTCGAGGAGCAGGGCGTCATCTTCCTCGACACGGACACCGGTCTCAAGCAGCACCCGGAGCTGTTCAAGGAGTACTTCGGATCGGTCATCCCGGCCGGCGACAACAAGTTCTCCGCGCTGAACACCGCCGTGTGGTCCGGCGGCTCGTTCATCTACGTTCCGCCGGGAGTCCACGTGGACATCCCGTTGCAGGCGTACTTCCGCATCAACACCGAGAACATGGGTCAGTTCGAGCGCACCCTGATCATCGTCGACGAAGATGCCTCCGTGCACTACGTCGAGGGTTGCACCGCGCCGATCTACAAGTCCGATTCACTGCACTCGGCCGTCGTCGAGATCATCGTGAAGAAGGGCGGCCACTGCCGCTACACGACCATCCAGAACTGGTCCAACAACGTCTACAACCTGGTGACCAAGCGCACCAAGGTCGAGGCAGGCGGATCCATGGAGTGGGTCGACGGCAACATCGGCTCCAAGGTCACCATGAAGTACCCGGCCGTGTGGCTGATGGGCGAGTACGCCCGCGGTGAGGTTCTCTCCGTTGCGTTCTCCGGCGAGGGCCAGCACCAGGACACCGGCGCCAAGATGCTCCACCTCGCGCCGCACACGTCCTCGACCATCATCAGCAAGTCTGTCGCCCGTGGTGGTGGACGTGCGTCGTACCGCGGTCTGGTGCAGGTCAACAAGGGTGCCCACGGCTCCAAGTCGACCGTCAAGTGTGACGCTCTGCTGGTCGACCAGATCAGCCGAAGCGACACCTACCCGTACGTCGACATCCGCGAGGACGACGTCACCATGGGTCACGAGGCCACCGTCTCCAAGGTCAGTGACGATCAGCTCTTCTACCTGATGAGCCGCGGACTGACCGAGGACGAGGCGATGGCCACCATCGTGCGTGGATTCGTCGAGCCCATCGCGAAGGAACTCCCGATGGAGTACGCGCTCGAGCTCAACCGCCTTATCGAACTTCAGATGGAAGGGGCTGTGGGTTAGTGACCACGCCAGAGACCGGAGTCATCGGAGCTGTTGCCGGGGAGAACCCGACCGCTCCTGTAAAGGGTGCAGCCACAGGCTCACCTATCACGAACAAGGGCGAGCAGTTCTCCTCGTTCGACGTCAATGCATTCGAGGTTCCCGGCGGACGTGACGAGATCTGGCGGTTCACCCCGCTGCGTCGTCTCCGGGGACTGCATGACGGCAGCGCCGTCGCCAACGGACAGGTCACCGTCGAGGTCGACGGGGGAAGCGACATCACCGTCGAGACCGTCGGCCGTGACGACGCGCGTCTGGGCAAAGCCGGCGTTCCCGCTGATCGCATTGCAGCGCAGGCGTATTCGAGCTTCGAGACTGCAACGGTCATCTCGGTGGGCGCCGAGGTCGAGGTCGAGAAGCCAGTCGTGGTCACCATGACCGGCCCCGGAGTCGACAACGTCGCCTACGGGCACACCCAGATTCACCTGGCACAGTTCGCCAAGGCGACGTTCGTGATCGACCAGCGCGGCAGCGGAACCTTCGCGGAGAACATCGAATTCGTTCTCGGTGACAGTTCGCAGCTGACCGTGGTGGCCATCCAGGACTGGGCGGACGACGCAGTTCACGTGACGTCACACCACGCTCGCCTGAATCGCGACGCAGTGCTTCGATACACCTCGATCAGCCTGGGCGGCGACCTGGTTCGCCTGTCCGCCACCGTCAAGTACGACGGACCGGGCGGCGACGCCGAACTGCTCGGCCTGTACTTCGCCGACGCCGGCCAGCATCTGGAACAGCGTCTGCTGGTGGATCATTCGCAGCCCAACTGCAAGTCCAACGTGGTCTACAAGGGTGCGCTTCAGGGCGATCCCGGATCCGGCAAGCCCGACGCGCACACCGTGTGGATCGGCGATGTTCTCATCCGCGCCGCAGCGGAGGGCACCGACACGTTCGAGCTCAACCGCAACCTGGTGCTGACCGACGGCGCCCGCGCCGACTCGGTTCCGAACCTCGAAATCGAGACCGGTGAGATCGTCGGTGCCGGCCACGCAAGTGCAACGGGACGTTTCGACGACGAGCAGCTGTTCTACCTGCGTGCTCGTGGTATCCCGGAGGATCAGGCTCGTCGTCTGGTCGTACGTGGGTTCTTCCACGAAATCATCAACAAGATCGCTGTTCCCGAGGTGCGCGATCGCCTCGAAGCCGCAGTCGAAGCCGAACTCGCAGCCGTCGGCTCCTGACCGCCCCGCCTGCGACACCACCCCGTCGCTACGCTCGCCCGCCTCATCTTGAAGGAATTTCATGTCTACCAGTGACAACACCACCACCTCGGTCCTCGAGGTTCGTGACCTGCACGTCGAGGTCGCCAACTCCGATGCCAACGCCGAGCCCATCCAGATCCTCAAGGGCGTCGACCTGACGGTCCGCTCCGGCGAGACCCACGCGATCATGGGCCCCAACGGCTCCGGCAAGTCGACTCTGTCGTACGCCATCGCCGGTCACCCCAAGTACCAGGTCACGTCCGGCTCCATCACCCTCAACGGTGAAGACGTCCTAGCAATGAGCGTCGACGAGCGTGCACGTGCCGGGCTCTTCCTGGCGATGCAGTACCCCGTCGAGGTTCCCGGCGTTTCCATGTCCAACTTCCTGCGCACCGCCGCCACGGCCGTGCGAGGCGAGGCTCCCAAGCTGCGCCACTGGGTCAAGGAAGTCAAGGAAGCCCTCAGCGAGCTCGAGATCGATCCCTCGTTCATCGAGCGCTCGGTCAACGAAGGCTTCTCCGGTGGCGAGAAGAAGCGCCACGAGATCCTGCAGTTGGGCATGCTCAAGCCGAAGATCGCGATCCTCGACGAGACCGACTCCGGCCTCGACGTCGACGCTCTGCGTACCGTCTCCGAAGGCGTCAACCGCTACAAGGAGCGCGAGAACGGCGGTGTTCTGCTGATCACGCACTACACGCGCATTCTGCGCTACATCAACCCCGACTTCGTTCACGTGTTCGTCGGTGGCCGCATCGTCGAGTCCGGTGGACCGGAGCTGGCCGACGAGCTCGAGACCAACGGCTACGTTCGTTTCACCGCGGACACCGCAGCTACCCAGGGAGCGTAATCACGATGACCACCTCGGTGCGCGAGCTCGACGTCACAGCGGTTCGGGCCGACTTCCCGATCCTGGCGCGAACCGTGCGCGACGGAAAACCTTTGGTGTACTTGGATTCCGGCGCTACCTCGCAGCGTCCGGTCCAGGTTCTCGATGCCGAACGGGACTTCCTGACCACGTGTAACGCGGCAGTACACCGGGGTGCTCATCAGCTCGCAGAAGAGGCGACGGACGCGTACGAGAATGCTCGCGCCACCATCGCTTCTTTCGTGGGCGCGGATTCGGACGAGTTGGTGTTCACCAAGAACGCCACCGAGGCTCTCAATCTGGTGACCTACGTTCTCGGTGACGATCGCTTCGACCGCCATGTCGGTCCTGGCGACGAAATCGTCATCACCGAACTCGAACACCACGCCAACCTCGTTCCCTGGCAGGAACTTGCGCGCCGAACCGGTGCGACGCTCAAGTGGTACGGCGTCACCGACGACGGCCGGATCGATCTCGATTCGCTGGAGCTGACGGACGCGGTGAAGGTCGTTTCGTTCACCCACCAGTCCAACGTGACCGGCGCGATCGCGCCCGTCGAGGAATTGGTGCGACGAGCACGCGCCGTCGGTGCACTCGTCGTGCTCGACGCGTGCCAGTCGGTGCCTCACATGGCCGTCGACTTCCACGAACTGGGAGTGGACTACGCGGCGTTCTCGGGCCACAAGATGCTCGGCCCTTCGGGGGTCGGAGTTCTCTACGGCCGTCGTGAACTGCTGGCAGCGATGCCTCCGTTCATCACCGGCGGGTCGATGATCGAGACGGTCACCATGGAGGTCAGCACCTACGCGCCGCCGCCTCAGCGTTTCGAAGCCGGCGTACCGATGACCTCACAGGTGGTCGGACTGGGCGCTGCCGTGGATTACCTGAACACCTTCGGGATGGACGCCGTCGCCGCGCACGAGCACGTGTTGGTGGAGGCTGCTCTCGAAAAGTTGTCGGCGATCGAAGGTCTGCGCATCATCGGACCGCAGACGTCCGAGAACCGCGGCGGAGCGATTTCCTTTGTCGTGGACGGTATTCACGCCCACGACCTCGGACAGATCCTCGACGACGAGGGCGTCGCGATCCGCGTCGGACACCATTGCGCGTGGCCGCTGCATCGTAAGTTCGGTGTCGCTGCGACGGCCCGTGCGTCGTTTGCGCTCTACAACACCACCGCGGAAATCGATGTTCTCGTTGCAGCGATCAAGCGTGCGCAGGAATTTTTCGGTGTCGCAGGGGAGTTGAACTGAATCATGCGCATGGAGCAGATGTATCAGGAAGTGATCCTCGATCACTACAAACATCCGCACGGCCGCGGACTCCGTGAGCCGTTCGGCGCCGAGGTGCACCACGTCAACCCGACGTGTGGCGACGAGGTGACGTTGCGCGTCCAGATCTCCGAGGACGGAACGGTCTCCGACGTCTCGTACGACGGTCAGGGTTGTTCGATCAGCCAGGCGTCGACGTCGGTGCTGAACGACCTCGTCATCGGGATGCAGGTCACCGACGCATTGAAGACGGTGACGGCGTTCAACGAGATGGTGAGCAGTCGGGGCACCGTCGAGGGGGACGAGGACGTTCTCGGCGACGGCATCGCGTTCGTCGGTGTCTCGAAGTATCCGGCACGCGTGAAGTGCGCCTTGCTCGGATGGATGGCATTCAAGGATGCTGTAGTCCAGATTGTCGACGGCAGTGCTGTGACGACGGCGGACAGCAGCAGTGAATTGGTCGACACGACTGAAGGACAGGGATCATGACCGAGACACAACCAGTGCAGGACGCCGAGGTCGGCGCTCCGGTGAATCCGAATCCCGATTCCACTGCGGAATTCGGTGGCGCACAGGGCAGTGGCACTGTCCCGTCGCCTGAGCGACTCGACGAACTCGAAGAAGCGATGCGCGACGTCGTCGACCCCGAACTGGGAATCAACGTCGTCGATCTCGGCTTGGTCTACGGACTCTTCGAAGACGACGGTGTCGTCACGATCGACATGACTTTGACGTCGGCGGCGTGCCCGTTGACCGACGTGATCGAGGACCAGGCGCGCGGCGCACTTGTGCGTAGCGATCTGTGTACCGACATGAAGATCAACTGGGTGTGGTTGCCGCCGTGGGGACCGGACAAGATCACCGAAGACGGACGCGAGCAACTGCGCGCACTCGGCTTCACGGTCTGACAAGCAGCCTCGCTGCACGATCAACTGAATACATTTCACCGGAGCGTCGGTGCCTGTTCGTCGGGTACCGGCGCTTCGGTTTGTTATATAGGGCCGTTTTAGCCATGATATTCAGGACAATAGTCCCAAATGGTTGTTTGATGAATATTTGCTGGAAGCTGACTGATCGGTAACATCGCAGCTGATTGTCACGATGTGATCTCCGGCGGGCGATTTGCCAGTTTCCACCCGAGCTTTCCAATGTATTCGTCTCATTTCGAAGTGCCCCGATCAGTTCGAAGCGTCCAGCGGACGCATATACCTGTTTGCATCATGATCAAGTTGTAAGAGGGAGATTCGTGTGGATGGCAGTCCCGACCGAGGAATCGTTTCCGCAGCTCGTCCGGACGACGAACTCACCTTCCCTCTTTCTGCCGCGCAACTTTCCCTGCTTGTCGCACAACAGCTTCGACCCGAGATTCCCGTCAGCATCGCTCAGTACGTCGACGTGGACGGCCCGCTCGACATCGAGCTGCTGACCGCTGCCAGTAAACAGACCGGCCGTGAGATCGGCTCCGGATACCTGCGCCTGGTCGAGGTGGACGGGGTTGCGCGTCAGTGGCTCGATCTCGACATGGACGACTCCCTCGACGTGGTCGACCTGCGCGCCGAATCCGATCCGGAATCGGCGGCGCGAGAATGGATGCGCAAAGAGCACACTGCTGCCATCGATCCGTTCACCGATCGCCTGGTCAGGCTGGCAGTCCTGGTGCTTCGCGACGACCATTACTACTGGTACAGCCGTATTCATCATGTCGCGCTCGACGGTTTCGGCGCGATGTCGATGATGAACCGCACAGCCGAGATCTACACCGCCGCGGTGCGGGATCTGCCAGTTCCCCCAGCGGTAACTGCCCCCCTCCAATCGTTGGTGAAGGCAGAGGCCGACTATCTGGGCTCTTCCCGGTGGGAACGCGATCGCGACTACTGGAACACCAAGATGGCCGACAAGCCGGGCGGAACCTCGCTCGCGTCCTCGACTGCTCCGTCGCAGGCGTGGTCACGCCTACGGTCGGCGACGGTACCTACGGAACTGCGAAGCTCCCTCGAACGGCTTGCCGTCGCTCACGACGTGACTACGTCGTCAGTGGTGATCGGTGCACTGGCGGCTTACCTCGCCCGGGCCACCGGGACTCGCGACGTGGTCCTCAGCCTGCCGGTCTCGGGGCGGACGACAAAAGCTGCTCGCAGGTCCGGCGGAATGATGTCGAACGTCGTCCCGATACGTGCGAGTGTCGATCCGCACTTCGCGGTGGGAGACTTGCTGCACGAGGTGAAGATCGAACTCACCGGCGCACTGCGTCATCAGAAGTACCGCCACGAGGACCTACGACGCGACCTCAACGCCGGTGATCACAGCATCGCCGACGGACGCGGCTTCCACGGGCCGTTGATCAACCTCATGCTGTTCCACTCGGGAATCACTCTCGGGGACGCGCACGGCGAACTGAACGTGATCTCGACCGGGCCGATCGAAGACCTCTCGGTCAACGTCTATCAGACTTCCGCAGCCGAAGAGATCCAGATCGACTTCGCCGCGAATCCAGACCTCTACACCAACGAGGACATCACGCGTCACCACCGACGTTTCCTCGAATTCCTCGAATTGTTCTGCGCTGCGGAATCGGGAACTCGATTGATGGACATCGACCCGGACGCCGCGGGGAAGTGGATCGCCGAAGTTCAACACGCCCGCAACGTCGAGTACTGGTCTTCGACATTGTCGAACCCCGCCGAGGATCTGGGTTTGCCGGTCGTCGCCGGATCCGGTCGGACGTCCACGCCCCTCGAGATCGAGGCAGACCTCTGCCGCCGCCTCGAGACGATGGCGACGACGATGAACACGAGTCTGTTCGTGCTGTTCCAGTCTGCGATGGCCGGACTGCTGCGCCGCGTCGGTTCGGCTGACGAGGTGTCGATCGGCGTCTCGGTCCGCGGGTACGGCGCCTCGAACCCGGACGATTTCGTCTCGATGTTCGCCAACCAGTTGGTGCTTCGCTCGACGGTGTCGAACACCATGACGCTCAACGACCTGGTCGGTGCGGTGGACACCGTCGCAATCGAAGCTTTCGAACACGCAGACATTCTTCTGTCTTCAGTAACCGCCGCACTCGGTGACGGCCGCTGGGTGGAGACGGGCCCGTTGTTCCGGGCGATGGTCTGCTTCGAGGAGCCGCTGGATGCTCACCCGAGATTTCCGGGGCTCATGGTCGGTGCGCCTATCGGATCGGATCTGGCCACCGCGCCGGAACTGTTTGTCTCCCTGGCGATTCCGACTGGTGAGCATGCCGAATTCGATCAGCCGATCTCCGGTGTTCTGGATTGGCTCGGCACGAAGGAGCAAGCCGAGGACCTCGCCGACCGTTATCTACGAATCTTGACCGCGATGGTCGGTGCTCCGCACTCGGCGCTCGGCTCAGTGGATCTGCTCCGCCCGGACGCGCGCCAGGCGCTGGTGCCGCCCGTTCTCCCGATTACCCCGGTCCGAACGCTCTCCGACATCCTTTCCGATCGCATTCGGGCGACCCCGGAAGCGATCGCCGTTGTCGCAGGTAGCGAGCGCGTGTCGTACCGCGAACTCGATCGACGATCGAATCAGTTGGCGCGCAAGCTCGTCGAGCATGGCGTGCAATCCGAGTCGTTGGTCGGAATCATGCTGCCGAAATCCGTGGACATGATCGTTGCCGCTGTCGCGGTAGTGAAGGCCGGCGGCGGATACCTCCCACTCGATCGTGCGCACCCCGCCGAGCGTTTGGCATACGTGGTCGAGGATGCGCAACCGGTGTGCGTCATCTCCGATTCCACTTTCCCGAACTCCGCCTTCCCGAACTCTGACGTGGTGGTCGTCGGGGTCGACTCCGACGAGTACTCCGGTGAGGGTCTGGAAACCGATGAGTGCCCGCGCGGGCACGGAGCCGGCAATCT
Organism: Rhodococcus sp. ARP2; assembly: GCF_001029585.1. NCBI lineage: Bacteria > Bacillati > Actinomycetota > Actinomycetes > Mycobacteriales > Nocardiaceae > Rhodococcus > Rhodococcus sp. ARP2. The sequence goes on along the minus strand of NZ_LEKE01000024.1, from coordinate 68,852 downwards.
GGCGTACGTGATCTACACCTCGGGGTCGACGGGCCGACCCAAGGGCGTCTCGGTTACCCACGCCACCGTGGTGCGATTGTTCGAGAACACGCAGGTCGAATTCGGATTCGACGGCAACGACGTGTGGACGATGTTCCACTCGTTCGCCTTCGACTTCTCGGTGTGGGAACTGTGGGGCGCGCTGCTCCACGGTGGAACGCTGGTTCTGGTCGATCACGAAGTCTCACGCGACCCCGATGCCTTCCGCGCGCTCGTCGCCGCAGAAGGCGTCACCGTGCTCAATCAAACGCCCTCGGCCTTCTACCAGTACATCGAAGCCGACCTTCGAGCCGATTCGGCGACCCGGCTCCGGTACGTGATCTTCGGTGGCGAAGCCTTGGATCTTCGTCGCCTCGGGCGCTGGTACGACAATCACGCGGGCTACGACAATCACGACAATCCCACGGAATCCGGGCCCGCACTCGTCAACATGTACGGCATCACCGAGACGACGGTGCATGTCACCCATCTCGAACTCGACCGGGCGAGCGCGAGTGCGGTTACCGGCAGCCGGATCGGTGACGCGATCGACGGACTTCGTGTGTACCTGCTCGACGAGCATCTCTCCCCGGTCCCGGTGGGGATTGCGGGGGAGATCTATGTCGCCGGCGGTCAACTCGCCCGTGGCTATCTGGGCCGACCAGACCTCACCGCGGGCCGGTTCGTCGCCGATCCGTTCAATGCCGGCGGACGACGGTTGTACCGGTCCGGTGACCGCGCACGATGGATTGCGCCCGGACAACTCGAATACCTCGGACGCGGCGACGCGCAGGTCAAGATCCGCGGATTCCGGATCGAACTCGGCGAAATCGACTCCGTCATCCTCGGCGCGCCGGGAATCGACGACGCCGTGACCGTCGTGGCTCCGACGCCGGCCGGCGGCGCTCTCGTGACCTATGTGACCGCTTCGGACGCCGTGGACGCCGAAGCCCTTCGCACGCACGCCGCCGAAGCCCTCCCGACCTACATGGTTCCCGATGCCTTCATGGTCATCGATTCGATTCCGTTGACCACCAACGGAAAACTCGACCGGCGTGCGCTGCCGTCGCCGATCCTCGCCTCCACCAGGGTCTTCCGGCCCCCGACGACCACGACCGAGGGCAAGGTAGCCGCGGTTCTGGCTGACATCCTGGGTAGCGGACCGCTCGGGCTCGACGACAATTTCTTTCATTTGGGCGGAAACTCGCTGGTAGCGACGACGGCTGTGGCGCGCTTGACCGAAGCCACCGGAGTTCGTATGCCACTGCGTGCGCTCTTCGACCATCCCACGGTGTCCGGGATCGCGGCGACGATCGAGCGTGCTGCCCAGACCCCGGACGCTGACGGTATCCAGGTCGTGGCCCGGCCGGCGGTACTACCTCTCGCTCCCGCGCAGCAGCGACTGTGGTTCCTGAACCGCGTCGCACCGGAATCAGGTGCATACAACATTCCGTTGGCGGTGTCGTTGCGCGGCGACGTCGATCCCGACGCACTGAGCGCCGCGATCGTGGACGTCGTGACACGTCACGAGTCACTACGCACCGTGTTTCCTCAAATCGGGGACAACGCAACGCAGAAGGTTCTGGGCCTGGGCGAGGGTATCGCGGGGCTCGAGTCGATCGAAGTGGAACGCGAGAATCTCGAAAGAGTGATCTTCGAATTCTCCTCGGCGGGTTTCGATCTGGTCCGCGAACGCCCGGTCCGCTACCTGCTGATCACTGTCGCCGACGATGAGGAAGGCGATGGCAAGGACGGCGATGACGAGCAAGCAGTCCTCGTCGTAGTTCTGCACCACATGGTGGCCGACGGCTGGTCGCTCGCGCCGTTGGCTGCTGATCTCACCGGCGCTTACGCCGCCCGCGTCGGCGGCAACAGCCCGCAGTGGGCGCCCCTTCCGGTGCAGTACGCCGACTACACGCTCTGGCACCGAGAACACCTCGGCGACGCGGCATCCACCGATTCGCTTGCCCACTCACAGATCGCGTTCTGGAAGCAGCAGCTGGCGGGAGCGCCCGAGCAACTCCACCTGCCGACGGACCGTCCGCGCCCACTCGACCCGACCATGCGCGGGGCCGGAGTCGACATCAGAATTGGCGCTTCCACTCATCAGAAGCTCGTTGTACTCGCCGGCGATCACGACGCCACGCCGTTCATCGCCCTGCACGCGAGCTTCGCCCTGCTTCTGGCCAGGTACAGCGGCACGGACGACATCGTCATCGGAACACCGGTGGCAGGACGAGGGGACAGATCTCTCGATCTGCTCGTCGGCATGTTCGTCAACACTCTGGCCTTGCGGACCGTCGTCGATCGGGACGCGACGTTCGCCGCACACCTGTCGCAGGTCAGGGCCGTCGACGTGGATGCCTTCGACAATGCGGACGTGCCTTTCGACGTCGTCGTGGACGCGCTCGAACTGGACCGCTCGCCTGCGCACCATCCGGTCTTTCAAGCTGCCATCACCTCTCGGATAACCACGGCTCACACAGCCGAACTGGCCGGGGTGTCGATGACGGCGCGGGCAGTCGAGACGGGGCTGACCAAGTTCGACCTCGAGCTCACCGTCACCGAACGTCACGAGTCCGGGGCCGCAGCTGGAATCGATGCCACGTTCACCTATTCCACCGACCTGTTCGACAACGCGACGGTCGAAGCGTTGGCTCGAAACTTCGTGACCCTCGTGGAATCGGCAGTATCGGAACCGACTGCACCGGTTGGTGATCTTCGTGTACTCGGATCCCGGGAGAGTGCCGCGATATTGCCGCGGCGCGGCGTGGCTTCGGTGGGCGAATCGACGCTGGCGCAGATCCTCGGGGCTACCGCGAGGACGTATCCCGACGCGATCGCCCTCGAAGACTCCGAGCGCTCACTCTCGTACGGGGAGCTGGAGCGTCGATCGAATCGGATCGCTCGATACCTCATGGACCTGGGCGTCGGCCCCGAGACACCGGTCGCACTGGCCGTCGCCCGATCGGTCGACTCCGTGCTCGCAGTCTGGTCGGTCACCAAAGCCGGTGGCGTTTTCGTCCCGGTCGATCCCCGTTATCCCGCAGATCGAGTTGCGCACATGCTCGAGGATTCGGGTGTGCGGATCGGAATTCGGTCCGCCGAGGTTGCGGCCGGTCCGGCAACCGGCGGGAACGTCGCAGTCTGGATCGACCTCGGCGACGCGGACACGGTTGCAGAATGTGCCGCCTACTCCGACGCTGCCATCGACGACGCTGCCATCGACGACGCGGACAGAACAGCGTCGATCACTGCGGCGTCGGCTGCGTACGTCATCTACACCTCCGGCTCGACCGGAGTGCCGAAGGGCACCGTCGTCACTCACGCAGGTTTGGCCAATCTTGCTCGCGAACAACAGGATCGGTACCGGATCACCGCCGGGTCGCGGACTCTGCATTTTGCGTCACCGAGCTTCGACGGCGCCGTACTCGAGCTACTGCTCGCCGGTTCGACCGGCGCGACGATGGTGATCGCCCCTCCCGACATCTACGGAGGGGAGGCGTTGAGCGAGTTCCTCCGAAGCCGCGAGGTCACTCATGCCTTCATCACTCCGGCTGCTCTGGCGACCGTCGATCCGGCGGGCGTGACGGCACTGGAATGCGTAGTCGTCGGCGGCGACGTGTGCACCCCGGAATTGGTCTCGAGCTGGGGCAACGGGCGCAGACTGCACAACGGATACGGTCCGACCGAAACCACTGTCATGGTTGCCATCAGTGACCCACTCTCACCGGGCGAGCCGATCACCATCGGCGGTCCCATCCGCGGAATCGACGCCGTGGTGCTCGACGCTCGGCTGCAACCGGTCCCGATCGGCGGCGTCGGCGAGCTGTACATCGGTGGGCCGGGGCTTGCACGTGGTTACCACCTTCGTCCCGCGCTGACGTCGGATCGTTTTGTCGCGCATCCGTACTCGACGTCCGGTGCGCGGATGTACCGAACCGGTGACCTGGTCCGTTGGACCAAGGACCTGACCCTTCGCTACGTGGGCCGCAGCGATCATCAGCTCAAGATCCGCGGGTTCCGCATCGAACTCGGCGAGATCGACGCTGCTCTGATGGATTCCCCTCTCGTTCACTTCGCCACGACGATTCCCGTCGAATCCGCCGCAGGCACCACTCTGGCGTCGTACGTGTTGCTGAGCGGCGACGCTGATATCGAGTCGCTGTTTGCGGCACTCGCCGACACGCTGCCGCGGTACATGATTCCGTCGTCGATCACCCCGATCGACGCGATTCCGTTGACTCCGGTCGGCAAACTCGATCGGAGAGCATTGCCGACGCCGATACCGCGCGAAGTCCTCGGTACGGGTCGTGAACCCGAGGCCGGGCTCGAACGCACCGTCGCCGACGTGTTCGCTTCACTGCTCGACGTACCCGAGGTCCGGGCCGGAGACAGTTTCTTCGATCTCGGGGGCAACTCGCTCGTCGCGACGCAGGTGTCCGCGCGGTTGAGCGCAGCGACGGGACTCGCTGTGGACGTGCGCTCGATCTTCGAAGCGCCGACCGTCGAAGCGCTCGCTGCACGTCTGGCGGCGAGCGCCGAAGAATCAGACGATCGACCTGCTCTGAGCGCCGGTGCTCGCCCGGACCGACTACCGCTCTCCGCTGCGCAACAGCGCCTGTGGTTCGTCAATCGCTTCGACCCGCAGTCCGCGGTCTACAACATTCCGTTCGCGATCCGGATCACCGGAGACATCCACGGCGATGCACTCGAGGAGGCGCTTGCGGACGTCATTGCACGCCATGAGGTGCTTCGAACGATCTACGTCGACAGCGCCGACGGCCCGAGCCAGGTCATCCGAGCAATTTCCGACGTGCAGTTCTCCGTCGAGCGCTATTGCGGATCCGAAGGTATCGAATCCGCGACGACGGAGTTCGCGGCGCGTGGGTTCGATCTCGGTTCGGATCTGCCGATTCGGGCCATGCTGGTGCGCGAGGACACTTTCGCTCACGTACTGATTGTCGTCATCCACCACATCGCCTTCGACGGCTGGTCCCTGACTCCCTTCGCGACAGATTTCGTCGCGGCGTACTCCGCACGCGTCGTCGGAGACGCCCCGGTTTTCATACCGCTCGACGTGCAGTACGCCGACTACGCGGTGTGGCAGCAAGACTCGCTCGGGCAGATCGACGACCAGGAGTCTCTGGTTGCCCGCGAGCTGACCTTCTGGACCGCTGCCATGGCTGGTGCCCCGGACGAGGTACTGCTACCGGTGGATCGCCCACGCGGATCTGTCACCACGACCGCCGTCGGATCGGTGCCGATCGTCATCGACGCGGCGACCGGGGAGCGGCTCGCCGCCTTGGCAAGGCGCAGTGGCGCGACGCAATTCATGGTCGTACACGCGATCTTGACGGTTGTTCTGGCGCGTCTCGGTGCTACCGACGACGTGGTGGTCGGCACTCCTGTGGCAGGCCGCGGCCGACCCGAACTGGATTCCCTGATCGGGATGTTCGTCAATTCGGTACCGCTTCGCACACCGGTCGATCACCGAGCGTCGTTCACCTCCCTGCTCGAGGTCGTCCGTGAACGCGACCTTGCCGCCTTCGCGCACCCCGAGTTGCCATTCGAGGTGCTGGTCGACGCCCTCGATCTCGACCGGTCCACTACGCGACACCCGCTGTTTCAGGTCATGCTGTCGTACCACCAGAATGTGGTCTCGCCGCAGGTAACCGTCCACGACGCGCATCTCGAGGCGCAAGCGCTCGAACCGTCCGTCGCGAAGTTCGACCTCGAGTTCACCCTGCTGGCAGGCGATTCCGAGAAGGCGGAGATCACCGGGTCGCTCAGGTTTGCCGAGGCGCTCTTCGACATTTCCACTGCGGAAACGATCGCCGCACGTGTGCAGTCGGTGGCCCGTGCCGTCGCCGCAGACCCGGACACCGCAATCGACGACATGGAATTTCTCAGCACCCTCGAGCGGGCGTCGCTGATGCCGGTACGAGGTCCGGCGTGGACCAGTTCGCGCACCTTGGCCGAAATATTGACGCGGACCGCCACCCGTTCAGGCGATTCGGTGGCCCTTCGATCTGGTGACACCACCGTGCTCTACCGAGATCTCTTCGCCCGTGCATCGGCGCTTGCCCGCCGTTTGACCACGGAAGGTATCGGCGCCGAAGACATTGTGGCGATAGCGATTCCGCGTTCGATCGACTCGATCGTCGCGTTGTGGGGCGTTTCCTTGACCGGCGCCGCGTTCGTTCCGGTCGATCCGCGATACCCCGCCGATCGCATTCTGCACATGCTCACCGACTCCGGAGCCACTCGCGGAGTGACAACGGAAGCGGTGATCGAATCACTGCCCCGTCCGGTTCCGTGGATGACGATGGACGACATCCACGGCGACGGTGTCTGGCAGCCGGTTCCTGCCGCGCCGATCCGAATCGACAACCTCGCCTACATCATCTACACCTCCGGATCGACGGGAAAGCCCAAGGGTGTCAGCGTCACTCACCGTGGCCTGAGCGCATTGGCCGCCGAGCAGACGGCGCGCTACGGCATCTCGGCGCACTCGAGGACGCTGCACTTCTCCTCACCGAGCTTCGACGCATCCATCCTCGAACTGCTGCTCGCCGTGGGTGAGGGCGCGACGATGGTAATCGCATCTCCCGATGTGTACGGCGGCGAGGACCTCGCAAAACTGATCACCGATCAGCAGGTGAGCCACGCGTTCATCACGCCGGCTGCGCTGGCCTCGGTCGATCCCACCGGGCTGGACGTCTTGCAGTCGATCGTTGTCGGCGGCGAGGCCTGTTCACCCGAACTGGTCCGCAAGTGGGCACCGGGTCGCCGGTTGTTCAACGGTTACGGGCCGACGGAAACCACGGTCATGGTGTGCATCAGCGATGCCCTGACGGTGGGGGAGACCGTGACCATCGGCGGGCCCGTCCGGGGCGTGTCCGCGGTAATTCTCGACGGCTCGGCTCAGCCGGTACCCGTCGGGGTCACCGGTGAGCTCTACATCGCCGGCCTCGGACTTGCCCGCGGCTACCTCGACCAACCCGCGTTGACGGCGACGCGATTCGTGGCAGCGCCGTTCGGCCCGGCCGGCGCCCGCATGTACCGGACCGGTGACCTGGTTCGGTGGACGCCGCTCGAGACGATCGAATACGTCGGACGCTCTGATCATCAGGTGAAAGTGCGCGGATTCCGCATCGAACTGGGCGAGATCGACTCCGTGCTCAGCGCTTACCCCGGCGTCGAGTTCGCGGTCACCGTGGGCGTCGACGCAGCTTCCGGTGAGACGATGTTGGCGTCGTACGTAGTGCTCGGCGCCGATGCGGTCGAGATGGACGAATTGCTGATCCATGCGCGCCGCTCACTGCCCGCCTTCATGGTGCCGTCGGCGATCACCCCGATCGAGCACGTTCCGCTGACCCCCGTCGGGAAACTCGACCGATCGGCGCTGCCGGCGCCGACACTGCGTTCGTCCGAGCGGAGTGTCGAGCCGCTGACCACCGCGACCGAACTCCAGGTTGCCGGCGTCGTGGCGGAACTGCTGGGTATCGAACAGATCAGTGCGTCGGACAGTTTCTTCGAACTCGGCGGCAACTCACTGCTCGCCACCAGACTTGCCCAGCGACTGGGCGAATCGTTGGGCAGGCAGGTACCTGTCCGAATGCTGTTCGAGCACCCCGAAATTCGGGAACTTGCCACCGTGCTCGACACATCCGCCGGGGCGAAGCCGCTACCACCGATCACCGCCGTCGACCGCCCCGAGCAAGTTCCGCTGTCCTACGCGCAGGCCCGCATCTGGTTCCTCAACCAGATGGATCCCGGCTCACCCGCGTACAACGTCCCTGCCGCGATCTCCCTCGACGGTGCACTCGACGTCCCAGCCCTCGAAGCTGCGGTCCTCGACGTGATCGAAAGGCACGAAATCCTGCGCACGGTGTTCCCCGACTCCGACACCGGCCCACACCAGGTGATCCAGGATGCATTCACCTCGCTGGAGTACGCAAATGCGGACACCCGTGAACCGGCAGAGCTCGCCAGAGAATTCGCGTCGTGTGGATTCGACATCACGACCCAAGCTCCCGTTCGCGCGCTCCTGCTCGAGTCGACGCCGCAGCACCACACGCTTGTCATCGTGATCCACCACATCGCGGCGGACGGATGGTCGATCGCGCCGTTGATGAAGGACGTGCTCACCGCCTACGTCGCGAGAAGTTCGGGACGCGCTCCCGAGTTCACCCCGCTCGAGGTGCACTTCGCGGACTTCGCCATCTGGCAGCGGGAAGCGCTGGGCTCTGTGAACGAATCCGAGAGCGTGCTCGGGGCACAGGCGTCGTACTGGCGGGAGACGTTGCGGGGAGCACCTGAGCTGATCGACCTTCCGAGCGATCGAGCGCGCCCGCTCACCCAGTCGTTGAGCGGCGGCCACACCGCGGTCTCGCTTCCGGCGCACACCCGGATCGCGGTCGAGGCGGTCGCCGGCTCGAATGCGGCGACGCCGTTCATGGTGTTGCACGCTGCCTATGCCGTGCTGCTGTCCAGGCTGAGTCGAAGCACGGACATCGTGATCGGATCTCCGGTCGCCGGGCGAGGACACCGAGTTCTCGACGACCTCGTGGGAATGTTCGTGGGCACGGTCGGACTGCGCACGACGGTCGATCCCGGGTCGACGTTCGTCGACGTTCTGCGTACTGTCCGCTCCGTCGATCTCGACGCCTTCGCCCACGCGGACATTCCGTTCGAGCAGGTCGTGGACGTTGTGGCGCCGACCCGGACCACCGACCGTCATCCGGTGTTCCAGACGATGATCTCGTTCCACGGCGCCCACCCGACGACGTGGGACCTGCCTGGACTTGCCGTTCGTGCCCACGAGATCACACCGGACATCGCCAAGTACGACCTGCAGTTCACCGTTGTCGAACAGACCGCGGAGGAAGGCGGCGGCTACGAGGCCTCCCTCACCTACGCGAAGGACCTCTTCGACACCGATACGGCGGAGTCGTTTGCGGTGATGCTGGAAACGATCATCGAGACACTGACTGCCCAGCCCTCCGCCGTCGTCGGTGACGTGGATCTTGCGGGACGTGGCCTGCGTGCGTTGCCCGGACGTCCGGCCGGCGATGCTTTGACCTTGCCGGAGTTGCTGCTTCGCGGCGCGGCCGATCCGCATGCTCCGGCAATCGTCGACGTCGCGGCTTCCGCCACGCTCACGTACGGCGAACTCGACCGACGCTCCGACGCAATGGCGTTTGCGTTGATCGCTCGCGGGATTGCGCCGGAAATGATTGTGGCACTCGCGCTTCCGAGGTCGGCCGACTATGTGATCGCGCTCTGGGCCGTAGCGAAAGCCGGCGGAGTGTTTCTTCCCGTGGACCCGGCGTACCCCGCCGAGCGGATCGAGCACATGCTCACCGACAGTGGGGCGGTACTCGGTATCACCAGGGGCGAGTATGTGGCCGGCCTTCCGGGCTCCACGCCGTGGATCGAGCTCGACGCGGTCGAATTCACCACCGAAATCGAGGCAGCCCATTCCGAGACACTGCCGGACGCGCCACTCGAGCTCGATAACCCGGCCTACCTGATCTACACCTCGGGCTCGACCGGAAAACCCAAGGGCGTATTGGTCACTCACGCGGGATTGGCTGCGTTTGCCGACGAACAGCGGGAACGTTTCGGCGTCACCGCGCACTCTCGCGCTCTGAGCTTCGCCTCGACGAGCTTCGACGCGTCGGTTCTCGAGCTCCTTCTGGCATTCGGCGCCGGCGCAACGATGGTGATTGCGCCTCCGACGGTTCTCGGCGGTGTCGAATTGCACGAACTGCTCGACGAGCAGACGATCACCCATGCATTCGTGACTCCGGCCGCCCTGGCGACTGTCGATCCCGCCGGTCTCGACCATCTCGAGGCCGTCGTTGTCGGTGGCGACGCCTGCACCGCCGACCTCGTATCTCGGTGGGCGCCGAGGCGCCGAATGTTCAACGCGTACGGCCCGACCGAGGCTACCGTCGCAGTCACCATCAGCGATTCACTCGTCGCGGGGGAGACCGTGACGATCGGCGGTCCGATCCGAGGCGTGGATGCGATGGTTCTCGATTCCCGACTGCACTCGGTCCCCGGACGGGTCGTCGGTGAGCTCTACGTGTGCGGCGACGGTCTCGCCCGCGGGTACCTCGGCAACCCCGCGCTCACGGCAGCGCGGTTCGTCGCCGACCCGCACGGACCCGAAGGCTCTCGGATGTACCGCACCGGAGATCTTGTGCGTGAAGATCGCGCACGGTCGCTTGTCTATCTCGGACGCGCGGACCACCAGGTCAAGGTCCGAGGGTTCCGGATCGAACTCGGTGAAATCGACGCGGTGCTGGCGTCGGAGGCGTCCGTGCATTCGGCTGTGAGCGTGGTCGTCGGCGACGGCGTCGACGCTCGGATCGTCGCGTACGTCGTCCCGGCACACGGGGACGTCGACGTCACCGCACTACGACGCCACGCAGGCACATCCCTACCTGCGCACATGATCCCGTCCGCTTTTGTCACGATCGGTGCAGTCCCGACCACACCGGCGGGCAAGCTGGATCGCGCAGCTCTGCCTGCGCCCCTCTGGGAGGCGCCGAGTGGACGCAGTCCGGACGGCAGCGACGAGATTGCGATCTGCGCTGCTTTCGCGGAGGTACTCGATCTCGCCGACGCAGACACGTACGCCGATTCGAGCTTCTTCGAACTCGGCGGAAACTCGCTCATGGCAACGCGTTTGGTCGCTGCCATCAAGGAACGCACCAGCATGACCGTCCCCGTCGCGTGGATATTCTCCGACCCGACGCCGGAGGCATTGGCGCGCAGACTCTTCGAACTCGAGGCAACAGTTGTGACAAGTGACGCGGATACCTCCGCACTTGCAGTAGTCCTGCCACTACGCCCGGAAGGCCGCGCCGAGCCACTGTTCTGCATCCATCCGGCCATCGGATTGGCCTGGTGCTACGGGGCACTCGATCGGTACGTCGATTCCAGCCGGCCGCTCTACGGCCTGCAGTCGCCGATTCTGACGGACCCCGAATTCCGGGCGGAGCTGATCGAGGACTTCGCGGCGCGGTACGTCGAGGAAATTCGCGGAGTTCAGCCGCACGGTCCGTATCACCTGCTGGGGTGGTCGATCGGGGGATTGATCGCTCACGCGGCGGCGGTGCAGTTGCAAGCAGCGGGTGAGAGCGTCGCCGACCTGATTCTTCTCGACAGCTTCGTTCTCGAAGACCCGACGATGGCGGGCGCGCAGCCTTCTCTCGCCGAACTGATCGGCGGGTTGGGGATCTCGGTCCCGGACGCCGACGAGCGTGAGATGACACCGGAGGACGCCGAAGCGCTCTTGCATGAAGCCATCGGCGATCACCCTTTGGTCTCGAGCGATCGGATCGAGCGACTGTTCGAGGAATACTCCGCAGGCGCGGAGCTTGCCCACCGGTACCGCCCGGGCAAGTTCGTGGGCGATCTGCTGTTCTTCTCGGCACAGACCGACACCTTCGACCCGCTGCGAACGGCGTCGGCGTGGCGACCGTTCGTGTCCGGGGTGATCATCGACCGTCCGGTGCCCACGTCACACGCCGAAATGTTCACCGAGGCAGGTCTGGAGGCGATCGGGCCCGTGATCAACCTGGCGGTCGGAACGGGTCGTCACGCGGCCCCGGACGTCGACGCTGAGTTGGACGCTCTGATCGAGATCCAAGACGTGCGCGGCTGACTCAGGCTCGTTTCTTCCTCGGTGTGGTCGACTTCGACGAGCCGGCCTTGGAGGCGTTCGACTTCGCTTCGTCCACACTGCGCTGCAGTGCGGCAACGAGGTCGACCACCTCTGCATCGGTGCCCTCCTGGTCGACCTCGGCGGCGGGGATGACCTTCTTGCCGCCGTTCTCGATCATCTCGTCGAGCAACTGCCGCAGTTGGAGCTGGTAGTCGTCGGTGAACTCGGTCGGATCGAAATCGCCCGCCATGCTCTCGACGAGCGTCTGCGCCATCTTCAGTTCCTTGGCCTTCGGCTTCTCCACGTCGTCGAGTGAAGGGAACTCTGCTGCGCGAACTTCGTCGGGCCACAGCAACGTCTGGATCACGAGGACGCCGTCGCGAGCGCGCATCGCGGCCAGGCGCGTCTTCTGTCGCAGAGTGAAATGCACCAGTGCCGTTCGATCACTCTCGGTGAGCACAGTCGAAAGCAGGACGTACGCCTTCGGCGACGCCGAATCGGGTTCGAGGAAGTAACTCTTCTCGAACAAGATCGGATCGATCTGATCGTTCGGCACGAATTCCAGCACCGGAATCTCGTGCTTCTCCGCGGCCGGGAGTTTGTTGAAGTCCTCGTCGCTCAAGATGACGCGCGATCCGTCTTCCGAGTCGTACGCCTTGTCGATGTCCGCGAACTGAACCGTGTTTCCGCACTCGGAACACACACGGTTGTACTTGATGCGGCCACCGTCTTTTGCATGGACCTGGTGAAATCGGATGTCGTGGTCCTCGGTCGCCGAGTACACCTTGACCGGAACGTTGACCAGACCGAAGGCTATCGAGCCTTTCCAAATCGAGCGCATGCCTCCCATGATGGTCGCCCCCAGCCGATTGCGCGAGGCAAACGCTCACGGTTGATCCCGAACCGTTGCGTCCGGGTGGGCCGGTTCGAGGCGCGGCGAGCGGGTATCCGCTCCGAGAATCCGACTCGCACACCTGGGGGCATACTCCGATGAGTATCCGAACCTACCGTCGACGCGTAGCAGCAGCGCTGGCAATTTCACTGGTTCCACTGCTGTTTGCGCCTTGGCCCGCGAACGCAGATCCGGCACGCACCGTAACCATCAGCGTCCACTCCGATGCGATGGGCCGCGACATTCCACTCGAGGTGATCCTCCCCGCCGACACGAGCGCCCCACGGCCCACGTTGTATCTGCTCAACGGCGCCGGTGGTGGCGAGGACAGTGCAACGTGGGAAGGACGGACCGATGTCCTGGACTTCTTCGCCGACAAGAACGTCAACGTCGTGACGCCGCTGGAAGGAGCGTTCAGCTACTACACCGACTGGCAGAAGGACGATCCCGTACTCGGACGCAACAAGTGGCAGACGTTCCTCACTCGCGAACTGCCGCCAGTCATCGATGCGCAGTTCGGTACCAACGGGGTCAACTCCATCGCGGCGATCTCGATGACCGCGACCTCGGTACTCAATCTCGCGATCTCAGCCCCAGGGCTGTATCGGAGTGTCGGGGCCTACAGCGGGTGCGCGGAGACTTCCACCCAGCCGGGTCAGGACTACGTGCGACTGGTGGTCGGTGCGCGGGGTGGCGCTGATCCGACAAACATGTGGGGACCGTTCGACGGTCCGGGATGGCGCGAGAACGATCCCGTCGTGAACGCGGAGAAGTTGCGGGGGACCGAACTGTACGTCTCCACCGGATCCGGGCTGCCAGGTCCGCACGACAACCTTCAGGCGCCCGATGTGAACGGAAATCCCGGAGCACTCCTGAATCAGATCATCGTCGGCGGCATCATCGAATCCGCGGTCAACGGGTGCACACACGGATTGGCGGACCGACTGAACGCACTGGGCATCCCCGCGACCTTCGACTTCAAGCCGAGCGGAACCCACTCGTGGGGTTACTGGCAGGACGACCTCCACAACTCCTGGCCGATGATCGCCAGCTCGATGGCAGCGCAGTAGTCGGTGCGGATCTAGTCACCGGAAAAACGGCGCGCGCATCAATGTCTTTCTCACGTGCCACGGTGACGATCGGAACAGTGTTGCCATCACCTTCGCCGTCGCGGCCGCGTCCCGCCGATCCGACAAGTAGGACCGCTGGGCCTCGACCGGTAGATCGAAGAACTTGTCGAAGAATGTGGTGACTTCGCCCGAGTCGAGGGCGAGAAGTGCGTTCAGACCAACGCGGCGGAGAGCGGATACCGCCTTGGCCGAGCGAGGCCAGAGTGCCACGTTCGGATCGTCACCGTCGGCGATTGCTTTCGCGACAGTGTCGGCCTCGGCGAGTGAGGAGGCAACGCTGTATCCGGTTCCCGGATGCATCAGACCGCCTCGCCCGCCGAACCGGAGGACAGCGTCCGGGGACGAGTCCCTTGGGCCTTCGACCGCAAAACGGACTCGCTCGACCGGCGCGTCGTCGGGGACTTCGCAGCCCCGATTGTGAAGTCGGGTGCGCAGACGTGTTTCGAGTTCGCGCAACCCCAACGCCGGCCGGCCGACGAGGCAGGTCTCCTCGAGGAGGACTCGCTCGTTGTCGAGCGGGACCGCGTAGAGAAACGACGGAGTGTCGGCGTCGGAGGTGCCGTTGTCTGTTCGCCAGTCCATGAACCAGGCCTCGCTGCCGCCCAGAATCGGATCGGCCAGAGCTCGGTCCACGATCATTCCGAAGGCCGTCTGCTGCGCGGTTGTCACTGCCAGATCGGTGCCTCGGGCGTCGACGACGACGGATCCCGTCAGCTGCGATCCGTCCACGCACACGACGGTGGTGGTGGACAGTGTTTGAGCGCGTAAGCCTCTGACCTTTGTGGATGTGTCGGAGAGAAATGATTGCAGTAAAGGTGTATTCAATACGCAATAGATGCGAGCAAGCGTTTTCTGCCCGCTGGTCCACACGCTCGGGCGTTCGATTCGGCTCGCGATCACCTCGTCCGGCAGCCACGACGGCAGCTCGTCTGCCCACGCCGAGTACGTCGGCGTCCACACCCGATGAGGATGCGGATCGACAACGACAACGGTGAGTTGCCGGGCGATACAGCGCGTCGCGAGTGCCCGCCCCGCCGGCCCTCCGCCCACGATCACCACGTCGGCGGAGGAGTCGAGTGTGCTCATGATCGGCGCACTACATCGATCCCGTTGCGAGCAGACCGCCGTCGACCCGGACCGTTTCGCCGGTGATCCATGCCGCCGCGTCGGAGACGAGGAAGCCGACCAAGCCGGCAACGTCCTCGGGGGTGCCGAGCCGCTTCATCGGGTAGCCCGCCGACGCCTTGTCCTCGCCGGCAGCGACCAGTGCTGCCGCGAACTGCGTCTTGACGATCCCGGGTGCTACGGCATTCACACGAATCTTCGGTCCCAGTTGCCAGGCCAGTTCTTCCGTCAACCGGATGAGCGCAGCCTTCGACGCGCCGTACGCCGCGATGACGCCCGTCGACCGGATCCCGGCCACACTTGCCAGGTTGACGACGGCTCCACCGTGTTCGCCCATCCACGCCCGATGTGCTTGTTGGACGTAACCGAGGGCGGCAACCACGTTCACGTCGAAGATCTTGCGCACGGCGTCGAGGTCCGCCTCCATGAGCGAACCGAAGACGGGATTGATTCCGGTGTTGTTGACCAGAATGTCGAGCGAACCGAACTCGGCGACGGCGCGGTCGACGGCACCGGATCGGGCCTCGGCATCGGCTGCGTTGCCCGCGAATGCGACGACCTTGCCGCCGTGCCCCAGATCGGACAGTTCGGATGCAGCAGCCTCGAGGGGCTCCGGCTTGCGGGCTGTGATCAAGACGTCGGCGCCGCGAGCGAGGAGTTCGGCGGCGACAGCTTTGCCGATTCCGCGACTTGCGCCGGTGACGATGGCGGCGCGGCCTTCGAGGTCGCGAGGACGAGTGCTGTTTTCGCTAGTCATGTCCCGAACGTTAGCGGACTCACACGCTCCTGGTCGGAACGACCGTCAGGTCACGGTAAAATCGATAGTTCTTGTGTCTGTAGTCAGGCATTGTTTACCCGTA
Source organism: Rhodococcus sp. ARP2 (assembly GCF_001029585.1). NCBI lineage: Bacteria > Bacillati > Actinomycetota > Actinomycetes > Mycobacteriales > Nocardiaceae > Rhodococcus > Rhodococcus sp. ARP2. The sequence continues at coordinate 53,144 of NZ_LEKE01000024.1, read as the reverse complement.
TTCGTCGTTTTTCCTGAGGAGTTTGCTTGATTACCGCCACTGACCTCGAAGTTCGTGCCGGTGTCCGCACCCTTCTCACAGCTCCCGGGCCTTCGCTGCGCATCCAGCCGGGCGACCGGATCGGACTCGTCGGACGTAACGGTGCCGGAAAGACGACCACTCTGCGCATCCTCGCCGGTGAAGGTGAGGCATATGCGGGAAGCGTCGTACGCACCGGTGAACTCGGATACCTCCCGCAGGACCCCAAAGAGGGCGACCTGAGCATCCTCGCCAAGGACCGGGTTCTCTCTGCCCGCGGCCTCGACACGATGCTCCGCGAGATGGAGAAGCAGCAGATCCTGATGGGCGAGGTGCTCGATCAGGAATCTCAGGACCGCGCGGTCAAGAAGTACGGCCAGCTCGAGGATCGATTCTCGGCCCTCGGCGGCTACGAAGCCGAGAGCGAAGCCGCACGTATCACCAGCAGCCTCGGCCTCGAAGACCGTATTCTCGGGCAGCCGCTCAGCACGCTGTCCGGCGGTCAGCGTCGTCGTGTCGAATTGGCGCGAATCCTCTTTGCCGCCTCCGACGGCAGCGGTGCCCGCTCGGACACGACTCTGCTGCTCGACGAGCCCACCAACCACCTCGACGCCGACTCCATCACCTGGCTGCGTGGATTCCTCCAGAACCACGAGGGCGGACTGGTGGTCATCAGTCACGACGTCGACCTGCTCAACGACGTCGTCAACCGTGTGTGGTTCCTCGATGCCGTCCGCGGTGAGGCCGATGTCTACAACATGAACTGGAAGAAGTACCTCGACGCTCGTGCCACGGACGAGCAGCGTCGTCGCCGCGAGCGCGCGAACGCCGAGAAGAAGGCCGGTGCGCTGCGGATTCAGGCTGCGAAGATGGGTGCAAAGGCAACCAAGGCCGTCGCGGCTCAGAACATGGCCAAGCGAGCCGACAAGTTGATGGCGAACCTCGATGCCGAACGTGTCTCGGACAAGGTTGCGCGGATTCGTTTCCCCGAGCCCGCCGCTTGTGGCAAGACTCCGCTGATGGGCAAGAACCTCACCAAGGTGTACGGCTCGCTCGAGATCTTCACCGGTGTCGATCTCGCGATCGATCGTGGGTCTCGTGTGGTTATCCTCGGACTCAACGGTGCAGGTAAGACCACACTGCTCCGCATCCTCGCGGGCGCGGAGAAGGCGGACGCGGGTGAGCTGATCGCCGGTCACGGACTCAAGGTCGGCTACTTCGCTCAGGAGCACGACACCCTCGACGACGACGCGTCCGTGTGGGAGAACATCCGCCACGCTGCGCCGGATACAGGGGAGCAGGAGCTGCGTTCTCTGCTCGGTGCCTTCATGTTCACCGGCCCACAGCTCGAACAGCCGGCCGGAACGCTCTCGGGTGGTGAAAAGACGCGTCTGGCTCTGGCCGGTCTGGTGTCGTCCGCTGCCAACGTTCTGCTTCTCGACGAGCCCACCAACAACCTGGACCCGATCTCACGCGAGCAGGTGCTCGACGCGCTCCGCAGCTACACCGGTGCCGTCGTCCTGGTCACCCACGATCCGGGCGCTGCCGAGGCACTCAACCCCGAGCGGGTCATCCTCCTGCCCGACGGCAACGAGGACCACTGGTCGCAGGAATACCTCGAGCTGATCCAGCTCGCCTAACCCCCTGTGCGCCTTTTTGGTAGTGGGAACTACCAAAAAGGCGCACAGGGGCGAAGCCCCTCAATCTCGCCGCCGCACCGATTCCTCGACCAGATCGAGAACAGCTGACAGGTTGTCGACGCCGTGGCCGGAGGCGATTCTCGCGACCAGGCCGTCCATCACCAGATCCAGGTATCCGATCAGAATTTCGGTGGGAACGTCGTCACGGAGCCGACCGGCCGATTTCTGTCTGGCGAGGCGCGCACTGGTCGCTTCCGTCAGTTCTACGGAGCGCTGTGACCACTTCTCGCGGAAGTCGGCGTCGTTGCGCAGTCGACGCGCTATCTCCAGTCGCGTTCCCAGCCAATCGAATTGATCGGGCTGCGCGAGCATGTCCCGCATGACCTGGACGAGTCCCTCTTCGGCGACGACATCTGCCATCCGGCTCGCATCCTCGCTTGCGAGAGCGAGGAACAGGCCGTCCTTGTCCTTGAAGTGATGAAAGATCGCTCCTCGGGACAAACCGGTGACTTCTTCGAGACGGCGAACTGTGGCGCCGTCGTAGCCGTATTCCGCAAAGCAGCGGCGGGCGCCGTCAAGGATCTGACTGCGCCGTGCCGCGAGATGGTCTTCACTGACCTTGGGCACGTTGTTGTCCTCGTCTCGCGCTTTCTTGTGCTCTGAACGCACGTGGCGGACTCAGCACCTCGCTGAGTCCGCCACGTGGGTTAGAGCAGGGCTCGGTTGACTAGCCCCGGATCATGTTGCGAAGCACGTACTGCAGGATGCCACCGTTGCGGTAGTAATCCGCTTCGCCGGGGGTATCGATGCGTACGACTGCGTCGAACACGACCTTCTCGCCGTTCTCGCGCGTCGCCGTGACCTTCATGGTCTTCGGGGTGACGCCCTCGTTGAGCTTCTCGACGCCTTCGATGTCGAAGGTCTCGGTGCCGTCGAGCTTGAGCGAACCTGCGGACTCGCCGACCGGGAACTGCAGCGGGACAACGCCCATGCCGATGAGGTTGGAGCGGTGGATGCGCTCGAACGACTCGGTGATGACGGCCTTGACGCCGAGCAGGCTGGTGCCCTTAGCTGCCCAGTCACGTGAGGATCCGGAGCCGTACTCCTTGCCGCCCAGGACGACCAGCGGGATGCCGGCTGCCTGGTAGTTCTGCGACGCGTCGTAGATGAATGCCTGCGGTGCGCCTTCCTGCGTGAAGTCGCGGGTGTAACCACCGGAGACGTCGTCGAGGAGCTGGTTGCGCAGACGGATGTTCGCGAACGTTCCGCGAATCATGACCTCGTGGTTACCGCGACGCGAGCCGAGGGAGTTGTAATCCGCACGCTCGACGCCGTGGGAGTCGAGGTACTGCGCAGCGGGGGTACCGACCTTGATCGGACCTGCCGGGCTGATGTGGTCGGTGGTGACCGAGTCGCCGAGCAGTGCGAGGACGCGTGCGCCCTTGATGTCCTTGACTGGAGCCGGATCCATCGTCATGCCGTCGAAGTAAGGAGGCTTCCGCACGTAGGTGGAGTTCACGTCCCACTCGAAGGTGTCACCCTTCGGGGTTTCGAGGTTCTGCCAGCGGCTGTCGCCCGCAAAGATGGTTGCGTACGACTTGCGGAACATGTCCTGGTCGATCGAGGACTTGATCGTCTCTTCGATTTCCTGCGTGGACGGCCAGATGTCCTTGAGGTAGACGGGGTTTCCGTCGGTGTCGTTACCGAGCGAATCGGTCTCGAAGTCGAAGTCCATGGTTCCGGCGAGGCCGTATGCAATCACGAGCGGCGGGGAAGCCAGGTAGTTCATCTTGACGTCGGGGGAGATACGTCCCTCGAAGTTGCGGTTACCCGAGAGCACCGCGGTGACCGAGAGGTCGTTGTCGTTGATGGCCTTCGAGACTGCCTCGGGCAGGGGTCCGGTGTTACCGATGCACGTGGTGCAGCCGTAACCGCCGAGGTAGTAACCGAGCTTCTCGAGGTACGGCCACAGGCCGGCCTTCTCGTAGTAATCGGTGACGACCTGCGAACCGGGAGCCATGTTGGTCTTGACCCACGGCTTGGTGGCGAGGCCCTTTTCGACGGCGTTGCGTGCGAGCAGTGCAGCACCGAGCATGACCGACGGGTTGGACGTGTTGGTGCAGGAGGTGATACCTGCAACAACGACGGCGCCGTGGTCGAGAACGAACTCACCGGCGTCGGACTTGACGACGACCGGCTTGCTCGGACGGCCTTCTGCACCGTTGGCAGCAGAGAGAACGTCGACCGCTCCGTCGTCGGCAAACGACAGAACCGCGGGATCGGAAGCCGGGAAGGACTCCTCGACGGCCTCGTCGAGCTGGGTGTGCTCGGTCGGGTAGTTCTCTTCCACGTAGTTGTGGATGTCCTTGCGGAACGCAGTCTTGGACTCCGACAACAGGATTCGGTCCTGCGGGCGCTTCGGGCCGGCGATCGAGGGAACAACGGTTCCCAGATCCAGCTCGATGTACTCCGAGAAGACGGGTTCCTTGTCGGGGTTGTGCCACAGGCCCTGTTCCTTGGCGTACGCCTCGACGAGAGCGAGCTGCTCGTCGCTGCGGCCGGTGAGGCGCAGGTACTCGATGGTCTCGGCGTCGATCGGGAAGATCGCTGCGGTGGAACCGAATTCGGGGCTCATGTTGCCCAGCGTTGCGCGGTTCGCGAGCGGAACCTCGGCAACACCGTTGCCGTAGAACTCGACGAACTTGCCGACGACGCCGTGCTTACGGAGCATCTCGGTGGCGGTGAGCACGACGTCGGTTGCGGTGACGCCGGGCTTGATCTCACCGGAGAGCTTGAAGCCGACAACGCGGGGGATCAGCATGGAGACGGGCTGGCCGAGCATTGCTGCCTCGGCCTCGATGCCGCCGACGCCCCAGCCGAGCACGCCGAGGCCGTTGACCATCGTGGTGTGCGAGTCGGTGCCGACACAGGTGTCGGGGTATGCCTGTCCGTTACGGGACATGACGGTGGGCGCCAGGTATTCGATGTTGACCTGGTGAACGATGCCCATTCCCGGGGGGACGACCTTGAAGTCGTCGAATGCGCCCTGGCCCCAACGGAGGAACTGGTAACGCTCGCCGTTGCGCTCGTATTCGAGGTCGACGTTGCGCTCGAGTGCGTCGGCCTGGCCGAAGACGTCGAGGATGACCGAGTGGTCGATGACCATGTCGGCGGGGGAGAGCGGGTTGACCTTGTTCGGGTCGCCGCCGAGGGTGGTGACGGCCTCACGCATGGTGGCGAGGTCGACGATGCAAGGAACGCCGGTGAAGTCCTGCATGATCACGCGGGCAGGCGTGAACTGGATTTCGATGCTCGGCTCGGCTGAGGGATCCCAGCTCGCGATTGCGCGGATGTGATCCGCGGTGATGTTGGCACCGTCTTCGGTGCGGAGAAGGTTCTCGGCGAGAACCTTCAAGGAATAGGGCAATTTCTCGGTGCCGGGGACGGCCGAGAGGCGGAAGATCTCGTAAGAGTTCTCACCGACCTCGAGGGTTCCCTTGGCTCCGAATGAATCGATACTGGTGCTCACGTCTGCTCCACTCGTCTATGAGGGTCGCTACCGACGGGGCTGTGTCGGCAGCTGAAGCGAGGTACTTCGGCCGGGAACATCCTCCGTAGCTCACGCCAATCGCACAGTTCGCGTGAGAACTGTCCGAACATCGGAGCTGCAGTAGAACCTGCCCTGACCGTGGTACCTCTTGGTCCAAGTCTAACAGTACGCTTGTCCTGTGAGAATTCAGGGCAAGTTGACCGAAACAATCTTCATGCAGACTGCGGGCCTGCGCAACGCAGGCTTGGCTGGGTGACCACACCCACAGTTACCGCTCGGGCGGCACGCGCGGCGGTTGCGTGTGACGCCTGGTGGCAGTCGACCTGAAGTAGGCTGCATGCAGGCCCGTCGCGGGTCGGCCGCCGAAAAACGACCTCGGAAGAACTCCCCGCATCTCAGCGGTGGACGGAATCCGAACAGCACCCGGATGAGAGATGTCTGCTCCTACCAATCACGCTTTTGCGCCTGTGCACGTGAAGTCCCCGCTGCACGTCGCTGTTCCGTCGGATGTCGATCTCGACGACGTGCTCGCGGACCTTTCGACGGACGGCGTCTCCGCCCCGGAGTCCGATGTTGTGGGGCTGACTGCGGTGGTGACCGACGCCCGTGAACGTGGTGTCGACTTGAGCGTCGTAGTGGTCGACGCAAATCCGGGCCGGCCGTCCGATCTTCGCGACCTGGCCACGACGGTCGGCAAAACCGAAGGCGGCACGGTTCTCGTTCTGAGCCCAGACTGGATGGGTAGCTACAGCGACTCGATCAGTCGCGTGCAGCTCGAAACCGCGCAGGACCGATCTTTCGGAGAAAGCGCGAGCGTGACCGCGGACCGCTTCTCGCACGAGATCGTGGCGCCGGGTCCGCCGTGGACGCTTTACACGGTCCTTGTCATCGCACTGGTTGCGGTTATTGCCGGAATTACCTTTGCCGTCAAGTGGCGGCGAGAGCCGGAAAACGCGCAAACCAGACATATCGCTTCGACTTCAGAAACGGCGACATCTTCCGACCACCGGGCCGATTCCGTCTGACCTTGGTCCTTTTGCGAGATTTTCAGTAACTCGTCGAAAACAGGTACTCACCGCTGTTTGCGGTGAGTACCTGCCCTTTTTGGTACCTGCATGCCATTCGACCAGCTCAAATACCGTTTGTGTTATTTGTGGCTAAAGTTTCCAAAGAACGCTTGAGTGTCGTACGGTACAACTGGCACTTTTTGGGGAAGAAGTGTCGCAGACAGGCTGATGTTGTTCGACGCGTACTTGTCGGTTGCCTTGTTCTCGAGGTGTCGACGGTGGCGTTCGTACGGCACGTCCAGGTCGACGAGCAGCTCTCGGGCTGTGGGCGACCGGTGCTTGGTCTGCGCATTCCCTCCCCGCACGGATCGGCGACCCAGCGGGCCGTGGCGTTACACGCGAGGGAGAGTTATTTGTGAGGCAAGTAACACGTGGCGGCGAGTCCCGTCGTGGTCCTTCCCGTAAGTCGATGCGCCTGGCGCAACTGGTCATCGGATTCGGCGTTGTCGGGTCCCTGATCGTCGGTACGCCCGCCATGTCCTCGGCCGTACCACCGCCGCCGCCGAATCCGAGTGACTCGGACATCGCTGCGGCCGATTCGCAGGTCTCGTCGAGCGTCGGCACCGTCAGCGCGCTCATCAATCAAGTCGCATCGGCCAACGAACAGTTGTCGGCACTCGACAACGAAGTTGCGATCAAGCGTGAAGACGTCAACAAGACGCTCGTGGATCTGCAGAACGCTCGCGGCGCCGCAGACACCGCAGCGCAGGCCGTCGGCGTCACCAAACAGGCTCTTAAGGACGCGTCGGCGCAGATCGAGGTCGCTCAGACGGACTTCGACAAGTACGCACGCTCGAGCTACGTCAAGGGCACCAACACCGCGTCCATCTCGTCGTTCCTCGACGCCAAGGGCCCGGGCGACGTCCTCGACCGCGCGCAGGTCCTCAAACTGCTCGCCAATACGCAGAGCGCAGTGCTTGACGGTCTCCAACGAGCACGTACCGAGCAGGCGAACAAGGACTCCGCGACCCGCCAGGCAAAGCAGCAGGCCGACGCTGCCGCCGAGGTCGCGGCACAACTGAAGGATCTGGCCGAGCAGGCGATTCAGATCGCGCGCAACGCTCTCGATCAGCAGGTTGCCAAGAAGGCCGCGATCGAAGCCGAGCGGAACTCCGCTCAGGCTCAGCTCGACGCCGCCCGCAATGCAGTCGCAGGTTTGCAGGGCCAACGCCAGGCGTATGCGACGTGGGACGAGCAGCGTCGCGCCGAGGAAGCTCATCAGAAGGCTCTCGAAGCTGCCGCCAAGGAAGCTGCCGCACAGGCTGCTGCCCGCGCAGCTGCCGACCAGGCCGCCAAGGATCGAGCTGCAGCACTGGCAGCGGCTCAGCGTCCGCACACCGCTGTGGAAGACCCGACTCCGACCGTCATCCCGGACGACGACGACACCTGGACTGACGAGGAAACCGGGACCGACGAGGAAACAGGCACGGACGAAGAGACCGGTACCGAAGAGGAAACGGTCACGACGCCCAAGCCCACCACCCCCAAGCCGACGACGCCGAAGCCCAGCACGCCGAAGCCTTCCGTTACCGGAAGCGCTGCAATCGAATCCGTCATCGACCGCGGAATGTCTCAGCTCGGCGTGCAGTACGCCTGGGGCGGCGGCGACGAAAACGGTCCGACGCGAGGCATCCGTGACGGCGGCGTCGCCGACAGTTACGGCGACTTCAACAAAGTCGGGTTCGACTGCTCGGGCTTGATGATCTACGCCTTCGCCGGCATCGGAATCTCGCTGCCGCACTACACCGGCTATCAGTACACCGCGGGCACGCAGGTTCCGTCTTCGGAGATGAAACGCGGCGACATGATCTTCTACGGCCCCAACGCCAGCCAGCACGTGGCGCTCTACCTCGGTAACGGGCAGATGCTCGAGGCACCACAATCCGGTTCGAGTGTCATGGTCTCCCCGGTTCGCTGGGGCGGAATGACGCCGTACGCCGTCCGACTGGTGTCCTGACCGTCAGAGGAAATGCCGCTGACACCCGCATTGTCAGGGAACTATCAAGTTCCCGACGTGGTGTTACGGCATCGAGCGCAACTACCTGGAATAGTTGACGGGGAACACGTTACTGTCGGTACTTTTCTAGGTGAAAGCGATGGATTCTTGGTGACCTCACGTGAAGATTCGGTCGGAACGGTCGACGTAAGCAAGGCGAGCGGAAGTGCGGACGGAGCAGCACCTTCCCTGGCAGCCGACGTTCAGACCTTGGAACGAGCGATCTACGAGGTCAAGCGAGTCATCGTCGGGCAGGACCGGCTTGTCGAGCGCATTCTCGTCGGACTTCTCGCCAAGGGGCACGTCCTCCTCGAAGGCGTACCCGGTGTCGCCAAGACGCTGGCCGTCGAGACTTTCGCGAAGGTCGTCGGCGGTTCGTTCTCCCGCGTCCAGTTCACCCCCGACCTGGTGCCAACCGACCTCATCGGCACGCGCATCTACCGTCAGGGCCGCGAGGAGTTCGACACCGAACTCGGACCCGTCGTCGCCAACTTCGTGTTGGCCGACGAGATCAACCGTGCCCCGGCCAAGGTGCAGTCCGCGCTCCTCGAGGTGATGGCAGAACGCCACGTCTCGATCGGTGGCAAGCGGTACCACATGCCCGATCCGTTCCTGGTGATGGCGACGCAGAACCCCATCGAAAACGAGGGTGTCTATCCGCTCCCCGAGGCGCAGCGCGACCGCTTCCTGTTCAAGATCCTCGTCGATTACCCGACTGTCGAGGAAGAACGCGAAATCGTCTACCGGATGGGTGTGGCAGCCCCGGAGCCGCACCAGATCCTCGGTCCGGAGGAGTTGGTCAGGCTCCAACGCGTCGCCAGCAACGTCTTCGTCCACCACGCGCTCGTCGACTACGTGGTCAGGGTCATCGCCGCTACGCGTACGCCGCGTGAGGTCGGACTCGAGGACGTCGCGGGCTGGATCGCGTACGGCGCGTCACCCCGCGCGACGCTCGGCATCATCGCCGCGTCGCGGGCTCTCGCTCTCGTCCGCGGCCGCGACTACGTCGTGCCGCAGGACGTCATCGAGGTGATCCCGGACGTGTTGCGCCACCGCCTCGTTCTCTCCTACGACGCCATGGCCGACGAGGTGACTCCCGACGCGGTCATCGCCCGGGTGCTGCAGACCGTCGGACTGCCGCAGATCGCCGCGCGGCCTGTTCCTACCGTTCCCGGTCCGCCTCAGCAGGGCGCACCGGAGGCACCTCAGTTCAACGCACAGGGCACCGCGAATCCACAGGGCACAGTCAATCCACAGGGAAACGGCGCGCCGATCGCGACCGCTGAGACGATGAGTCGCCCGCAGTGACCGAAGGCCGCGACGGTGGCCAGGCGACACCCGCCGGATCCACCGGTTCTCCGCCGTCGTTCCGATCCGGCGAGCTCAGCGATCCCAAACTCACCGCTGCGCTGCGCACCCTCGAGCTGACGGTTCGTCGTCGCCTCGACGGTGTGCTGCACGGCGATCACCTCGGCCTGATTCCCGGCCCGGGTTCGGAACCGGGTGACGCCCGCGAGTATCAGCCGGGCGACGACGTGCGGCAGATGGATTGGTCCGTGACCGCGCGGACGACGCACCCACACGTGCGCCAGTCGGTCGCGGATCGTGAGCTCGAGACGTGGCTTGTCATCGACCTGTCTGCAAGTCTCGACTTCGGGACCGCCGGATGCGAGAAGCGCGACCTGGTTGTCGCCGCAGCTGCGGCGATCACTCACCTGACCAGTTCGGGCGGTAACCGCGTCGGCGCCATCATCTCGACGGGCGCCCAGACAACCCGAATTCCGGCCCGCGGTGGGCGCATTCACGCACAGGCGATGCTCCGCAAGATCGCGACGACTCCGCACGCTCCGGACGGGGTACGCGGTGATCTGGTCGGCGCGATCGAAGCGCTCAGACGCCCTCAGCGTCGGCGCGGACTCGCGGTCGTCATCAGCGACTTCCTCGGGCCGATCGACTGGGAACGCTCGCTGCGCGCCATTTCGGGACGTCACGACGTGCTCGGCGTCGAGGTGGTAGATCCGCGCGACCTCGAACTTCCGGACGTCGGCGACGTGGTGCTCCACGATCCCGAGTCCGGCCGGACCAGAGAATTCACCACGACGCCGCAACTGCGCGCCGACTTCGCCAGAGTCGCCGCCGAGCACCGCGTCGAGGTCAGGCAAGCTCTACGTCGTTGCGGCGCACCGCTCATGTCCCTGCACACCGATCGGGACTGGATCGCCGACGTCGTGAGATTCATCTCGGCACGCCGACACAGTTATGGTGACGGCGCCGGAACTGGGGGCGTTCGTTCGTGAGTCTTTCTCAATTCACCGCACCGTGGTGGCTGCTGTTCCTCGCTGTCATCGCCGCGTTGGTGGTCGGTTACGTACTCGTGCAGAAGCAGCGAGCCAAGCACACACTTCGGTTCACGAACTTCGCACTGTTGGAGAAGGTCGCGCCTTCGCGGCCCGGGCGGTGGCGTCATATTCCGGCGATTCTGATGGTCGTCGCATTGGTGTTCTTCACCGTCGCCCTTGCCGGTCCGACGGCAGACAAGAAGGTCCCGCGAAACCGTGCCACGGTGATCCTCGTGATCGACGTGTCGCTGTCGATGCAGGCCACCGACGTCGAGCCGACGCGATTGGCAGCAGCGCAGGAAGCTGCCAAGTCGTTCGCCGACGGTCTGACTCCCGGCATCAACCTCGGGTTGGTCGCATTTGCCGGAACCGCTTCGGTTCTGGTGTCGCCCACCACGAATCGTGACGCGACGAAGGTCGCCATCGACAACCTCAAGCTCAGTGAGCGAACGGCGACGGGCGAAGCGATCTTCACCTCGTTGCAGTCGATCGACACGCTGTCGGCTGTTCTCGGCGGCAGCGATCAGGCGCCACCGGCGCGCATCGTGTTGCTGTCCGACGGTAAGCAGACCGTTCCCGAGAACTCGGACGATCCGCGGGGCGGATTCACCGCTGCCCGTCAGGCCAAGGACAAGGGCGTTCCGATCTCGACTATTTCCTTCGGAACGACATACGGGCGAGTCGAGATCGAAGGAGACCGAATCCCCGTCCCGGTCGACGATGCGTCACTGAAGGAGATCGCCAACCTGTCCGGCGGAAGTTTCTTCACCGCATCGAGCCTCGAAGAACTGCGCCAGGTGTACGACACGCTCGAAGAGCAGATCGGTTTCGAGACGACACGAGGCGATGCGAGTCGACCGTGGTTGGTCCTCGGCGTCGTGTTCGCGACCGCTGGTCTGACGATTGCCCTGGTACGCAGGCAGCGTCTGCCCTGATCGAGAGCAGTTCCGAATTGTCCAAATACCGCTGGTACGCGGCCCGCAGAGAATTGATAGGTTGATCGCCATGTCTACCCCTCCCACGACAGTGGTTTCCGAACGGACCGTCACCACACCGCGCTCGGTGCTCGTCACCGGCGGTAACCGCGGAATCGGCTTGGCCGTCGCTCAGCGGCTCGCCGCAGACGGCCACAAGGTAGCCGTCACGCACCGCGGTTCCGGTGTCCCCGAAGGGTTGTTCGGCGTCGTTTGCGACGTCACCGACACCGAGTCGATCGACCGTGCATTCAAAGAGGTCGAAGCGCACCAGGGGCCGGTCGAGGTCATCGTCGCCAATGCCGGCGTCACCGACGACACACTGATCATGCGAATGAGCGAAGAGCAGTTCACGAGCGTCGTCGACGCGAACCTCACCGGTACGTTCCGCCTCTCGAAGCGTGCGACCCGGTCGATGCTGCGCGCGCGTTTCGGACGCTTCATCTTCCTCGGTTCGGTGGTGGGTCTGGCAGGACAAGCCGGCCAGGTCAACTACGCCGCGTCCAAGGCAGGCATCGTCGGTATCGCTCGTTCCCTGACAAGGGAACTCGGCTCGCGTTCGATCACCGCCAACGTTGTCGCACCGGGTTTCATCGAGACCGACATGACGGCAGCACTGGGCGACGACGTGAAGGACAAGGCCACCGAGTTCATCCCGTTGCAGCGGACCGGAAAGCCGGAAGATGTTGCAGCAGTTGTCAGTTTCCTCGCCTCCGACGATTCGGCATACGTCTCGGGTGCAGTCATCCCCGTCGACGGCGGACTCGGCATGGGGCACTGACCCGCTTTTCGCACACACACCTTTCTCGTACGTCTGAAATCAGGAGGACATCTCATGGGCGGTTTGCTCGAGGGTAAGACCATTCTTGTCACCGGCATCATCACCGATTCGTCGATCGCGTTCCACGTGGCCAAGGTCGCGCAGGAGCAGGGCGCGAAGGTACTGATCACCGGATTCGATCGTCTGCGCCTCATCGATCGCATCGCCCAGCGACTGCCGCAGCCCGTGCCGCCGGCAATCTCGCTCAACGTCCAGAGCTCGGAGGATCTCGCATCTCTCGCCGAGCGTGTGCGCGAGCTGGCTCCCGAGGGTATCGACGGCGTGGTCCACTCGATCGGCTTCGCTCCCCGCTCCTGCCTGGGAAGCCCGTTCATGGACGCGCCGTGGGAAGACGTGGCGGTCGCACTCGAGGTGTCCGCATACTCGTACAGCGCACTGGCCAAGGCCTTGCTGCCAGTGCTCAACGACAACGCGTCCATCGTCGGAATGGACTTCGATCCGGCACGCGCAATGCCCTTCTACAACTGGATGGGTGTCTCCAAGGCAACCCTCGAGGCCGTCAATCGGTACGTGGCCAAAGAGGTCGGCGTCCGCGGCATCCGCTCGAACCTGGTGTCCTCCGGCCCGATCAAGACCCTGGCCGCCAAGGCCATTGCCGGCGACAGCACCGGTCCGGGCGCGGAGTTGGACAAGCTGAACACCGCATGGGACGGTGCTGCGCCCATCGGCTGGGACGTCGACGATCGCGAGCCGGTCGCCAAAACGGTCTGCACCGTTCTCTCGGATTGGTTGCCCGGCACGACCGCGTCGATCATCTACGTCGACGGCGGCTTCCACGCGATGGTCGGCTAGTAGCACCCCTTCTACTACACAGGTGAGTACCCGGGTGACCCCCGCCGAACGGCATCACGCAAGATTGAACTCATGACCGCAAGTATGGACATGCAGTTCGATGCTCTTCTCGTTTTGTCGTTCGGCGGTCCCGAAAAACCCGAAGACGTACGGCCGTTCCTCGAAAACGTCACGCGCGGTAGGGGAGTGCCACCGGAGCGGCTCGACGCCGTTGTCCAGCACTACATGCATTTCGGTGGAGTTTCGCCCATCAACGCGCTCAACCGAGACCTGATCGAACGGGTCGAAGGTGAGTTGGCAGCAGCCGGCGTGGACCTGCCCGTGTACTTCGGCAACCGCAACTGGCACCCGATGGTCGAAGACACCGTCGCCAAGATGCGCGAGGACGGTGTCCGCAATGCCGCCGTGTTCGCCACGTCGGCGTGGGGCGGTTACTCGGGGTGTCGGCAGTACCACGAGGACATCGTCCGTGCCCGTGAAGCCGTCGGTGACGGCGCACCGACGCTGACAAAACTTCGCCAGTACTACGACCATCCGCTCGTCGTCGGCGCGTTCGCCGACGGTGTGCGCGCGGCCCGCGCAGAGTTGCCCGAAGCGACTCGCGATACCGCGCGCCTGGTGTTCACGGCGCATTCGGTCCCGAGTGCCGCAGACCGCAATGCAGGGCCGCCGGCAGAGGGCGGAAACCTCTACAGCCGACAGGTTGCCGAGGCTGCGAAGTTGGTTGCCGAGGCCGTCGGCGTCGAAGATTTTGATCTGGTGTGGCAGTCGCGATCAGGCCCGCCGCAGGTTCCGTGGCTCGACCCCGACATCTGTGATCACCTGGATACGCTGTCCGCCAAGGACGTTCGCGCCGTGATCGTGTGTCCTGTCGGTTTCGTCTCCGATCACCTCGAAGTGGTGTGGGACCTGGACACCGAGGCCAAGGACAAGGCGGCCGAACTCGGTATGGATTTCGTGCGCGCAGCGACACCCGGCCGCGATCAGCGTTTTGCGCAGCTGGTGCCCACGCTCGTTCGGGAGCTGGCCGACGCCGAGCAGCCACTGCGATTGGGGGTCGAGCCGCTGCTCGGCTCGACCACCAACGGTCTCTCGTGTGCGGTGAACTGCTGCGCGGCCGTTCAGCGCCCCCGCTGACGAAAGCTTTCCGACGCTCAGGAGTTCGGCTGCTTCAGCTTTCCGCAGGGTCCCGGAACGGTGGACGTGCTGCGTGAGGTGAGGAGCGTCTCGACGATCTGTCGATCCTCGGGGCTCAGTGACGGGTCGATGTAGTTGAGCTTGGGCGCCCCCAGTTCGCGGACTCGCCCGGCGAGCGTCGCTACAAATGACACTCGTTCTTCGTCATCGTCGTTGACGTCGTGGATCTGCAGCACCGACACCGGAAACTTGCGCAGCGTCACAGGCAGGAAGCGGGCGCCGAGCACATGGTCGACGTTGAATCCCGCCCACTGCCCCTGGTTGGCTTCCACGCATTCGGCGTCGGAGTGAATTGCGCTCTCGCCGATGTACTTACGGGCGGGGAGCATCTTCTTCGGTGCTAGTTCGGATGCACCTTGCTGCAGCACGGGAAAGTCGCCGTCCGAGTACAACCAGGGTTGGTTGGCCATCGAGATCAACCGGCCGGCGTCCAGATCCGGGAGATAGCGAGACTTGAGGAGAAACGCGACGCTGTCGACCGAGATGCCCAGCAGTTCGGCGGCCTTCTGTCGGCTCATCGCAAACGTCGGGGCATTCTTCGGGGCGATCTGGATCAAATTGACCATGCGAACTCCTGTAAGTGTTCAATTTTTGCGGGTTTGGTACAGCTGACATGACAATTCGCCGATTATCAACCTCTAGCTGATTTCCGACTTGTAGATGAGTCGGTTGTCACCATCCGAGTTCACGCAACCGGGGATCTCCGATCCCGAAGTGGTGGCCGATTTCGTGGATCACGGTTCGGCGAACTTGCTCGATCACCTCGTCTTCGGTGCTGCAGATCGCACAGATGGCCCTGCGGTAGATCGTGATGCGGTCGGGGAGGACGCCGGCGTACGTGGTGGTTCTCTTGGTCAGTGGGATGCCCTGATACAACCCGAGCAGCCCCGGTCGTCCACCTTCGAGTTGTACGGTCACCGCGACGTTGGCCATCTCCGCTCCCAACTTCGGGGGCAGACTGTCGAGCGCCCGCTTGACCATGTCCTCGAACTGACTGTCGTCCACGTCGATCATCTGCCCATTGTGCGTGCGAGGGCGGGATCCGGGTGTGTCCATGTGGAAACAGTGCAGCTTACGGCTATGTTCATTGCGTGGCCGAAGACCTCTATCACCGTTACGAATTCACATTCATCGTTCAGATGCTGACAGTCTCGCAAGAGCAGGCGATCGAAGAGAGCTTGGGCGGAAGGGTCGAGGACCGGCGCGGACTGCAGTTGCTGACGCTCACCTCGGAAGGTATGCGAGCGGCGACGACGGCTATCACCGTGGTCGACCAGTTGGTGGCTGCAGGCGTGCGTCCCCAGCGGACACATCCCGATTTGGTGTCACGTCAGGACATTGCCGACCGTGCGGGAGTGACGAGGCAGGCTGTCGGACAATGGGTGCGAGGGGTCCGGCAGGCGGCCACTCCCTTCCCGATTCCGTACAACTCGGTCGCCGGGGGGATCTGGTTCTGGGGCGATGTCCTGGATTGGTTGCGCCGTCAGGGGTACAGCCAGGACACCGGTTTGCGCTACCCGACGTTGGACGAACATATTCGCATCGACCGCCATATTGCGATCAATCACAAGACTGCGGGTTGACCGATCAAGCGGTTTGCCTGAAAATAGCTATTGAAACAAACCGACGGTAGGTATAAAGTCCCTAAATACCTCAATCAATCTATCGGTGCGTCGGCCCTGCTCTGGGGGGAGTTTGGTCTGCGCTGCAGATACCCGAGCATGCGAGCAGGAATCCATGGTTTCGACCCCCGAAGTTAGACCGATGCCCAAATCGGCCGCACTCACGACTTCTGTGGCTATTTCCAGCGCTGGAGCAACGACGAAGCTACGCGAAGCTGCACCGGGCAGGGGCCGTCTGCGAGCGGCGACGGCGGCGCTGTTCCGGCGCTCACGCCCACGCGCGGCTTCGGCGCCACCGTTGAGCGTGCTTCTTCTCGTCACCTCCGACAATGGTCTCTCGCAGCGGGCTGGTCTTGTTCTTCGCGAGGCGGGGCACCAAGTCCGCACCGCCGTCGTCGCCGACGCGGACGCAGCGCTGGCCGCGACGTCTGCGGGAGATTTTGATCTCATCATCTGCCCGTTTCTGAAAGCCTATGTACCGGAATCTATTTGGCAGCGGTGGACAACGATCATCATCCATCCCGGCCCGCCCGGTGATCGCGGACCGTCGTCGCTGGACTGGGCGATAACGGATGGCGAACCGATCTGGGGAGTGACCGCGTTGCAGGCCGCCGAGGAACTCGATGCCGGAGCGGTGTGGGCGTGGCGGACATTCGAACTCCAGAGCGGTGCAACCAAATCTTCCGTATACAACGAGGCAGTCACCGACGCGGCGATGGAGTGCATTACGGAGGTCGTCGAACATTTCCGTACTCCTGACTTCCAGGCGATCCCATCGGACCGAGTTGCGCGGCCCGTGGCATCGGCCCGATCGAGGCCCAGCATGAAACAGGCCGATCGCGTTTTCAGCTGGGAGGAAGACGCGTCGAGCATCGTCCGCGCCGTCAACGCCGCCGACGGGTTTCCCGGCGTCGCCGTTCAGTTGGGGCTCGACCGGGTCTACGTCTACGACGCTCACCCCGATACCCACGTCGATGCAGCGCCCGGCACCATCGTCGAGTACTTCCACCAGGCGATACGTGTCGCCACCGGTGCGGGCTCCGTATGGATCGGACATGCGCGGCTCGTCGGCGCCGGCAATGTCAAACTTCCGTCGACCGCGGTCGTACGTCCGGACGTGTTCGTTCCACAGGTCTGGGAGAGTCGTTACCCCGAGACCGACTATCACCGCGACGGCGAAATCGGATATCTCTCGTTCCGCTTCTACAACGGTGCGATGAGTACGAAGCAATGCGCCCGACTGGCCGCCAGGCTCCGCTGGGCGATCGCGCAGGACACCAAGATCCTTGTCCTGACGGGTGACTACGACAGATTCAGCAACGGTATCCACCTCAACGTCATCGAGGCCGCGTCTGATCAAGCCGGAGAAGCGTGGGCCAACATCAAAGCCATCAACGAGATCGCGAAAGCGATCGTCACCTGTACGGAACAGGTTGTGGTGGCGGCATTCACAGGCAACGCCGGTGCCGGCGGGGTCATGCTCCCGCTTGGAGCCGACGTAGTCGTGGCCAGGGACGGTGTGGTTCTCAATCCTCATTACGCCACGATGGGCCTGTTCGGCTCGGAACTGCACACGTACACACTTCCGGCTCGGGTCGGCGAGGAGCAGGCCCGCAGCCTGCTGGCCGAGTGCAGTGCGATCGGTATCCGTCGAGCCTTGGACATCGGACTTGTCGACGCGATCGGCCCCAGGCGGCCGGATCTGTTCGAGGCGTGGTTGCACGAGGTCGCCACCGACTTGCTCGAAGGAGATCGGATGGAATCGATGCTGGAGCGCAAACGTCTTCGACTGGAACGTGATCCGGTGGAGCCCTACGAGGAGCGTGAGCTCGAAGAGATGAAGATCGACATGTTCGGTGACCGCAACGGGTTTGCCGAGAAACGCCGGAACTTCGTGCTCAAGCTCTGATCGACACGCTGTTCGCCGACGCGACACGGGCAGTGCGAACGACGTCCCACAGTCGTCGCAGCAGGTCGTCACGCCTCTGCGCAGTGGACACGCTCGGGGCCTGATTGGTCGAGACCGACGCAGCGACGGTAAGAATGGCTGCCACGTTGTCGGCGGTGTCGATCACCTGTAGATGCCGAGGTGACAGTGTCGACGGCCAGCGGTACCCGGCCTGGGCCTGCAGCGCTTCGGCGACCAGCGTACGAGCGTCGCCCCCAGGCATTCCGGTGGCTACGGTCGGAAGCCCGCCGAGCACCTCCGCTGCGTCCCGAACAGCCTGGCGCAGTTCGTATTCGGCTTCACGGAGTCCGATCGATTCGGCGCTGCCCGCCACAGTGGGAATGGAGAAAACCGTCCACCGCAAGACGTCCGGACCTTCCTTCGACGGCACGAGGCCGACTCCCGGCTTGCCGACGGCGCCGATCTGTATGCCTTCACCCGTTGCGATCGCAGCGCGTGCGAACTCGGTGCCAGTGGGCAGGCCACGTACATCGCCGGCCGTAGGAAGGACCAGGCGGACTTCAGCAGCCTCCGAGCGGGCGATTCTCAACAGGGTGGACACACCCGAAGCCGTGACTCCCGGCCACTCGAGATCGTGGCGGACCGCGGTTTCCGCATCGGCAGCGCCGATCAGGTGCATCGGCGCCCACGCGGCAAGGGCGTCGATGACGTCGTCCGGCGCAGCGTCGCCGGCGAGCCATGACGCTGCCCACACGGTGAGGGTTGCGCTGGGAGAACTCATGACCGTGAAGTTTAGTTCGGCGTGGCGACATGCGCGGCCCCGGCGTTGTGACCTAGCGTGATCCGGCGTGAGCGGTGGCAACGGATACGGTGACATTTTTGCGGGTCATACCCGCAAACAGAAGCGCGTGACGCCTGAAGTGGCGGCCGAACGTGATCTTGTCGTCGAGGATGCGGCGACAGGATTCTGCGGTGCGGTTGTCGGTTTCGAGCGCACGTACGACGGCGATTTCGTGCGACTCGAGGACGGGCGTTCCCGGACGCGGTTGTTCGCGATGCGCGAGGCGGCCTTCCTCATCGACGGCTCACCGGTCACCCTCGTTCGCCCGGCCCCCAGGCCCGCGTCCACCAAACCCGCACGATCGGCTTCGGGTTCGACCCGAGTCGAAGGCTTACGTGCACGCACGGCACTGCCCAGCCGGATCTGGGTGGAGGGAGTGCACGATGCTGCCCTCGTCGAGCGGGTGTGGGGCCATGACCTTCGCGTCGAAGGTGTTGTCGTCGAACATCTCGAAGGGCTCGACAATCTGGGGGAGCGGCTTGCCGAATTCGGGCCGGGCCCCGGCCGCCGTGTCGGTGTCCTCGTCGACCACCTGGTCACCGGTTCCAAGGAAACCCAACTGACTCAGGGCCTCGGCCCGAACGTGTTGGTGACCGGACATCCGTACATCGACGTGTGGGAGGCCGTTCGTCCCAAATCTGTCGGAATCGCCTCCTGGCCGAAGATTCCACGCGGCGAGGATTGGAAGACGGGAATCTGCCGCGAACTGGGCTGGGGGACACCTCAGGAGGGCTGGCGGCGGGTCTACAACTCGGTCGAGAGCTTCCGCGATCTGGAAGCTCCCTTGATCGGTGCCGTCGAACAACTTGTCGATTTCGTTACCGAGCCGAACTGACGTAGCGGCGGCCTGGGTCACACATTCTGGTTAGATGGTGTTGTGGCTGCACTTATTTGGCTGATCGGAGCACTGGTGCTCGCCGGGGCCGAAGCGCTGGTGGGGGATTTCTTCCTGCTGATGCTCGCCGGTGGGGCGCTCGCTACTGCCGGTGTCAGTGCTGTCACCGACTTCCCGGTGTGGGTCGACGCCGTCATGTTCGGAGTGTTCTCCGCCGCCCTCGTCCTGGGTGTGCGACCGATCATGTTGCGTCGCTTCGGTAGTCCGCCACCGACCCCGACCGGAATTCAGGCACTCGAAGGTAAACACGCTCTGGTTCTGGAAGAAGTGGGCGAGCATTCCGGGCAGGTCAAGTTGAACGGCGAGGTGTGGACTGCCAGGCCGTACGACACCACCGAGGTGTACCCGCCGGGCACCAAGGTGACGGTGATGGAAATCAACGGCGCAACAGCAGTCGTCTGGAGGGGACCTTAATGGCAGCACTCATAGTGCTCGGTGTGTTGGTGCTATTCGTGATCTTGGTGGTCGCGAAGTCGGTAGCACTGGTACCGCAGGCAGAAGCCGCGGTGATCGAGCGGCTCGGTAGGTATTCGAAGACGGTGTCCGGTCAGCTCACATTCTTGATCCCGTTCGCCGATCGTGTGCGCGCCAAGGTGGATCTTCGTGAGCGGGTGGTCTCCTTTCCACCGCAACCGGTGATCACCCAGGACAACCTGACACTGTCCATCGACACGGTGGTGTACTTCCAGGTCACCAATCCGCAAGCTGCGGTGTACGAGATCAGCAACTACATCGCTGCCGTCGAGCAGTTGACAACCACGACGCTGCGAAACGTCGTCGGCGGAATGACCCTCGAAGAGACTCTGACCTCGCGTGATTCCATCAATGGTCAGCTTCGTGGTGTCCTCGACGAGGCGACCGGCCGCTGGGGCCTGCGAGTGGCCCGCGTCGAGCTCAAGAGCATCGATCCTCCGCCCTCCATCCAGGAGTCGATGGAAAAGCAGATGAAGGCGGACCGCGAGAAGCGCGCGATGATTCTGACGGCTGAAGGCCACCGCGAATCCGCTATCAAGACAGCCGAGGGCGCCAAGCAGAGCCAGATTCTTTCCGCCGAGGGCAACAAGCAGGCCTCGATCCTCAACGCCGAGGGTGAGCGTCAGTCCCAGATTCTTCGGGCCCAAGGTGACCGCGCGGCCAAGTACTTGCAGGCCCAAGGCGAGGCCAAGGCCATCGAGAAGGTTTTTGCTGCTATCAAGTCCGGTAAGCCGACTCCGGAATTGCTTGCATACCAGTATCTTCAGACGTTGCCGCAGATGGCGCAAGGCGATGCGAACAAGGTGTGGCTCGTGCCCAGCGACTTCGGTGACGCACTGAAGGGATTTGCGAAAACGCTTGGCGCGCAGGGGCAGGACGGTGTCTTCCGTTACGAGCCGCCGGCCGCCGAAGAGAATCTTCCCAACCCTGAGGACGATTCAGCTGAGGTGGCGGAGTGGTTTGAAACGAAATCCGATCCGGCTATCGCAGAAGCAGTCCGTGCTGCTGAAGTTGCTGCACGTACTCCCGTCGAAGATCCGGCAGCTGCGGTCAGGCACCTCCGTGAAAGTGCGCCCGAGCAGCCCGGATTCGTAGATCCCGCGCTGCCGCAGCAGAGTGAAAATCCTTGGCCCGGTCAGCTACCGCTGCCGTCCGAACGCGAAGAATTCCAGCAGAAGTACCCGTACCAGGATCAGCCGCCGGAGGGCGGCCAGCGCCGGTAGGCTCCTCTCGTAGTAATCGGGACGGGCGCTCGTCACCTACGTGATGAGTGCCCGTCCCGTTCCGCATACAGCGATCGCCCAGAGGACACTGACGAAAGTTCCCATGATGAACTGCTCGGACGCGTGAGGTTCGCGAAGTTCCGGGTACCGTGCGAGCCCCTTGACTGCCAAGACGATCGCGATCCCCTCCGGCCAGGTTGCGAGAATCGACGCCGCCACCGCGAGCCGTTCGAGGATGCCGATCACACGTCCGCCGCGAAGAGGTCCGGCGTCCGGTGCCGGGCTCCCGTCCGGTTGGCGACGAGCGATCTTGAAGGTGGCAAGTACCAACGGTGCACCGGCCGTGGCGGCGGCAAGTACGCACAGGACAAGCGTCGCCCCGAGAGCGAAACCGGTGACCGGGGTCGTTCGGGTCGATGCCAGTGCGGCAACACCCAGCGCCGGAAGAGCCACCACGGACGACGCCCATTCGGGGACTTCCAGTCGACCACGACTGAGCGGTCCCAGTGCCGCTGCAACTGCTGGTGCCGCGGCGGCGACGGCGAGCGCGATCAACGCCAGAACGACCATGTATTCGAGCCCCCTGCTGTGTCGACGAGTTTGTACCGGTGCGAGCGTGAGCAGTCTAGGGCTGGAGTCTGACCAAAAGTCGTTCTGCGAGTCTGCGCCCCGCGAGTTCTGCGTGCCACCCGGCTGTCAGGAGTCGCTTGGACATGGCTTGCTTGGTGATTCCGAGGTGGGCTGCCGCGCTGACCTGAGTAAGTCCGCTGTCCATCAGAGCGATGGCTTCGCGTCCGTCCTTCGTCTGTCTCGTGACAATCGTTCCGAGCAAGGTGAACGCGGCATCGACATCGGCGGCGAGTTCGTCGCGTGAGCTGTCGGCCGGCGCCTGTTCGACAGCAATTCTGGCCGGAGCTCGCTTGGCTCGCTCGACGGCGATCCGAGCAGCTTCGAATGCCGGTCCGCGTCCGGCCCGGGTCTGCCGTGGGAGAGGCTGCTCGACGGGACCGATCCCGATCCCGACACTCCAGTGCTCGCGCCGAATCAGCTCGAGTGCGACGAGGACGAGTAGCGCCGGATCGTCGGTCACCGCTTGAATCTCGTCGCCCGCAGTGCGCTCGAACGGCCGCAGGAGCCTGCGATCGACCATGTCGTCGATGATGTCCCCGACGCGGTCGACATCGCGTCGACTACCTCGCTGATCCACTGTCAGTACGAACATTAGTCAATGCTAGATAGTTGACTTTCAATAGTCAATCGTTTTGGGTTGACTCAATCAAATCAACCTCTTGAGGTTGACCGTTGTCAACGATGGTTTCGCCCGGTGAAGGCTGACGGCGAGCGTCGAACACCAGACCGGCGATGCCGATCGCAATGCAGATCCCGGACAGAATCAGGAGACGAGGATCGGCTTCGCCGGAGAGCGCATCGCCCAGAACGACAATCCCAACAGTGCCGGGCAAGATGCCGACGACGGTGGCAAGGATGTAGGGCACGATCCGGATCGACGAAATGCCGCAGCAGTAGTTCACCACCGAGAAGGGGACAAACGCGATCAAGCGCAGAGAGCCGACGGCCAGCCACCCCCGCTTTTCGATCCGCTCGTCCACCCGCCGGATCGTCGGACTCGAAATCCGTTGCCACACGACGTCACGGCCGATGGCGCGGACCAGGTAGAGGGCCAGAACGGCGCTCACAGTCGTTGCCGCCACGGTAAGAGCGATGCCGGTCACCGAGCCGAAAAGAACCCCCGCACTGAGGGTGAAGACGGTGCGCGGGAACGGCGCGACGGTGACTATCGAATGAACCAGGAAGAACACGAGGGGAAACGCCGGGCCAACCGAGTCCGCCCACTCTCGCACCTGGGACACCGTGGGATGTGGGGCGAGGAGGGCTGCGAGGAACAAAGCGAGCACTACCAGGACTATTGCGATCAATCTTCGGTCCAGCAGGCGTCCCATCACAGGTCACAAGGCTACCTGCGAACGGTGAACCGGGCCGACTGCCGACCCGCAATCGTGAGTCGAACATCGCCACGGGGGCGGGAAAGCGACGTGCTCCAGGCGACAATGAAACGGTGCTGTGACGAAAACCACTAGGCTTTCGGAGTCACCTTCACCTGCAGTCCCGGCCAGTGAAACGAACTCGCGGGTAACCCGTAAACATGCTGAACAATCGCTAGGTAAGGGCCGGTCACACGTGCACGAACGACCGAATCTGCACGTCGTCTGACCGGTCGGAAAGTGGCCGCGAACTGCCCTGTGAAGAACATGACGTGATCCTCACGATATCTGGGCTCAACCGCGGGTTAGCATCACAGAACTAACGAACAAATCCGATTATCGGTAAAGCGCTCACGCAAAAAATGAGAGGGAGCGGACACAGTGTCATTAGCTTCAGAAGCCGAGGCTGTCGAGCAGGCGTACGCGGAGTGGCAGCGCTCCGTAGCCGGTGTGCTCGCCAAGTCCCGCAGAGTCGATGCGGCAGAGCTGGGCCCCGAGCCACAGAAACTGCTCGAAACCGTCACCTACGACGGTGTCACTGTCGCACCGCTCTACAGCCCACGCGACGAGCGTCCCGAGCAGAGCTTGCCGGGCACGTTTCCGTACGTGCGTGGCGTCGACGCTCACCGTGATGTCAATGCCGGTTGGTTGGTTTCCGCTGCATTCGGAACCGCTTCGGCGGCCGAGACTAATCGCGCCATCCTGGACGCCCTCGAAAACGGAGTCAGCGCACTCTGGTTGAAGGTGGGCGCCGACGGCGTTCCGGTCACCGACCTCGCCGCTGCGCTCGAGGGCGTTCTTCTCGACCTCGCACCGCTCACGCTCGACGCAGGCGCCGAGGTGAACGATGCAGCCCGCGCACTCTTCTCTCTCCTCGATGCTCGCGGCGAAGCCGGCGACGGCGTCAGTGATCGCAGCAGTATCCGAGTTCACCTCGGTGCAGCGCCGCTGACCAGTTCGTTCTCAGGCGCAGCCGACGTCGAATTTGCAGGCGCCGTCGAGTTGGCCGCCCTCGCTGCAGCTCGCGCGGAAACCGTGCACGCGATCACCGTCGACGGCACGGCCTTCCACAACGCGGGTGCCGGCGACGCCGAGGAACTCGGAGCCGCGATTGCCGCCGGACTCGAATACCTCCGCGCACTCACCGCAGAGAGCGGTCTGACCATCGGTGCTGCGTTGTCGCAGTTGGCTTTCCGCTACTCGGCAACCGACGATCAGTTCCAGACCATCGCGAAGTTCCGCGCCGCACGTCTCGTGTGGGCCCGCATCGCTCAGGTCTGTGGAGCTTCCGACTTCGGTGGAGCGCCGCAGCACGCAGTCACCTCCGCCGCGATGATGGCTCAGCGTGATCCCTGGGTGAACATGCTGCGCACGACCCTCGCCGCATTCGGCGCCGGCGTCGGCGGAGCAGATGCAGTGACTGTTCTTCCGTTCGACGTCGCCCTGGCCGACGGCACCCTCGGTGTCAGCAAGTCCTTCTCCTCGCGCATCGCGCGCAACACGCAGTTGCTTCTCCTCGAGGAGTCGCACCTGGGCCGCGTGCTCGATCCGTCGGCGGGCTCCTGGTACGTCGAGGAC
This sequence comes from Rhodococcus sp. ARP2, assembly GCF_001029585.1. Taxonomy (NCBI): domain Bacteria; kingdom Bacillati; phylum Actinomycetota; class Actinomycetes; order Mycobacteriales; family Nocardiaceae; genus Rhodococcus; species Rhodococcus sp. ARP2. The sequence goes on along the minus strand of NZ_LEKE01000024.1, from coordinate 28,185 downwards.
CTGACGCAGCAGATCGCCGCCACCGCGTGGGAGTTCTTCCAGGAAATCGAAGCAGCCGGCGGATATCTGGCGGCACTCGAAGCGGGAATCGTCTCCGGTCGCATCGCTGCCACGAAGGCCAAGCGTGACTCCGACATCGCACACCGTAAGACCACGGTCACCGGTGTCAACGAGTTCCCGAACCTCGGCGAAACGCCGCTGTCCGCCGAAGCCGTCGAGCCCGGCCAGTCCGTCGCCCGCTACGCAGCTGCATTCGAAGCGCTTCGTGACCGTTCGGACGCGTTCCTCGCCGCCGGCGGCGCCCGTCCCACTGCGCTTCTCGCGCCGCTGGGCTCGGTTGCAGAACACAACGTGCGCACCACGTTTGCGTCCAACCTGCTCGCTTCGGGTGGTATCGACGCAGTCAACCCTGGCCCCCTCGAGGTAGGCGCAGAAGCCATCTCCGCAGCCGTCAAGGCTTCCGGTGCCACCGTCGCGGTGCTGTGCGGCACGGACAAGCGCTACGGCGAGAGCGCCGCAGCGGCCGTCGCCGAACTTCGCGCTGCCGGCATTACCAAGGTGCTGCTCGCAGGACCGGAAAAGGCAGTCGCCGACGCGACCGGCGATTCTCGCCCGGACGGATTCCTCACAGCCCGCATCGACGCAGTGTCGGCTCTGACCGAACTGCTCGACTTCATCGAGACGGGAAGCTCCAAGTGACGACACGAGAGGTCAAGCACGTGATCGGCAGTTTCGCCGAGGTCCCACTCGAGGACCCGCAGTCTCCGGCACCCACACCGCCGTCGGTCGAGCAGGCACAGGCGCTCATCGAAGAGGGCGCAAACGCCAACAACTACGCCGCCGAGCAGGTTGTCTGGTCCACCCCGGAAGGCATCGACGTCAAGCCGGTGTACACCGGTGCGGACCGCACGGCCGCCGCCGAGTCCGGTTACCCGCTCGACAGCTTCCCTGGCGCAGCGCCGTTCCTGCGTGGTCCGTACCCGACCATGTACGTGAACCAGCCGTGGACCATTCGCCAGTACGCCGGATTCTCCACTGCCGCGGAGTCGAATGCGTTCTACCGTCGTAACCTCGCGGCCGGTCAGAAGGGCCTCTCGGTCGCCTTCGACCTCGCCACACACCGCGGCTACGACTCCGATCATCCTCGCGTTGCGGGTGACGTCGGAATGGCCGGTGTCGCAATCGATTCCATCCTCGACATGCGTCAGCTCTTCGACGGAATCGACCTCTCGCAGGTGTCGGTCTCGATGACGATGAACGGCGCTGTGCTCCCGATTCTCGCGCTGTACGTCGCCGCGGCAGGCGAGCAAGGCGTCACCCCGGACAAGCTGGCCGGAACGATCCAGAACGACATCCTCAAAGAGTTCATGGTTCGTAACACCTACATCTATCCGCCCAAGCCCTCGATGCGGATCATCTCGGACATCTTCGCGTACTCCAGCGCGGAAATGCCGAAGTACAACTCCATCTCCATCTCGGGCTACCACATCCAGGAAGCCGGAGCGACGGCCGATCTGGAACTGGCGTACACCCTTGCGGACGGCGTCGAGTACATCCGCGCCGGCCTCGACGCCGGTATGGACATCGACAAGTTCGCACCGCGCCTGTCCTTCTTCTGGGCCATCGGCATGAACTTCTTCATGGAGGTCGCCAAGCTCCGCGCCGGACGCCTCCTGTGGGCCGAGCTTGTTGCCAAGTTCGATCCCAAGAGCGCGAAGTCGCTCTCGCTGCGTACCCACTCGCAGACCTCGGGCTGGTCTCTGACCGCGCAGGACGTCTTCAACAACGTTCCGCGTACCTGCGTCGAAGCCATGGCTGCCACCCAGGGCCACACTCAGTCGCTGCACACCAACGCACTCGACGAGGCCATCGCACTGCCGACGGACTTCTCCGCCCGCATCGCCCGTAACACCCAGTTGCTGCTGCAGCAGGAATCCGGCACCGTGCGTCCCATCGACCCGTGGGGCGGCTCGTACTACGTCGAGTGGCTCACCAACGAACTCGCCAACCGGGCTCGTAAGCACATCGAAGAGGTCGAGGAAGCCGGCGGAATGGCTCAGGCCATCAACGAAGGCATCCCGAAGCTGCGCATCGAGGAAGCTGCCGCCCGCACCCAGGCACGCATCGACTCCGGTCGGCAGCCGCTCGTCGGCGTCAACAAGTACGTTCCCGACGAGGTCGACACCATCGAAGTTCTCAAGGTCGAGAACTCCAAGGTCCGCAAGGAACAGCTCGAGAAGCTGGTTCGCCTTCGCGCAGAACGTGATCCGGAAGCCGTCGAGGCCGCACTGGCGAACCTCACTCGCGCTGCCGCATCCACCGAAGGCGGCATGGAGAACAACCTCCTCGCCCTCGCTGTCGTCGCCGCCCGCGCGATGGCTACCGTCGGCGAGATTTCCGACGCCCTCGAAAAGGTGTACGGACGCCACCAGGCCGAGATCCGCACCATCAGTGGTGTGTACCGCGACGAGGCAGGAACGGTGAGCAACATCAGCAAGGCGATGGAACTGGTCGAGAAATTCGCCGAGGACGAGGGACGTCGTCCCCGTATTCTCGTCGCGAAGATGGGCCAGGACGGTCACGACCGTGGCCAGAAGGTCATCTCCACGGCCTTCGCGGACATCGGATTCGACGTCGACGTCGGACCGCTGTTCCAGACCCCCGAAGAGGTCGCCAATCAGGCGGCCGACAACGACGTCCACGTAGTCGGTGTGTCGTCGTTGGCAGCCGGTCACCTGACCTTGGTGCCGGCGCTGCGGGAGGCTTTGGCTGCGGCCGGTCGTCCCGACATCATGATCGTCGTCGGCGGCGTCATTCCGCCCGGTGACTTCGACGAACTCTACGAGGCCGGCGCTGCTGCCATCTTCCCGCCCGGAACCGTCATCGCCGACGCTGCCAGCGGATTGTTGGAGAAGCTCTCCGCCCAACTGGGTCACGACCACAGCTGAGAAGGGGGTCACTGAAGATGGCACGTCAGCCCATCGACATTGATTCCCTCGCCGAGGCGGTGCGCGGAAATCAGCGTGCCGGCCTCGCTCGGGCGATCACCCTCGTCGAGTCCACTCGCGACGACCACCGGGCCCTTGCACAGCAGCTTCTGCTGAAGTTGCTGCCCGAGGCCGGGGGAGCGCACCGGATCGGCATCACCGGCGTTCCCGGCGTCGGCAAGTCGACGTTCATCGACGCGCTCGGAATGTACTTGCTGGGCAAGGGACATCGGGTTGCGGTGTTGGCGGTCGATCCGTCGTCCACCCGCACCGGCGGCTCGATTCTCGGCGACAAGACACGCATGGCTCGGCTCACCGTCGAACCGAATGCGTACATCCGGCCGTCACCGACGTCCGGCACGCTCGGTGGTGTTGCCAAGGCAACCCGAGAGACCATCGTGCTTCTCGAAGCTGCCGGTTTCGACGTCATCCTGGTGGAGACGGTGGGTGTCGGCCAGTCCGAAGTCACTGTTGCCAACATGGTGGACTGCTTTACGTTCCTGACCCTCGCTCGTACCGGTGATCAGCTCCAGGGCATCAAGAAGGGTGTCCTCGAGCTCGCAGATCTGGTGGCGGTCAACAAGGCCGATGGAAAGCATGAGCGCGAGGCAAAGGGTGCTGCCCGCGAATTGGCCGGAGCGCTTCGCCTGATCTACCCGCACGACGCCATCTGGAAGCCGCCCGTCATCACGATGAGCGGCCTCGAGGGTGTCGGGCTGGACGAGTTCTGGGGAACTGTCACCAAACACCGTGAGGTGCTCACCGAAGCAGGACAGTTCGAGGAGAAGCGTCGCAAGCAACAGGTCGATTGGACCTGGACGATGGTCAACGATCAGCTGCTACGCAGGCTCTCGAGCAACGATCGGGTGCGTGCGATCCGGGCCGACGTCGAGCAGAGCGTGCGTGACGGTTCGCTGACGGCAGCGTTGGCGGCGGGGCGAATTCTCGACGCGTTCGACGGAAGCAACTAGGGCGAAAAAACAAAATCCCGGGTATCCGACAGCGGATACCCGGGATTTCTTCTGTGACGAGCTATCGTTCGCGTTTGACCGCAGGCTCGGTGAGTTCGTTCTCGACAGCGAGTTCGACTCCCGTGAAATCGCCTTCTGCCTCGGCTGGGGTGAGCGTGGACCGCTTCCACGCGTAGAACAGCAGCGCTGCCCACGCGCCGAGAATGGCCAGGTAGCCGGCCACTGTGACCGGCCCGGTGATGTCGAAGGATTTGAACAGCTTCTGTGCGTTGGTCAACACGATGACGCCGCCCACCGCCGTTCCGAGCAAGGTGGCAGGTACACGGCTGACCAGCCACGCCGCGAACGGGGCAGCGATGACACCGCCGAGCGCGAGACCGGCGACAACGAGGAGGTTTCCAGCAGACTCACGACCCAATCCGACAAGAAATCCCAGCGACGCGGCTGAGGCGACCAGAAACTCCGAGGCGCTGACCGAGCCGATCACGGTGCGCGGCGCGGTCTTGCCCCGCGAGAGCAGCGTGCTGGTGGTGATCGGACCCCAACCACCACCGCCGGATGCATCGATGAAACCACCGAACAGGCCGAGTGGGGACAGGAAACGTGCAGTGTGCGGGGTGGTGCGAGCGTCCGCGACGGCCGGTGGGCGGACCGAGAAGCGAAGTGCCACATAGATACCGATGGCCAGCAGGATCGTCGCCGTGATGGGGACTGCCGCTTCGGTGGACAGACCCGATAGCACGGTTGCGCCGATGAATGCACCGACTGCGCCGGGTACACCGAGCTTGGCGACGAGCTTCCAGTCGATGTTCTTGAACTTCCAATGCGACACACCCGAAGCGAGGGTGGTGCCGACCTCGGCCAGGTGAACAGCGGCGCTGGCCTGAGCCGGACCGAGGCCACCGATCATCAACAGAGTGGTTGCGGTGACACCGAAGGCCATACCGAGGGCGCCGTCGACGAGCTGGGCGCCGACGCCGACAAGGGTGAACAAAAGAAGGTTGAACATGAGAAGACAGACTCCGAGCGAAGAAGCGACAAAGTCAGGGGTGCAGGCAGCGAGAATCGCCGCTCAGCAACACGCCTGATCGAAGCATGCGCTACGACGAGTGGGCCAGAACGCCATCAATCCGAGCGCAAATGCCGGGGAGGCATCGTGGCTGGAAATCTGCACGTCAGGTCCTTTGTTCTCGTTCGTTGGTGTTCTGTCCATGCGAGCATAGCCGGTGCCCGGCTCGGTCAACCCACGACGCGGGCGTAATTTCCCACTCGGTGGACAAGTCGATCGAAGAATTCCGCCGGATCGGTGCCGACCGCGATATCCGCGTTGGGCTCACGCTTCCAGTGCCCGACCCAGTCCGCGACCGTCGTTCCGATCAGCAGTGGACTCTCGGTTTCGACGTCTACCGTTGCCGGTTTCAGCGTCGCCAAGCTCGGATCGAGCGCGACGGCAGCAGCAAAGGGATCATGCATGTGAGCAAGAAAGCCCTGGTCGTATTCACGATGGAATTCCATGTAGAACCGGATCGCGTCGGACATATGCCTGATCACGCTGTTGGACGCGGAACTGCGGACGTCGGGGCCGTCGTCAGGGGAGATGATCTCTTCCGGAGTGCTCCCGGCAGCGTCGGCGAGCCGACGCACATGTTCGGGGAACATCTCGATGGATTCGGTGACGTTGAGGCCGCAGATGATCGGGCGCCGGTGCGCGGGTACGACGGAGAACGCGTCGAACACCTCCTTGGCGGCGTGCGGATCCACCGAGACGTTCCACTCCGCGGTCGGCGTCGTGTTGCCCGGATAGTTGAACGACCCACCCATCACGACCAGCCGCTTCAGCAGAGACGGCAGATCGGGTTCACGTCTGATCGCCAGCGCAAGGTTGGTGAGCGGCCCCGTCACCAATCCGGTGAGTTGTCCGGGGTACTCCCGGACGAGATCCACCCAGAGGTCGGTGGCCGTTCGGACCGAGCGCTTGCGACCCGAATCGGGGAGGACGGCATGGCCGATCCCTTGCGGACCGTGAGTCTCCTCGGTGGTGCGCAACGGGATGACCAGTGGCTCGCGGGCGCCGAGTGCAACCTCGATGTCCGGGGCGCCGCAGAGCGCAAGCCAGTTCAAGTTGTTGGCCGCGACCTGTTCCACCGGAACGTTGCCGGCGGTGCTCGCAATCCCCAGAATCTCGGCTTCGGGGCTGGCAAGGAGATAGAGAAGCGCCAACGAGTCGTCGATGCCGGTGTCGACGTCGACGATGAGCTTGTGCGTATCACTCATCGGTGGCCACCAGGATCGTCGGTGAATGCAGGACAGGGAAGTTGACCGACCGAGCGATGAAGCACTTCGTGTGTGCGGGGCCGTGAAGCTCCTCGGCCTTCTCGACCATCGACGCCTCCGCGACCAATACCGTCGGATTCAACGTCACTTCGATGAACTGGCCGCCGCCATCGGATTCCTCGATCATGCTGCCGACCGGCTGATCGCTGTAGTCGAGAACGACGACCCCAGCGGCAGCTGCCAGACCGAGGTACCAGAGCATGTGGCATTGGGCGAGGGAGGCAACGAGCAGTTCCTCGGGGTTCCATCGCTGCGCGTCACCGCGGAACGAGGGATCGGAGCTGCCGAGAAGTTCCGGCTTTCCGACCGCGGATATTGCATGATTGCGCGAATATCCCTGCGTGCTGGACGTTCCGGTTCCCAGATCGCCCGTCCACTGAAGGTCGAGTGTGTAGGTATGTGACTTCACAGGTCCATCTTGCCCTGAATGTGCCGGTCCCTCAGTGTGCCCACTCCGCCCGATCCGATCCCCACGGATGGGATGGTTCGGGGTAGTCCTCGAACTCTGCCAGCGCGGGTCGTGCGGTGGTCACGTCGGCATGGTTGACAACAGCATTCAGGCCGGGAGCGGTCGGTAGACCGGGATGGAGGGTTCGGCCGGGTGCGTCGAGAAGACGGGCGCCGGTGCTGGCCAATGACACGTCGACATCGCGGCCACGGCCGTCGTGCGAGCGCAGCGTCAACGCGTCGAGGATCCCAGCTGCCAAGAAGTATCCGGTCGAGTGGTCGAGGGCCTGCGCTGGAAGTGCGCCCGGTTTCTCGCCGCCCTCGAGGAACGAGATACCGGATGCGGCCTGCACGATGCTGTCGAAGCCGCGGCGATTCGCCCACGGACCTTCCCATCCCCATGCGCTGACGCGCCCGTGGATCAGGTGGGCGGGAAGATCCTGCCCGATGAGTGCTTCGAGTGCGCCAGGACGGTAGCCGGTGACCAGTACGTCTGCGGTGTCGAGGAGTTCGCGGAATGCTGCCGCTTCCGCCGAGGATTTCAGGTCGAGAAGCGCCGATCGCTTGCCCTGGCCACTGTCGAGGTGCTGCCATCCGATCTCGGGGATCGCCGGGGGATCGATCCGCAGAACGTCAGCGCCGACCAGCGCGAGGGCACGGGTCGCGACCGGGCCGGCGATGACGCGGGTCAGGTCGAGAACACGTGGGCGCGTCGGATGCGTGCGGGGTTTTCCCTCGTCGCGTACTCGGATGGATACCAGAGGCTCAGACCTCGCAGCTGCGCACTGCTCACTCAGGCGCCACTCGGTCTCGGTACGAACACGGACCGCGATGGCGCCGATCTCGGCGGCCTGCTGCTCGATCTCGATGGCGCTGAGTTCGGATATCCGTTGCGCCACTGCATCTTTAGGTGATCCATGGTCGAGTTCGAGGATGGCGAGCAGGCGGTCGCGATGGTGTGGATAGTTGCCGTGCGTGCGGACCCAACCGTCGCGGGCGGCAAAGAACCCCGAGTATTCGGAGAATCCGTTGATCGGTTCGCCGCCGATCCGGAACAGTCGATCGCTCGAGAAGGACGCGGCGATGCGCTCGGGATCGAGGGTCCAGTGTCCGTCGCCCGGGCTGGTTGACCGAAGAATTGCCGAGGCGAAGGCCGCGACTGAGCCTGCAGCGAGGTCGAACACCGGCAAGTGCGCCGCAAGGAAGCCCGCCGAGTCCGGGCATTCGATGTGGCCGCGTCGGTCGTCGGTGTGCACCCCGACGTCACGTTGGTATTCGTCGAGATAGAACCCGTACCCGTGATCCATGTGGCGCCTTTCGGCAGTTCAGTGGCCGAGAAGCTCCCGGCACTTCTCTGCCAGCGTATCGCGGAGCGGCGCAGCACGATCCGCCAACTGTTGTTGCTGACGCACGTATTCGGCGCGGCCCGCGGGAGTTTCGATACGAATGGGGGAGTACCCGTACTCGGCGAGGTCGTATGGGCTCGCGCGCATGTCGAGTTCACGGGCCAGGAGCGCGTGTTCGAAGCACCGCATCACCAGATCGGAATCCACGAGTGGCAACAACTTGAAGCTCCACTTGTACAGATCCATACCGGCGTGCAGGCAGCCCGGCTGTTCGTGATCGATCTGGGTTTCGCGTGCAAGCGGGAGCGAGTTCTTGGGGGCCGCGTCCGGTGTGAAGAACCGGAACGCGTCGTAGTGCGTGCATTTGAGTGGCAGGGATTCGACGACCGCGTCGGTACCGGCGAACCCGAGCCGCAGCGGCACTGACTGGTGACGGATCGCGTCCTCGCCGCCGCGATAGACCATCGCCCATTCGTGGAGGCCGAAACAGCCCAGCACAGCGGGCCGCGCAGACGTCTGATTCAACAGATTCCACACGAATTCGACTGTGTGACGCCGACGCTCCAGCACGGCGGCCTCGACCGTCGCGGTACCCGATTCGTCGACGCGGTAGCCGGAGAAGGCTGCGTATTCGCCGGCGTTCTCGAGTGCGACTCCGTACCCGGGGTGCCAGCGGCGCAGTTGCGCGGGCTTGAAGTTGTAGTACGTGAAGAGGAAGTCGTGCACCGGGTGAGAGATACCGGCGCTACGACGCGCTCGGTGCGGCTCGACGAGCTTTTCCACCTCCTCGAGGTGAAGTGCCCGCCGAGCCGTCCACTCGCTCTGTGCGAGTGCGAGTGAATGCACCGAACGTGTCATCGATCAGCTGTTTCTTTGTCCGGGAACAGCATCCGTGCCGCGGTGCGTGCCGTCGCGAACCGTTCCGACGTACTCCTCGAGCAGATCCTCGAGCGCGACGATACCGATCACCACTCCGTCGGCGTCCGTGACTGCGCCGAGGTGCGAGCTGGCCCGACGAAGGCCGGCCAACGCTTCGGCCAGCGGCGTGCTGAGCGGAACGATGGGCAACGGGCGGATATCCGACGTCGGAACGACGGTGTCCGGCCCGGCAGCTTCGTCGAGCACCTCGTCGAGAACATCCTTGAGGTGCACGTACCCGGCCAGCGATCCGTCGCTCGCTCGGACCGGGTAACGCGAGTATCCGGTCTCGATGACCGCACGCTCGATCTCACCCAGTGTTGTTCCCGACGGCGTGAGGGGAATGGTCCGTACCTTGTCGAGAGTGATCAGGACTTCGGAGACGGTGCGATCTGTCGATTCGAGTGCCTGCTTCAAGCGCCGGTGTTCTTCGGCGTCGATCAGACCCTCGGATCGCGATTCACCGATCATCGCGGACAACTCCACCGCCGAGACAGTGACGTCGAGTTCGTCCTTGGGCTCGACGCGCAGGAGCTTGAGCACTCCGTTGGCGCAGAGGTTGTAGAACGCGATGATCGGGCGAGCGATCTTGATGAACGCCAGATGCACGGGAACGAGCAGCATGGCCGTCTTCTCGGGGCCCGCCAACGCGATGTTCTTGGGCACCATTTCCCCGAGGAGGATATGCAGCACGACGACCAGCGAGAGCGCGATCGCAAACGAAATCGGGTGTAGCAATCCGTCGGGAAGGCCGACGGCTTCCATCGGCACCTCGAGGAGGTGCGCGATGGCGGGCTCGGCGACCTTACCGAGCAGGATCGAGCAGATCGTGATGCCCAGCTGAGCTGCCGCAAGCATCAGCGAGAGGTTCTCACCGGCCTTGATGACCGTGAGTGCCCGCTTCTTACCCTGCGCGACAAGTGCCTCGAGGCGGTCGCGTCGTGCGGAGATCAGCGCGAACTCCGCACCGACGAAGAATGCGTTACCGGCGAGCAGCACGACGGTGAGGAGTACACCGAAGAGGTTATTCATCGTCGGACTCCTTCGTGTCGTCGTCTGCGGATTCGGGTTCGACATGTGCCGGGACCGGCGTGATGGTCACTCGGTCGATACGACGGCCGTCCATACTGGTCACTCGGGCGATCCACTTTCCGCGGGAATCACCGGACGAGTCGACGTCGGGCAATTCCACTTCGTCACCCTCGTCGGGGATTCGGCCCAGTTCGGTGAGCACCAGACCGCCGAGCGTGTCGTAGTCGCCTTCGGGTGCGGTGTATCCGGTTGCCGACGTGACCTCGTCGATGCGCAGGAGACCGGAGCACGACCAGCCGTCGCCGACGCGCTGTACGTCGAGTTCGGGTTCGTCGTGTTCGTCGCGCACATCACCGACGATTTCCTCGATGAGGTCTTCCATCGTGACGATGCCGGCTGTTCCGCCGTATTCGTCGACGACAAGAGCGACCTGCATGCCGTCGGAGCGGATCCGCTCCATGACGGTGTCTCCGTCCAGGCTCGACGGCACGACGGGAACACGTTGAGCCAGACTGTCGACGCGCGTCGTGCGCCTGCGCTCGGCCGGAACGGTGAATGCGTGTTTGATGTGTACGACGCCGACTGTGTCGTCGAGATCGCCGCGAACGACGGGGAAGCGCGAGTAGCCAGTTCGCGACGCCGTCACGATCAGGTCTGCGACGGTGTCCGAGAGTTCCAGCGATTCGATCTTCACTCGCGGAGTCATCAGCTCTTCTGCGGTGCGGTCACCGAACTGCAGCGAACGGTCGACGAGCATCGCCGTGCCCTTGTCGATGGACCCGCGCTGCGCGGACGTCCGCACGAGGGACCCGAGTTCCTGCGGTGATCGCGCCGAGCGCAATTCTTCCGCGGGTTCGATGCCCAGGCGTCGCACGATCCAGTTGGCGGTTCCGTTGAGGCCGTTGATGGCCCACCGGAAGATCAGCGAGAAGCCCGCTTGCAGGCCCGCAGTCGCGCGGGCGGTGGGCATCGGCTTGGAGATTGCGAGGTTCTTCGGTACGAGCTCACCGAAGATCATGGAGAACGAGGTCGCAATCACGAGCGCCAGGATCAAAGACGTTGTCGAGGCAGCGGATTCGCTGAGCCCGACGGCCTTCGTGACCGGTGTGATGAACCGTGCCAGAACGGGCTCGGCCAGGTAACCGGTGATCAGGGTTGTGATCGTGATACCCAGCTGAGCGCCGGAGAGCTGGAACGAGAGAGTCTTGTGCGCGTGTTGAACCTGCCGCGAGCGTCGGTCGCCGCCACGAGCAGCTTCGTCGACGGTGCTGCGTTCGAGCGCGGTCAGTGAGAATTCGGCCGCCACGAAGAGGGCGGTGCCTGCAGTCAGCGCGATGAAGCCGACCAGGCTGAGAATGGTGAAAACGATGTCCATGTGTCATCGCCACCTGAGGTGTGCACGGGGGCCGCCGGGTTTGTCTCCCGGCTCGCTAGAGGAGCCCTCCGAACCAGCGGAATCAGACGATTCCTCGGATAAAACGACGGGTGTAGCGCCGGGTAAGTGTGTGGGTGCCTCGGGCACCGGGTTCCTCTCGTCGGAGCCGAGTATTTCTCGGCTGTAGCGGGCTCGGTCGGGTCGCCGATGGGCACCCGACCGAGTTTTGTTTCCTGTTTACGGATCCAATGATACCGGCGGGTGCCCGGGAGCAGGGACCCGAGCACCCGCCGACTGTCATAAAACGTGGTTCACCAACCCGACGGAAGCGGCCGTCCTTCGGCGAATCCGGCGGCGGACTGCACTCCCAGAACTGCCTTCTCGTGCAGCTCCTCGAGTGAGCGCGCACCCGCGTACGTGCAGGTACTGCGTACGCCGGAACAAATCTGATCGATCAGGTCCTCGACTCCGGGGCGCTCGGGATCGAGACGCATCCGCGAACTGGAGATGCCTTCCTCGAACAATCCCTTACGGGCGCGATCGAAAGCCGTTTCGGTGGCTGTGCGAGCGGCAACAGCGCGCTTGGAGGCCATACCGAAGCTCTCCTTGTACGCGTTGCCCGCCTGATCGACTTTGAGATCGCCGGGGGACTCGTACGTGCCGGCGAACCACGAGCCGATCATGACGTTCGACGCGCCCGCCGCGAGGGCGAGTGCAACGTCGCGAGGGTGGCGAACGCCGCCGTCGGCCCAGACGTGCTTGCCGAGCTCACGTGCTGCTGCAGCACATTCCGCGACGGCCGAGAACTGCGGGCGTCCGACGCCGGTCATCATGCGAGTCGTGCACATGGCTCCGGGCCCGACGCCGACCTTGACGATGTCCGCGCCTGCGGCGATCAGATCACGGGTTCCCTGTGCGGACACCACGTTGCCTGCAACCAACGGGACGCCGAGGTCGAGCGCCTTGAGGGTGGTGAGCGCATCGATCATTCTCTGCTGGTGACCGTGAGCCGTGTCCACGACGATCACGTCGGCACCGGCGTCGACGAGTGCCTTGGCCTTGGCGCCCACGTCGCCGTTCACACCGACCGCAGCAGCGACCCGGAGTGCGCCGCGCTCATCGACTGCGGGGTCGTAGATGCCGGCACGAATCGCGCCGGTGCGAGTGAGGACGCCGGCGAGGGTTCCGTCCTCGTTGACGATGACGGCCAACGGATCGTGCTTGGTTTCGAGCAGTTCGAAGACCTCACGCGGTGTGGCGGTGACCGGGGCGGTGACGAAGTCGGTGATCGCGACGGTACGTAGGCGAGTGAACCGATCGACATCCGCGCAGGCAGCCTCGGTGACGACACCGAGAGGCTTGCCGTCCTCGACCACTACGACTGCGCCGTGTGCACGCTTGGGTAGCAGCGCCAGCGCATCGGAGACGGCGTCGTCCGGACTCAGCGTGACCGGCGTATCAGCGACGAGGTGGCGGCTCTTGACGAACGCCACGGTCTCGGCGACAGCGTCAGTGGGGACGTCCTGCGGAATGATGACCAGTCCGCCGCGGCGGGCGACAGTCTCGGCCATGCGGCGGCCGGCGACTGCGGTCATATTGGCGACGACGACGGGAATGGTCGTTCCGGATCCGTCGGAAGAATTGAGATCGACGTCGAACCGAGAGGTGACCTCGGTCCGGTTAGGGACGAGGAAGACGTCGTCGTAGGTCAGGTCGTATGGGGGGCGTTGCCCTTCGAGGAACTGCACGTTTCACGAGCCTACCGTCGATTCCGCCGTAGCGCCCTCGGTATCGCGCGCTTGTGAGCGGGAGAGGGCGATCGTGGTCATGATCATGACGGCGACGGCGCACCCGATGAGAGCAATTCCGGGACCGTCGACGCGGAGGCGTTCGTCGAGAACCGTCATCCCCAGGAAGATGGCCGCGATCGGCTCGCCGATCGTCAGGGCGGGTAGTGACGCCGACAGGGGCCCGACCTGGAAAGCGCGCTGTTGGAGGTAGACCCCGATTGCGCCCGAGGCGATCAGCGCCCACGTCTGCCATGCCGAAATCACCCCGACGACGCCATGTCCGAGTAGGTCGGTGACGTACTTGGTGAATGCGACGGCCACGCCGTAGAAGATTCCGGCCGCAGAGCCGAGAAGCAGAGCGCGCCAGCCACCGTCGAGTTTGGACAAGCCGCCGATAGTTGCGACCACGGCCACTGCGACCGTGATCGTCAGGGGCACAGCCCAATCCGACCACGGAGCGTTGCTGTCTCCCTCGGTGGGATCGCCGACTACGAGGAAGATCGCCAAGGAAATCGCGAGCATGATCGCCAACGACCACGCAGAACGGGTGATGCGAATTCCGGAGAACCTGGCCGAAAGTGGCAGCGCGAACAGCAGCGAGGTCACGATCAGCGGCTGCACCACCAACACCGAACCCAACGACAGTGCAACGGCCTGCATGACGTAACCGCCGCCGTCACCGATCAGCCCGGCCCACCACCGAGGACTGCGAATCAACGACGCCACCAACGCCTCGCCCTCCGGAACCGCAGACGCGGCGCGCTGCTGAGCGACGGAGGCACACGCGAAGAGAAGCGCGGCGACGAGTGCGCAGAGAACAGAGATCAGTGGAAGATCACCCATTCCCTCAGTGTGCGCGCTTGCCCGCCCGATTTCCGGCAGACGGCTTTCCTGCGCCGGGTGCGCCGCGACGCGGGGTCAAGCCCTTGGACGCCAGACGCTCCGAACGGGTCGGGACCGGAGTGCCGTCCGCACGGATCTTCTTCACACTCTTCGGATCGGTGACGCGCCGCGAGGAAGCCGCGCGCTTGTCTCCGTCCTTCTTCATCCGGCCTCCGGCAGCGGTCCGGCCTGCAGTGTCGTGTTCCTGACGGCCGCGCTTGGCGGTGTGCTTGACGGCGACCGTCGTATCGGGAGCTTCGACCGGTATTCCCGTCGGCTCCATCGCGCCGGTGATGCGCGTGAGCTCCAGATCGTCAGGACGAACCCGCACGCCGTGAACCTTGATACCTGCCTGCTTGGTCAACTTCTCGACCGAATCACGTTCTTCGTCGGTGACGATGGTGACGACGACGCCCGATTCCCCGGCGCGTGCTGTCCGGCCGGCCCGGTGCAGGTAGTCCTTCGCCTCCGCCGGGGGATCGACGTGAACGACGAGCGTCACGTCGTCGACATGGATTCCGCGCGCGGCGACATCGGTGGCGACCAGGACCGGTGTTGTCCCGTCGGAGAACGACGCGAGGGTCTTGGTCCGATTGTTCTGCGTCTTGCCGCCGTGCAGGGCGCCTGCGGAGACACCGATCAAATGTAGTTGCTGCGCAAGACGATCCACTCCGTGCTTGGTCTTGACGAACATGATGGTCCGCCCCGCCCGTGAACCGATATGTGCGACAACGGATCTCTTGTCGTCGCGGTCGACGAAGAGCAGGTGATGCTCCATGGTCGAGACGGTGGCAACCGGGGGAGCAGTCGAGTGCGACGCCGGATTGCGCAGGTAACCCGCGACCAGATCGTCGACCTTGCCGTCGAGTGTTGCCGAGAAGAGAAGGCGCTGACCGTCTTTCGGTGTCGTGTCGAGAATCTTCGCAACCTCGTCGATGAAACCCATGTCTGCCATGTGGTCGGCTTCGTCGATGGTCGTGATCACGACGTCGTCGAGAATCACCGACTTCTGCTCGAGTAGGTCGAGTAGGCGCCCTGGGGTCGCGATCAGGAGGTCGACGCCGCGGGCAAGGATGTCGGCCTGACGCTTGATCGGAACGCCACCGACCGCATTTGCCACACGCAAACCGATCTCGGTAGCAGCGTCGTCGAGTGCCTTGTGGATCTGGATCGCCAGCTCACGGGTGGGAGCGAGCACCAAACCGCGCGGACGATTCCGCTTGCTCGCCCCGCCCTTGAGGCGCACCAGCATCGGAAGCCCGAAGGCCAGAGTCTTTCCGGAACCCGTCGCGCCGCGCCCGAGGACATCGCGGCCGGCAAGGACATCGGGGATGGTTGCCGACTGAATGGGGAAGGGGGCATCGATGCCGTTACGGCGCAACGCGTGCACCATCACGGCGGGGATTCCGAGGTCGACGAACGAACGCCCTTCGGTCGAGGTGGGCGAGTCGATCGTCGATTCCTGCATTTGTCCAGGCTACCGGGTATCGGTAGACGCAGATGACCGCATCTACCGATACCCGCTGTGAATCAGGCCTCGATTTCGCTGCGGTCACCGCTCCACAGTGTGTGGAACTTGCCCGGCTTGTCGATGCGCTCGTAGGTGTGCGCGCCGAAGAAGTCGCGCTGCCCCTGAGTCAGCGCGGCCGGCAGACGCTCCGCGCGGAGACCGTCGTAGTACGAGAGCGAAGACGCGAACGCCGGTACCGGAATGCCGAGCATCGTCGCGGTGGCGACCACACGGCGCCAGCTGTCGATGCCTGCCTCGATGGCCTCGCGGAAGTACGGCGCCAGAATCAAGCTCGGAAGGCTCGGATCCGCGTCGAACGCGTCCTTGATGCGGTTGAGGAACTGCGCACGGATGATGCAGCCACCGCGCCAGATCGTCGCCAGGTCGGCAGGCTTGAGGTTCCAGTCGTACTCGGCGCTGCCGGCAGCGATCTGATCGAAGCCCTGCGCGTACGCCACGATCTTCGACGCGTACAGCGCGGCCTGGATGTCGGCGGCGAACTGCTCGGCGTCAGCAGGCTTGTCGCCGAGAGAGCCGGCAGCCAGACCCTGCGCCTGAGCTGCGGCGCGCTGATTGCGGCTACCGGACAGTGCGCGAGCGAAAACGGCCTCGGCGATACCGGTGACCGGCACGCCCAGATCCAGAGCGGACTTGACCGTCCAGCGGCCCGTGCCCTTCTGCTCGGCAGCGTCGACGATGACGTCGACCAACGGCTTGCCCGTCTCGGCGTCGACCTGGCGGAGCACCTCGGCGGTGATCTCGATCAAGTAGGACTCGAGCGTGCCCTTGTTCCACTCGGTGAAGACGTCTGCGACCTGACCGGCGTCGTAACCGAGTGCGTCGCGGAAGAGGTTGTACGCCTCGCCGATGAGCTGCATGTCGGCGTACTCGATGCCGTTGTGCACCATCTTGACGAAGTGACCGCTGCCGTCGGGGCCGATGTGCGTGCAGCACGGGGTGCCGTCGACGTGAGCGGAGATGGACTCGAGAAGCGGGCCGAGAGCCTCGTAGGACTCCTTCGGGCCGCCGGGCATGATCGACGGACCGTTGAGTGCGCCTTCTTCGCCACCGGAGATACCAGCGCCGACGAAGTGCAGACCGCGGGCGCGGATCGCTGCTTCACGACGGATCGTGTCGGTGTAGAGCGAGTTGCCACCGTCGATGATGATGTCGCCGGGCTCCATGGCGTTCGCGAGCTCTTCGATCACGGCGTCGGTCGGGGCGCCGGCCTTGACCATGATCAGGACGCGTCGCGGCTTCTGCAGTGCGGCAACAAACTCCTCGACGGTCTCGGTGCGCACGAAATCGCCCTCGGAACCATGCTCGGCGATCAGGGCATCGGTCTTCGCGATGCTGCGGTTGTGCAGGGCAACGGTGTGACCGTGGCGGGCGAAATTGCGGGCAATATTCGAACCCATGACGGCCAGGCCGGTGACGCCGATCTGAGCTCGGGGTGATTCGGTGCTAGTGGTTGACATACTTACAGCTTTCCCTCTCGGTCCGCGGCTGTGAAATCCTGCGCTGTGCGCAGCCGAAAACGGTGCGGCCGCGACGCGCGTGAACATCAGACCGTGCATACAAAACACGGATGCAGATCACTTTAATTGCAGTGACCTGCATCCGTCTCGATACAGCTTCCGGCACAGCCGGAAGGTTCTCAGTGTTCAGTTGTCGAGCCGCAGCTCAGCGCAGGTATTACCGCTGATCGCGCTTCGGGCCGTCGAATCCGTCATAGCTACGACGGTCGGTGCGGCTGCGGAAGCCGCCACCGCTGGTCGAGGCTGCACGGTTGTCGCCGCCGTCGCGGTTGCCCTGGTATCCACCGGAAGAGCGGTTGCCCTGGTAGCCGGTCGAGGGGCGGCTGTCGCGATCGCCGTACGAGCGGTTGTTGTCGCGGCTGCCCTGGTATCCACCACCGGACGAACGGTTGCCCTGGTATCCGCCGCGGCTCTCGCCGTCACGGCTTCCCTGGTATCCGCCCGACGAGCGGTTGCCCTGGTAACCCGTCGACGGGCGGCTGTCGCGGTCTCCGTAGGACGGACGGCTGTCACGGTTGCCCTGGTAACCACCGCTGGAGCGATCACCCTGGTATCCACCGGAAGAGCGGTTGCCCTGGTAACCGCCGCGGCTCTCGCCGTCGCGGCTTCCCTGGTATCCACCGGAAGAGCGGTTGCCCTGGTAGCCGGTCGAGGGGCGGCTGTCGCGGTTGCTCTGGTAACCACCGCTGGAGCGATCACCCTGGTATCCGCCGCGGCTCTCACCGTCACGGTTGCCCTGGTATCCACCCGAAGAGCGGTTGCCCTGGTAGCCGCCGGAAGAGCGGTTGCCCTGGTAGCCGCCACGGCTTCCGCCACGATCACCGAAGGAACGCTCGCCACGAGAAGAGCTCTCGCGCAAGGGTTCTCCGGTCGGCTTCTTGGCGCCGGTGATGCGAGCAAGTTCAGCAGAACCCGGGGTGACGGCAACGGCTGCGGCATTGACGCCGGCCATTCCGGTCAGACGCTTGAACTGACGCTTCTGGTTGGGCAGCACGATGGCGACAACGGTGCCCTTCTCGCCGGCGCGAGCGGTACGACCAGCGCGGTGCAGGTAGTCCTTGTGGTCGGCCGGGGGATCGACGTGAACGACGAGGTCGATGCCGTCGACGTGGATACCGCGCGCTGCAACGTCCGTTGCGACGAGGACCGGGGTGCGGCCGTTCTTGAAACGCTCGAGGACGCGGGTGCGCTGGTTCTGTGCCTTGCCGCCGTGAAGCGACTCGGCAGCGATGCCGACTGCGCGGAGGCGATCGGTGATTCCCTCGCAACCGAGCTTGGTGCGGGCGAACATGATGGTGCGTCCGTCACGGGCACCGATCTCGGCGAGGACGGAATCCTTCTGCCCACGATCGACGAGGAGGACGTAGTGCTCCATCGTGTCGACGCTTGCGCGGCCGTCTTCGGTGGAGTGTGTGACGTGGTTGGCCAGGAACTGACGAACCAGCGACTGGACCTCACGGTCGAGGGTTGCCGAGAACAGCAGACGCTGTCCGTCTGCGGGGGTCTCGCCGAGGATCGAGCGAACCTCGGGCAGGAAGCCCATGTCCGCCATCTGATCGGCTTCGTCGAGTGCGGTGATTTCCACCGAGTCGAGGATGCAGGTGCCCTGACGCAGGTGGTCGCCGAGACGACCCGGCGTTGCGACGAGGACGTCTACGCCGCGGCGAAGCTGATCGACCTGCTTGGCGAACGGCGTTCCACCGACAGCGGGACGAACCGTGAGTCCGAGTGCGCCGGCGTAGGAGTTGAGGGAGTCGACCACCTGGAAAGCAAGCTCACGGGTGGGGACGAGCACGAGTGCGCGGGGACGCTTGGCGGCCGGGCGATCTTCGTGGCGTGAGAGGCGAGTCAGCATCGGCAGGCCGAAGGCGAGGGTCTTACCCGATCCGGTCTGTGCGCGGCCGAGAACGTTGGTTCCGGCGAGCGCGTCCGGGATGGACTGTGCCTGGATGGGGGACGGGACGGTGATGGAGTTGCGCGCCAATGCGGCAACAAGCTGCTCGGGCAGGCCGATCTCGGCGAAGGTGATACCCGGCTCGGTGGCGACTGCTTCTTCGGCAGCGGGGGTGTTGACGGTGGGGTCTTCGATGTTCTCGGAAGACGACATTTGGACAGCGTTGGTCACGCGGAAACCTCTCCGGACTACGGGCACGTCGCGGAGCGGAAGAAGCCATGCTGAAATACACGACACAGTTCGCAAAGGGACGAGCCAGGGCACATGTCACCTGGCAATCCGAACGCATACTGCGGGGAATTGGGCTGTGTGCCGTTATATGTTGACGGACCACGATGGTGGCCGTGGTCCACTCTACGCCACCGGGGACACCGAAGTCAGGTAGCCCCGCCTGTGACCTGCACTACTACACGGGGTTGCGCAGGTCAAGACTCAGTATGCGTTGAAAAGCAGTCGAAGTTCGGTGAGCCAGGGCACAGCCACCGCAACCGTGGGAACCACGAGAATCGCGACCGCCCCGAGATACGCAAAAACTGCGATGCGGGGATCTGCATCGTCGGCCGAGAGGCGCTGCACTCGGATGAGCGTCGACGGGCCGCCCGCTGCCATCGCTCCGCGGGGTGCCGTCGATCCGGCACACGCGACAAGTGCCCGCGCGAGGGGAGTGGGACCGGTAGCCCGCACAGCTGAATCGTCGGCGAGCAACTCCACCAGCAGTTGTACCGATCCCAGAGCCGACTTGCTACGGACGAAACGGGGGAAGGCGTGGTTGACGGCCGTGAAAGCCTCGAGGACAAGATCGTGACGAGCTCGCAGGTGTGAACGCTCGTGGGTCAGGATTGCTTTGACCTCGGCATGATCGAGGTTCTGCAGAGTGCCTTGGCTGAGAACCACGCGTTGGCGCAGACCTGGCAGGCAGTATGCGATCGGTTCGTCCACGTCCAGCACCCGCAGATCGGGTGTGCGTTCCACCGACGCGGGCATGGCGCAGTCGTCGAGAAGGTCCACCAACACGCGGTGACGTGCACGGCGACGTCGGGTTCTCACAGCGACCTGGATTATCGAGAAGATCAGCTTCGCGCCGATCAGAAGCGTCAGGGCAAAAACAACCACGTACAGAATCCACAGCGGGAGCCCGAGTGCATCGATTTCGGCGGTCGGGGCCGTCGTCGGCCTACCGTCAGCGCCGGGAACGAGCAGCTGGCTGGCAATGGCCAGGCCCGAGCTGAATGCCGACAGCACCGCAGCAATTGCGACGGCTTGCCACAGAACCAACGCCGCGCGTGGAGCGCGGTAAGGCCACGTGGAGCGGCTCAGGAGTGCGGGAACCGGACCGGCCAGCAACAAGGCAAGCAGTCCGAAAACCAGTGCAGTAGTGGCGTTCATGTCCTACACATCATGCACGACGAAATCAGTTCGGCCTAGAAATTCCGGGCTGCGCAGCCTTTTTCGCGGACTCGCGCACCTCGAGGGCAGCGAGCGCTTCGCGGAGAGCATCGGCTTCGTCAGCATTGACCTGTCCCACGAAGTGGACGAGTGCCGCAGCGCGACCGCCGGACTCCGGGGCCTGGGCCAGCGCGTCGACCATCAGACTCGCGACCAGTTCTTCGCGCTTGTTGACGGGAAGATAGCGATGGGCGCGATCGTCACGCTGCTGAATCACCAGATGCTTCTTCGCCAGGCGCTGCAGAACGGTCATTACCGTCGTGTACGCCAATTCGCGATGCGTCGCGAGTGCTTCATGCACCTGTCGCACAGTTTGCGGTTCCGATGTGGACCACAAATGATCCATCACCGCGCGTTCGAGTTCACCTAGACCTGCCATTCTTCGATTCTACGGACTTCCACGACGAAATACGTACTACTGGTAGTAGTAACCGCCTCGGTGGGGGTGTGGTATTGGCCATAGTGATCTGCGTGACGGTTACGGTGGTGTGAGACGACCAAAGTCCCGACAATGACGATGCCCGATAATTGCAAGCCAACAGTCGATCCGCAGAAAGTAGCCGCACGTAGATGACGATCGACAGTTCGCCGGGCACCGAAGAATCGACATCACGGGCGCGGGTAGTCACGCAGAAAGCTGCCGGCATCATCCGTTTCGGCATTCGCGACGCACCCTTGACGGTCGTCCTACTTCTCACCATGTGGATACTGGGCGCCGCAACCGGCAGCCTCGTTCACGGACCGTCCCGCGATCTCGAGCACACGATCGGTGCGGGAATGGGCTCGATCCAGCACGGACATGTCTGGATTCCACTGAGCTCCGCGCTGTGGGCAGGAAACCTGCTCGGGTACATCGGCGCGAGCGTGCTCCTGATTGCGGTCGCTGCACCTCTCGAACGGCGGATGGGAACGATCAAGCTGGCGATCGCCGGCGCAAGCACTCAAATCTTGGGAGTTCTGCTCGGGCTCGGCTGGGCATCCTTCGTGAAAGTGTTCGACTCCAATTGGGGGTTCCGCCTCCATGTCGGCTCCGCTGTCGGCGCGAGCGCGTGGATCGTCGGCGCCGCGATGGCCGCCAGCTCGAACATGGGGACATTGTGGCGTCGCCGCATCCGCGTCGGAACCCTGGCTTTGACCATCACCTTGGCCTTGTTCAGTGGTCAGCTGCAAGATGTCATCCGATTCTTTGCCGCTGTGGTGGGTTTGGTGATCGGACAGTGGATCGTCGGACGATCGGCTCGCGGTGAACGCATCGCCGGGACACAGCGAGAGGGCCGAGTCCTGGTCGCCATCGTCGTCGCGGCAAGTGCGATCGGCCCGATGATCGCCGCGCTGTCCCCACAGGCGGTTGGCCCACTCGCCGTACTCCGCGATCTCTTCCGTGGTGTTCCCTGGACTGTCGCAGAAGTACGTGAGCTGTGCGCCGAATCCGCGTCGGATCCGGACTGCCGACGCGGCCTCCTCGAGCTGAGACTCTCGGGGATCGGTCCGACTCTGCTCTCGTTGATGCCGTCGATTTTTGTGCTGGTGTTGAGCGATGGGCTCCGTCGTGGCCGCAGATTCGCCTGGATTGCGACTGTCTGTGCTCAGGTCGTCTTACTCGTCCTCTCGATCGGGAACTTCGTCATCAGGTTCGTCGACGCCGTCGACAGCGACAGCTTGTTCTACGGAATCAGCGATCCGAACGTGTATCGAACGCTGGTGCCGTTCCTGACACCGCTCTTCGTGCTGATCCTGCTGATCGCCACACGTCGATACTTCGACGTCGCGGCCCCGGCCAAGACGTACCGACGTCTCGGTGCTGCGATCGTGACCTTGCTCGCGGTCCTCGCCGTGATCTACGTCGGCGGCGGAATGCTCGCCAGGCACGGGTTCGACCGCGAGCCCACGGTCACGTTGCTGCTCGCGGACTTCCCACAGCGCCTTGTACCGCCGGTGTACCTGCAGTTGATCGACCCGCGCCTGCTTCCCGTGGACATCGAGTCGACGTTGCTCTTCGAGTGGACCGGCGTCGTGTTCTGGGGCGTTGCCGCCGTGTTGGTATTCGTGAGTTTCCTCAAGCCGGTCAAGACCGCCGATCCCAAAGCCGCCGAACGAGCGCGATCCATGTTGATCGCCGGTACCGGCAGCCCGTTGTCGTGGATGACGACGTGGAAGGGGAACACGTACTGGTTCAGCGCGGACGGTTCGAGTTACGTCGCGTATCGCGTCATCGCCGGCGTTGCTCTCACCACAGGTGATCCGGTCGGTCCTCCAGATCGCATGCGCGCGGCGATCGACGGGTTCGCCGAGTTCGCGTCGTCGAACGGTTGGATTCCCTGCTTCTATTCCGTGACCGACGACGCCCGAACCATCACCGATTCGATGGGCTGGAGCGGTCTACAGGTCGCCGAGGAAACCGTGCTCGACCTGGGACAAGTCGCGTTCACAGGAAAGCGGTTCCAGGACGTGCGCACAGCACTGAACCGGGCGAAGAAGTCCGGTATCACCGCCGAGTGGATTTCCTTCCCTCATGCACCTCTCGCGATCAAGGATCAGATGGTCGCGATCTCGGAGGAGTGGGTAGCGGACAAGGGGATGCCCGAGATGGGATTCACCCTCGGCGGACTCGACGAGGTCGACGACGAACAAGTGCGATGCCTGATCGCGGTCGACGAGGATCGCACCGTGCACGGTGTCACGTCGTGGCTACCGGTGTACCGCGACGGCAAAGTCGTCGGGTGGACACTCGACTTCATGAGGCGACGCTCCGAAGGGTTCCGTCCCGCGATGGAGTTCCTCATCGCTTCCGCTGCACTGAAATTGGAGGAGGAGGGCGTCGAGTTCCTCAGTCTGTCCGGTGCACCGCTGGCAACAATCGCCGGTGACTCCGAGAGGAATGCGAACGAACCGGAGGCCACGACTTTCTCGGCGATGATGGACAGCGTGCTCGACCTACTCGGTCGCACCCTTGAACCGGTGTACGGATTTCGATCGCTGCTGGCCTTCAAATCGAAGTTCCAGCCGCGGTACGTGCCGATGCACATGACATTCGCCGATCCAGCCGCGTTGCCGAGCATCGGCAACGCGGTCGGACGGGCATACCTGCCGACCGTGACGATCGGTCAGGGATTCAAACTCGTTCGGACGATTCTGGGTCGCTGATTCGCGATCGTCACGCAGGCTTTGCCGGCCCGCCGACGGCACCGAACACGTGCCGGGTTCCGATCGGAACGATCAGCGGCCGATCCGAGACGGGATCGTCGATGACCGCAGCTTCGAGACCGAACACCTCGAGCAGAAGTTCCGCGGAAATGATGTCCTTGGGGACACCAGAAGCGACGACGGCGCCGTCGCGCATCACGATCAGATGATCGCTGTATCTGACCGCGAGATTGAGGTCGTGCAGAACCATCACCACGGTGCGCCCCATTTCCTCGTGGAGTTGATCCACCAGGTCGAGGACTTCCATCGAGTGCGCGAGGTCCAGATAGGTAGTCGGTTCGTCGAGAAGCAGGATGTCGGTTCCCTGGGCGAGAGCCATCGAGATCCAGGCTCGCTGACGCTGACCGCCGGACAATTGATCGACGGGCCGATCGGCGAGATCCGAGACACCGGTCAGCTCGAGCGCTTCGGCGACCTCGCCCTCGTCGTCCGCGGACCACTGCCTGATCCACGACTGGTGCGGGTGGCGCCCACGTGAGACCAAATCGGCGACGGTGAGCCCTTCCGGCGCAACAGGAGTCTGGGGGAGCATTCCGAGCACCCGCGCGACTTCCTTGGTCTTCATCGAACTGATCGCCTTGCCGTCGAGGATGACCGATCCACCCTTTGGCTTGAGCAGACGACCGAGCGCGCGCAAGAGCGTCGACTTGCCGCAACCGTTGGGTCCGATGACCGTCGTGATCACGCCGGTGGGGATCTCGAGATCGAGTCCGTCGACGATGATGCGATCCCCGTACCCGAGCGTCAGATTCTGCGCGACGAGACGCGAAGGAGCATCGGTGGACTGGGCGATGGTGGTCATGCTGTGACCTTCCGATTGTTACGAACCAACAGGTAGAGCAGGAACGGGCCGCCCAGTGCGGAAGTCACGATTCCGACGGGGAGTTCCACAGGCAGAATTGTTCGAGCGATGACGTCGCTGCCTACCACCAGTACAGCACCGGTCAGCGCGGAAGCCACGATGGGCGGGCCGGCGGAGCGCACCAGACGCATGGCGACCTGTGGCGCAGCCAGGGCGACAAAGCCGACCGGACCTGCTGCTGCGGTCGCGATGGCGGCCAGTGCCACGGCGGAAAGCAACAACTTGGCCTGTGATGATTGCAAGCGAACACCGAGTGAGGTTGCGTTGTCGTCGCCCAACCGCAGTGCTCCCATGGTGAACGATGCGATCACCGCGTAGCCGCCGACTACTGCGACGGCGATTGCGACCGGCCACATCTGATTCCAGGTGGCACCGTTGAGTGAACCGTTGAGCCACACCTGTGCGCGAGAAGCGTCGTTGATGTCCGCCGAGATGAGGAGCCATCCCGTCGCTGCCACCAGCATGGCGTTGATGCCGATACCGATCAGGATGAGGCGGAACCCCTCGACGCCCTTGCGCCACGCCAAGGCGTAGATCACCACTGCTGTCAGTAGGCCGCCGCAGAGCGCAGCCAACGGAATCCCCAGTGTGGCAAGCAGTCCCACGAACGAGCCACCCCCGCCGAGTACGATGAGTGCCACTGCGGCGGCACTCGATCCAGCCGTGATTCCGAGGATGTCGGGGCTGGCGAGGGCATTGCGCGCAATCGTCTGGGTGACCGCACCGGCAATGCCGAGTGCCATACCGATGAAGAGCGCGGTGAGCGACCGAGGAAGTCGAAGGTCGAAGACGATCAGGTTCTGTGTCTTGCTGCCATTGCCGAGCAGGACCGAAATGACATCGGGGATCGAGATCGGATAGTCGCCCCGCCCGATGTTGATGCAAAGCAGAAGGAACAGCGCAACTGCGAGGGCAATGCTCACCGACACCGCGAGTGGGCGGTAGACCAGCGAGAATCCACCGAGGCGGATCGACTTACGTGAGGGGACGGTCCGGGGGAGTACCCGGAGTTCCTGCTTGAGCGTCACAGACTTGCCAACTTCCTGCGGCGTACGAGAGCGATGAAGAACGGAGCGCCGAACAGGGCCAAGATGATGCCGACCTGCAACTCACCAGGGCGCACGACCACGCGGCCGATGATGTCCGCGGTGATCAACATGACCGCGCCGAGTAAGCCCGCGTACGGGACCAGCCAGCGGTAGTCGGGTCCGGTGATGGCCCGGGCCACGTGAGGGACCACCAAACCGATGAACGCGATCGGACCACACGCCGCGGTGGCGGCGCCGGTCAGCAGGGTGATCGCGACGATGCCGAGTGTGCGACTGAACGCGATGTTAGTTCCCAGTGCTTTTGCGACGTCTTCACCCAGGCTGAGGACGTTGAGCCCCGGCGTACTTGCCAAGGCGATGACCAATCCGAGTATCAGGAACGGCAGGACCTGCCAGAGGACGTCGAACCCGCGACCGGACACCGACCCGACAACCCAGAAACGGTAGGCGTCCAGGCTCGTCTGGTCGAGGATTATCACGGCGTTGGTCATGGCTTGCAGGAAGAATGCGACGGCCGCGCCCGCCAGAGCCAGACTCAGAGGACTTGCGCCGCCGTTTCCGATGGAAGACAAGCCGAAAACGACGATGCTGGCGACGAAGGATCCTGCGAACGCGAACCAGAGGTATTGACTCGGTGCCGTAAAGCCGAAGAGGTAGATCGCCATGACCACGAAGAACGCTGCGCCTGCGTTGAGGCCGAGTAGACCGGCATCCGCCAACGGGTTGCGCGTGTGTCCCTGAATCAAGGCACCGGCGATACCGAGTGCAATTCCGACAACAAGACCCAAAATCGTTCGTGGGGCGCGCAACGTCCGCACGATGATGTCCGTTTGAGTTCCGTCCGAATTGAAGAGCGCGTGGAAGATCTCGGCGAACGTCAGTGGACGAGCACCCACTGCGATACTCGCGAGCATCACAAGCGCGAGCAGCACGGTGAGGACCGCGAGTCCGATCAGGCGGCGCCGGCGAGTTGCACCGACGCTGTTGTCGCGTGCGAGTTCTTCGAAGCCCTCGTCGCGGGCCGTGCTTTCTCGGACCACCTCGATGCCGCTTCGGTCGAACGGTCTGCGCAGAGCCCGGCGGACACCGATGGGCTGTTTGGTGGTCGCGTCACGCGTGACCAGGCCAACCCATCCCTTCCCCGAGGTCCGACCGGTTGCCCCCTCACGGAATCCGAGGTTCCACACAAGGAGACCGACGGCGATGGCTATTGCTGTCCCGCCGAAGACTGCTCGATCGGCCTCGCCGCCACCGTTGTCGTCACGGAGCGACTGGACGATGTACCAGCCGACGATCAACGGAAGTAGGAACACCGCCGCGTCGAAAAGTCCAGCCAGGACACGCATTCGGACAGGAGCGGGGCCGCGCGGCACGATGCGCCGTCCGTACGTCTCGCTGGGTCCTCGGGGATGTCCGTTCCCGAGAGATTTGATCATCGTCACTGGCGGTTCGAGCTCCTGGTCTTGGTGCGCAGGGAATTCGCATCTTAGGTTACGGAACCCTATGCGGGTGCGCTTCCTGCGGGGGACGTTCCTGTGAATATGCGGTGCCCAGCGTCACAGTTCTTTACTCTTGAATTATGGTGAGGCTAACCTACATTAAGAACCACAAGACAACTTCGGCCGATTGGAGTGCACGGTGACCATCACCTTGACCACCCAGCATGCGGATGTTCGTGAATTCGAACTCCGGTCGAACGCATTGAGCCGCACCAGCGTTCGCCTACGAGCACTCAACCCTGACTATCCGCGCGTCTACGCGGTTGCCGCCATGGCGGGCGAAGGTAAACGGCGTTGGTGGCAACTGAGCGAGGGCCTGTGCGGGGATCGGGTGCATCAGATGTTCGCCCGTTCACTTCAAGATCTCGACAGCGCCGAAGCTGCGGCGATCCAGGTTGCCACGTCACTTATTCATGCCGTGGTCGGCAGGGTGGCCGCGTCGATCGTCTCCGAGGGGTCCGCATGGGACCCGGGGCTCGAGAACCTGTTCATCCACATGGACAGCGACGGCGGGATCGACTGGGCCGGCGTGGTCGACGAAACGCTGCGCGTTGCGCCCAACGGACGGGAGTCCGGCAGTGACGGCGTCGTCGACATGCCGTGTGAAGAAGCGCTCCTTGTCTGGACCGCGCACCGTTGCCTGACTTCACTCCGAGCCATTTATGACGCCGTCGCCAGGTGTGCGCCCGTCGACCAGTTCAGATTCTGGGGCCTGGTAGGGGAGTCGATCCTGGGTGCAGCGGCCTACGTCCCCATCTTGGCCGGTGGGGGCGAATCGGCCGCTCAGCGTCGAGGGCAGGGACTGCTGGACGCCTTTGTCGCCGCCGGGCTGCCGGTTCGTGCGCGCCGCAAGGTCTCGCTACGCCCTCGTTGGAACCAGTTCGACGAAGGGCTTGCTAAATTAGGTCAGCCTTGCCTATGATTGTGGAACACCTCGCAGAGAGCTACACGACGCGAGAGTGACGAAACTGCCGGACCGCGCCGGAGTCCTGAGGGCTGCAGAGACTCCCGGTCCTTCCCACGGCGGGTTTCCCATCGAAT